>JBMOMO010000018.1:0-4223 GCA_049324135.1 Chloroflexota bacterium
TCCTTGCGGGCGGCGGCGTAGAAAGCGGAGAAGTCCATCTCCAGGCCGAGCATCCAGTTGACCTTGCCGGTCAGTTCGGCGGCTTCGGCTTCCGTCAGGTTCTCATCCGTTTCGACGCGGACGCCGCCGGGCGCTTCACGGATGCGCATTTCGAGCGCCTTGCCGGCCTCCAGGCGGATGACATAATCCAAGACGCCCGCCTCTTCGTCGTAGTCGAAGGGCGCCATCTGGTACCAGCCGTGTGAACGGACGGCGTGGTGGAAGATAAAAGGCTGGCGAGCGGGGAGGTTGAGTTTCACGCGCCAATCTTAGCACAAATGTACGAATTATCAAAGCCCCAGGATCAGCCCGCCAGTTCCCGCAGGCGCTGGAGCATGAGGAACGTGGCCACCCCCAGCAGCGCAGCGATCAGGATCCACAGCCAGAAGCGCAGCAGCAGGATCAGGGCAGCCAGCATGGCCAGCAGCGTGGTGATGACCGTAACGGTATGCACGAAAGCGCCGCGCAGGATAGATTCGATGACCACGAACAGGATGCTGATGGCGGCCAGCCCGGCCCACAGGTGGCCCGGCGCGAAGAAGACCAGCGCCACGATGCCGTACAGCAGCAGGCTGAGACTGATGGCGGCCCAGGTTTCCGCAGCCCGGTCGAAGCGCACCTGCGCCGCCTTGACAGGCATGGCCAGGCGGCGGATGTGGGCGCGCAGATCGTCTTTCAGCCCCAGCCGCAGCCGTTCCAGGCGCTGTGTCAGCCCTTGCAGCAGGGCGCAGTTCTCGAAGTGTTCGCGCCGCAGCCCTTTCACCTCCTCCACCAGGGAGTTGATGCGTTTCTCCAGCGCGGCGTATTGGCGCGCCAGGTGCGGGTTGCCCTCCATGCCTTTCAGTCGGATGCCCAGCGATTGCAGTTCGAGCGTTTTCTTCGGGATTTGCGTTTCCAACTCTCCCTGGCGGCTGGCGATGCGCTCACAGTTCGACGAGAGCAGGCCCAGGGCGGCCGGCGGAGGCGGAATCTTGTCCAGCCCGGCAAAACCCAACGGGTCGTACCACGCGCCGCGCGGCGAGCCGTCGCGGTTGTACATCGGGCCGGCCGGGGCGTTCTCGCCGGAGATGGGGTCGCGGGCAAACAGTCCCCACAGGCCGCGATACTGGCTCACCCAGGGCGTGGACTCGTCGATCAGCGCGGGCGTCCAGGCTTCGGGCTGGCCGGGCCCGATGCCCAGGCCGTCGCCGCGCGCGTAGTCCACGAAGGGGATGCGGAAGGGGTCGGGCGGCTGCTGGCCGAGCGTCTCGGTCCAGAAGCGGTTCCAGGCCTTGCGGGCGCTGCGCACCCAGGCCGGCAGCGACAGGTTGACCTCGGCCTGGTATTCCCCGCGCCGGAAATAGGAAGCGTGCGAACCGGCGCCGACGTACACCACCGGATGCCCGTCCACGAAATCGAGTTGTTCGCCGTCGTCCCAGCGGCGGCGCAGGTCGTCGCCGTGGAAGTCGTGCGAAGCGTAAGCGATCCATTCGGGCAGGACGGCGCCGTTCTGCTCGTAGGCGTAGACCGTGACCAGTTCCCAGTCCGCTTCGTGGTCGTTGACGCCGTTGAAGCCGGAGCGCCAGTTGTTGTAACAGTAGAAGAACCAGTATTGCAGCGCGATCCAGCCGTCCTGGCGGACGACGCGCCCGTAGTAGACGTATTTGTCCGCCCGGCGGCGCAGGCGGAAGTAGGCCAGTTCGGCGGCGGCGGCGATGGCGGCCGGCACGCGCCCGCGCAGCAGGAAGGAGAAGGTGAACAGCGCGTCCACGATGCGCGGCAGGAAGCCGCCGCGCGCCAGGCGTCCCAGCCCGGCGTGGAAGTCGCTCCCAAGTTTGCCGCGCAGGCGCGCCTGGTCGGCCAGCGCGCGGGCGGCCTCGGTCAGGCTGAGGGTCTCGATGAAGCGCAGGTAGTGGACGGTGCCGAAGCGCGCCGGGTGCGGCTGGATGAGCGCGTCTATGTTCAATTCACCCTGGCGGACGAGCAGTTCGTCGCGCCCGTCCGGGGTGTGCGCCCACAGGCTGGATTCCTGCACGTAGCGTTCCACGTCGGTGGGGAAGAAGGGTTCGCCGCGCGTGAAGCGCAAGACCGGCTCGAAACGCCGCAGCAGGTCGAGGTCCGAGGAGGAAGCGGGCAGGTCAGTCGAGGGGTTCACCTTGGTCCGTCCTTATCCCAAAGATGCGTTGCACGTCCGACTGGTTGAGGGCGAACGTGATGATGACGTCGGAGGCCATTACCACGTAGTTGGGCTGGCGGTAGAAATAGTCGATCAGCGTCGTGGTCAGCGAGACGCTTGTCCAGACCATCAACGTCACCCAGGCCCACTTGCGCATGCGCAGGAAGCCGGCCAGCACGACCAGCCCGGCCAGCGAGAGCAGCGCGTAGGAGGCGCTGGTCAAGACGGCATTGCCCAGCGCCGTGAGCCGCAAGCCGTTTGCCAACGGGGCGGTGATGCCATGCTCGAAGACGCCCGTTTGCACCAGCGGCTCGAACACCTGGTACAGGCGCACCAGGAAGAGGACGACGATGGCCCAGGCAACGATGGAGACGGCCATCGGGCGCTTGGGGCGTTTGTTGCCGGTTTTCATGGCGCCGCCTTTATTTCACCGCATACACCGCATACCCGCGCGCGGGGGCAAAGAATTGCCCGCGCCCATCGGGGCCGGTGGACTGGTCGTGGGGGCGGGAGAGGTCATATTTGCCCCACCAGGCAACGGGTCTGAAAGAGGCGTCCTTCCATTGGGTGTCCACCCATTCGCCGCGCCAGGCGTCCCCGCGGTTGTTGAGCGCATAGACCAAGCCCGGCTTGCCGGCGTAGCCCGTGCGCTGCATGATGTACAGGTCGTCGTCCAGCCACAGGGTTTGCGTCTCCCCGGCGGCGTAATTCTCGTGCGCGGCCAGCAGCGCGTCGATGCCGTTGGGTGAACCGCGCAGGGCCAGGTTGTAGTTGAAATAGTCGCGCCAGAAGACGCACGGATAGCCCTCGTGGGTCAGGATGTAGGAGTAGGCCAGCAGTTTGTCGTTGACAATAGGACGGCCTTCGTCGCGCAGGTCGTGGTTCTCGACGAAGGTGACGGTGGTCTGCGGCTGCTTCTTGAGCAGGGTATCCCAGGCGGCGAACTGCCGCAGGCTGAAGCCATACTGGTCGCACAAGGCCTTGAGCATCTCGCGCAGCGGGAAGTCGAAGGCGTCCACCGGATTGGTGTTGGAGAAATTCGCCAGGTTGACCCAGCCCTCGATGTTGTGGGCGCTGTCCCAGAACTCGGCCACGCCATAGGGCGCAAAGGGTTTGCCGTCGCGCAGGTAGCGGTATTCCTGGAAGGCCTGGATGGTGGAGGCGCCATAGCCCTTGACGAAATCGTAGCGGAAACCGTCGAAGCCAACCACCTCGATCAGCCAGCGCGCCAGTTCGAGCAGTTCGGCGTAGACGTAGGGGTTGCGGTGCGAGAGGTCGGGCATATCGCCGAAGGTCATCTCATCCCACGATTCATACATGGACGGGTGGAAGCATTCCCAATTGCGCGGGAATTTGCCGCTCTTGGGATCGAAGCGCGTCCAGCGCGACTGGCCGGTGATGGGGTTGACCTCCTGCCCGTCCGCGCCGGAGTTGTGGTTGATGACCACATCCGCGATCAGACCCAGCCCGTGCCTGTGCGCCGTTTCGACGAGTTTTTCCAACTCCTTGCGCGTCCCGAACCAGGTCGGGATCGTCCCCTTCTGGTCGAACTCGCCCAGGTCGTAATAGTCATACGGATCGTAGCCCATCGAAAAGCCACCCAGGTTGGCCGCTTTGTGGATCGGCGGCAGCCACAGCGAGGAGAAGCCGGCCTTGGCCAGCCCGGGAATCTCTTGGGTGATAGTCTTCCACCACTGGAATTCCTTGTCCTCCTCGCGCGGACAGTCCCAATAAAAAGTTTGCAGCATGACGCCCATAGTCCGTTCTCCTGAATCGAATTGGGATGATTTTAACCGCAAAGTGGTCAAATGAGCCACGCACTTCGGAAGCGCGTGGCTCGTTCAGCCAAAGATGAGCGGAACTTGCGCCACTTGCGCCACTTGTGCCACTTGTGCCATGAAATGGTATGAAATAGTATAGTATTGCTCTGGACATTCACAACCGCGAAGATTTGTAGCGCGAAATTTATTTCGCTTTTGGTTGCCTGCCTGTCGGCAGACAGGCGGAAAAGTCCCCAGTATGGGGATGA
>JBMOMO010000019.1:0-31675 GCA_049324135.1 Chloroflexota bacterium
TTTTCATAGAGCAATACTGTAGCGCGGAATTCATTCCGCCTGTCTGCCAACAGGCAGGCAACCAAAAGCGAAATAAATTTCGCGCTACAAATCTTCGCGGTTAGCATAGTTTTCATAGAGCAATACTGTAGCGCGGAATTCATTCCGCCTGTCTGCCAACAGGCAGGCAACCAAAAGCGAAATAAATTTCGCGCTACAAATCTTTGCGGTTAGCATAGTTTTCATAGAGCAATACTGTAGCGCGGAATTCATTCCGCCTGTCTGCCAACAGGCAGGCAACCAAAAGCGAAATAAATTTCGCGCTACAAATCTTCGCGGTTAGCATAGTTTTCATAGAGCAATACTATAAGAATCACAGGAGTAAATCAAAGGAGTATTCCATGACTGGAAAGATCCTCAACGACTTTTCCATCACCGTTGGCACCGTGAACGGATCCGGCAGCCAGACGGCCAACACCACCATCTTGCGCGCCTTGTTCAAGATGGGCATCCCCGTCTCTGGCAAGAACCTGTTCCCGTCCAACATCCAGGGCTTGCCGACCTGGTATACCATCCGCGTCAATAAGGATGGTTTCATCGCTCGCCGTGAGGAGTACGACATCATGGTTTGCATGAACGCCCAGTCGTTCAGCAGGGACCTGGCAGTCGTTCAGCCTGGGGGGGCGTTTTTCTACGATGATAGCATCAAGTTGGATGTGACGCGCGACGATATCATCGTGTATCCCATGCCCGTCAAAGAGATCATGCGCGAGCAGAACGATGTGCCATCCAACCTGAAAGATTTAGTTGCCAACATGGTCTACGTAGGCATCCTGGCGCAGATGATCGGCATCGATTTCGGAAAAATCAAAGCGGCCCTGGAATTCCATTTCAAAGGTAAACAAAAACCGATCGATTTGAACTTCAACGTCGTCCTGGCTGCATCGACCTGGGCGAAAGAAACCCTGGAGAAGAAAGACCCGTATTACGTCGAACCGATGAACAAAACCGAAGGCCTGATCATGTCCGATGGGAACACGGCTGCCGCCATCGGGTCGATCTACGGCGGGGTGCAGTTCGCTGCCTGGTATCCCATCACCCCGGCGACCTCATTGGCCGAAGAATTAGTGGAGTATTTGCCTCAACTTCGCAAGAGCAAGGATGGCAAGAATACCTACGCCGTAGTGCAAGCGGAAGACGAACTGGCCGCCGTCGGGATGGCCGTCGGCGCCGGCTGGGCCGGTTTGCGCGCCATGACTTCCACCTCCGGGCCGGGCCTGAGCCTGATGACCGAATTTGCAGGATTGGCGTATTTTACGGAAGTGCCGGTCGTTATCTGGGATGTGCAGCGCGTGGGACCCAGCACCGGCCTGCCGACCCGCACTTCGCAGGGCGACCTGACCTTCACACACTACATGGGACACGGCGATACGGAGCAGATCATCCTTCTTCCGGGGACGGTCAACGAGTGCTTCGAGTTCGGCTGGCGCGCCTTCGATATCGCCGAGCATATGCAGACGCCCGTTTTCGTCCTCAGCGACCTGGAATTAGGCATGAACCAGTGGATGACCGAACCGTTCAAGTATCCCGATACCCCCATGGATCGCGGCAAGGTTCTCTGGGAGGAAGACCTGGAGAAACTCAACGGGAATTGGGGACGTTACCGCGACGTGGACGGCGATGGCATCCCTTATCGTACCTTCCCTGGCAATAAGCATCCGGCCAGCGCGTATTTCATGCGCGGCACAGGTCACACCGAGGATGCGCGCTACAGCGAGGATGCGGCCACCTGGGCGCATAACATGGACCGCATCAAAAAGAAATACCGCAACGCCGCCAGGTTCATCCCCGAACCCATCATCGAAAAGACAAAAGGCGCGACCATTGGCATTATCGCCTTTGGCTCGACCGAACCCGCCATTCGAGAGGCGCGTCACCTGCTCGAAACCCCGCCCGAAAGAGGCGGGGAAACGGCGTCGTCGCCGGAGGGGAAGGCAGGCCTCAGGGCGGATTCGATGCGCATTCGCGGCATCCCCTTTACCGACAAGGTCAAGAAGTTCATCGAAGCCCATGATCGCAATTACGTCGTCGAAATGAACCGCGATGGGCAGATGTATACACTCCTGTTGGCCGAATTTCCACAATTGAGTGATAAGTTGATCTCGATTGCGTTCAACGATGGCCTGGCTACTTCTGCCAAATGGGTCAAACAGAGCATCCTTGCAAAGGAGGTGAAATAATGGCCGGAACACTCCCAACGACGAAAACGAACGGACAGTTCAACCTGGCTGGCCTGACAAAAGCCGATTATCGCGGCAACCCGACCACCCTGTGCCAGGGTTGCGGGCACAATTCCATCGCCAATCAAATCATTGCCGCCTGCTACGAGGCGGATATCGATCCATCGAAGTTGGTGAAATTCAGCGGCATCGGCTGCTCGAGTAAAAGCCCGACCTACTTCCTGAACCGTTCCTTCGGTTTCAACGGCCTGCACGGACGTATGCCCTCGGTGGCAACCGGCGCCCTGTTTGCAGACGCCAGCATACGCGGCCTGGGCGTCTCGGGCGATGGCGACACCGCCAGTATCGGCATGGGGCAGTTCAAACATGCCGTGCGCCGCAACCTGCCGATGGTCTACATCGTCGAAAACAACGGCGTCTACGGCCTGACCAAGGGCCAGTTCTCGGCTACTGCCGAAGTCGGCCTGAGCCTGAAGAACCAGGGTACCAATCCCTACATGCCCATCGACATCGCCTGGGAAGCGCTGGTGGGCGGCGCGACCTTCGTGGCGCGTTCTTTTGCCGGCGACCCCAAGCAGGTCAAGGAACTCATCAAGGCCGCGCTCGGCCACAAGGGCATCGCCGTGCTGGATATCATCAGCCCGTGCGTGACCTTCAACAACCAGGACGCTTCCTATCACTCTTACGCCTGGGGCAAAGAACACGAGACCGCCCTGCACGAACTGTCTTACGTCCCCCCCGCGGCCGAGATCATGGTGAGTTACGAAGCCGGGGAAGACCTGGAGGTCGAACTGCACGATGGTTCGAGCATCCTGCTCAAGAAACTCGAGCGCGATTTCGACCCCTCCCACCGGGGCGAATCCATCCGCATCCTGGAAGAAGCCAACTCGTGCAGTTGCCTGCTGACCGGCTTGATCTACGTGGACACCAGCAAACCGGAATTGACCGAACTCTACAACCTGGTGGACGAACCGCTCAACCGCCTCACAGAAGCCGACCTGCGGCCGGCTCCCGAGACGATCGATAGGATCAATGGGATGATGTTCTGATACCCATTCTGAAAGATAAACCAGCCCCTGGATCATAAAAAATTCCAGGGGCTATATTTTTCTTACATCCGTTTGTTTTCTTCGGCTATTACTTGCGCACCCACCGCACAC
The DNA here is from genome assembly GCA_049324135.1 of Chloroflexota bacterium. Lineage (GTDB taxonomy): Bacteria > Chloroflexota > Anaerolineae > Anaerolineales > Villigracilaceae > JAABUE01. Next base: position 3,380 of record JBMOMO010000019.1, read on the forward strand.
TATTCGACCGGCACCCCGGACACACCCGTTCCATATCGACCTTGTACGTCGTATGCCATTCGTGGCCGCAGCGCATACAGGCGTAGATCGCTTCCTGCCCCTCATCGCTCGGGCGGGGGTTGCGCGGGCTAGGAACTTTAGCCTCGACCAAGGTTGAACGAGTTAATTCTAACTCTTCCGTGGTAACACCCTGGCGTTTGTTTTCCGCCTCTCGCATGATGGTCTGCCAGCGGGCGCCCTCGGCCGCGGAACACCACTCCAGCAACAGCCGGTCAGGGCGCAGGCCGGCCTTTTCCAGGCCATCCCACAGCCCGTCCAGGCGGCGCGTGGTGCTGCGGTTGGCGTCGATGTAGTGGCAGTCCACGTAATGGCAGCCGGAGACCAGCACCACCGGCGCGCCCTTGCGGAAGGCGTACCAGACGAACTCCGGGTTGACGCGCCCCGAACACATCGTCCGGATGATGCGCGCGTTGGGCGGGTAGGCCATGCGGCTCACGCCGGCCGTGTCCGCGCCCGCGTAGGAACACCAGTTGCAGGCGAAGGTCACCACCTTGTCTTGCGGGTCTTCGTCCAGGATGGCGTCGAGTTGGGCATAGATGGCCTGGTCGGAGAAATGCCGCATGGAGATAGCGCCGTATTTGCACTCGGCGGCGCAGGTGCCGCACCCGGTACAGGCGGCTGCCGTCACGCGCGCGACCTGCTTCTTCTCCCAGGTGATGGCGCTGAAGGGACACACCGGGGCGCACTGGCCGCACATCTTACACAGGTCTTCGTCCACGATGGCGGTGATGGCTTCGACCTTCAACTTGGGCTTGTTCAGCAGGATGGACACATGTGACGCCGCCGCGCTGGCCTGGGTGACGCTCTCGCGTACGTCCTTGGGGCTTTCGGCCGCCCCGGCGATGAAGACGCCCTTGGTGGGCGTGTCCACCGGACGCAGTTTGGCGTGCGCTTCCTTCAAGAATCCGTTGGGGGATTTCGACAGGCTGACCATCTGGCGGATGGATTCGGTGTTGATGGCCGGCGTGGCTCCCACCGCCAGCACCAGCATATCGAATTCGTGCGTCTCCAGGCGGTTGCCGGTGGTGTTCTCGACCGTCAATCTCAAGTTGCCGGTCTCCGGGTCCTCGACCACCTCGCCCGGCAGGCCGCGCACATAGCGCACGCCGTTGCCCTTGCTGCGCATCAGCAGTTCTTCGAAGCCCTTGCCGAAGGCGCGCAGGTCCATGTAGAAGACGGTCGATTCGATATTTGGATAATTGTCCTTCAGGTACTGTGTGGACTTGATGGTGTTCATGCAGCAGATGTTGGAACAATACGGGTTGCCCGAGTCAGACCCATTGGCCCGCGAGCCGACGCATTGGATGAAGCCAATGCGCTGCGGTTTTTTCAGGTCGCTGGGGCGGCCCAGGTGTCCCTCCAGCGGGCCGCCGGTCGAGATCAGCCGCTCGAACTCCATGCTGGTCACCACGTTGGGGAAACGGGTGTAGCCGTATTCGTCCAGCGCGGTGGGGTCGTACACGTCCATCCCGGTGGCGACGATGATGGCGCCCACCTCCAGGTTCAGGATCTCGTCTTGCATGTCGAAATTGATGCACTCCTTGTCGCAGGCCTCGATGCACTTCCCGCAGGCGATCGGGTTCTGCCCCAGGCACTCGTGCGCGTTGACGATGTACGCGGACGGAACCGCCTGTGGGAACGGGATATGGATGGCCTTGCGGCTGCCCAGTCCCATCTGGAATTCGTCCGGGACGACCACCGGGCAGACCGCCGCGCAGTCGCCGCAGGAGGTACATTCGTTCTCGTCCACGTAGCGGGCCTTCTTGCGGACGCGCGCCTTGAAATTGCCCACGTACCCGGAAATGTCTTCGATCTCGCTATTCGCCAGCAGTTTGATGTTGGGATGTCGACCGACATCCATCATTTTCGGTCCGAGTATTCATATACTACATTCGATGTCCGGGTAGACCTTGTCCAGTTGCGCCATGATGCCGCCGATGGACGCTTTGCGCTCGACCAGGTAGACCTGGTTGCCGCCATCCGCCAGGTCCAGCGCGGCCTGGATGCCCGCCACGCCTCCGCCTACCACCAGGGCTGCCCTCGTTACCGGGATCTGTTCCTCGTCCTGCGGGTACAGCCAGCGCGCCCGCGCGACCGCCACCTTGACGATGCCCTGGGCCTTGCGCGTAGCCGCCTCGCGGTCGTCCGGCGTCACCCAGGAGCAATGCTCGCGGATGTTGGCCATCTCCAGCAAGTACGGGTTCAGCCCCGCCCCCTGGATGCAGTTGCGGAAGATCGGCTCGTACGAGGACGGCGAACAGGAAGCCACCACCACCCGGTTCAGGTTCTGCTCGCGGATGACGCGCTGGATCTCCTGCTGGCCCGGGTCCGCGCAGGTGTAGCGGTTGCGCAGCGCCGCGACCACACCCGGCAGCGTCGCAGCGTACTCGGCTACGGCCTGGGTATCGACCGGCCCGGCGATGTTCGAGCCGCAGTCACATACGAAGACGCCAATGCGTAGGTTTTCAGTCTCCAAGGGATACCTCCGGGGTAGTCGCATGGTCAGTGGTCAACGAATCCGCTGGCCACCTTTCCGCAATCAAGGTGGTCAGGTCGCGGATTGGAATGGATAATTCCTCGCCCAGGAGCGGATCGTTCTGGGCGCACTTGAAATGGATCTGGCACTTCTGGCAGGCGGTCACGAGCAACTCAGCGCCAGTGGCGCGCGCTTCTTCCAGGCGCTCGACCTGGATATTCTTGCTGACCCGCCCGCAACTGCTCCAGCAGGTTGTACCGCAACACAGGCTGGACCCGGCATGTCGCCGCATCTCGACCAGTTCGTATCCCAGGCCGGCGATCGCCTGGCGCGGCGCGTCGTAAACACCCAGATGACGCCCCAACCGGCACGGGTCCTGGTAGGTGACCCGCGCGCCCGCCGGGACGATATTCGAAAAGTCCAGACCCTTTTCCGCAAGCAATTCTGTAAGATGCATCACTTCCAGGCCATGCCCCCCGACATACTGCGGGTAATCGATCTTGAGCGTGCGGGCGCACTCCGGGCAGGTGGTCACGATCCGTTTCGCGCCGCTGGCTTTGAGCCTTTCCATGTTCAAGTTTGCCAGGGCCTGGAAGTTGTCGATATTCCCCTGCCATAACTGGTCATGGCCGCAGCAGCGCTCGTCTGCCAGCACCTGCGGCTGGATGCCCAAGCGGTTCAGGATCTTCACCGCCGCCTGCGCGATCTCGATTCCCTCCACCCCGATATTTTTGAACATCGGATCGTAATAGGGCAGGCAGCCGACGAAATAGATCGTATCCGAATCCTCGGAAGTTGCCAGGTCGTCTCGCAGCCAGCCCAGTCGATTCTGCTTAAGGTCAGGATCGGCCATCATGCGTCCCAGGGTCTGCATCATTTCGCTGTGTGTGCATTCCCCGCAGCGACCTTCCCCCCGCGCCAGAACCCGCGCATCCCGCAGGAACTCCGAAAAGTGTACGTCAGACGGGCAAAGTTCGGTGCAGCGTTTACAGGTCAGGCAGGCCCAGAACAGATAGTCATCCATGACATTTTCTACCTGTCCCTGGATGGCCCGTTCGATCAACAGGCGCGGGCTGGCATGGGCGCGCGTCTCCCACAGGGTGATCGGGCATACGGAAGCGCACTTGCCGCAATCCAGGCAGTACCAGACCCGGTATTTGCTGATCGTATCCTTCAGGGCATTCATCGCCGCCTCCGCTTCCCGTTCAAACCGGCAACAAAACTCTTCACTTTGTTCACCAGGTCCTGTCCCTCGCCCGCAGCGACCCAATCCAATTGCAGTTGGGAGTCGCTGCACCCCAATACCTTCACCAGTTCCTTTGCCTGCGCGTACACGTCCTCGGCGCGGCGGTTGCCAAACTCGTAATGGCACTGGCCGGGCGGGCAGCCCAGCATCAAAACGCCATCGGCTCCATTCTCGAAGGCTTTCAGGATGATGCCGGGATCGATCTGCCCCAGGCAGGCCACCTTGAGCGGGTACACCCCCGCCGGGTAGGCCAGCCGCTGCGCGCCGGCAGTTTCGAGTCCGCTGTAGGCGTTCCAGTTGCAGGTGAGCAGGATCACTTTGCGAGACGCCATCGCTTTCCTAATCTCCTACGGACAAAATGGTCGAGAGCGTCGTTTCCAACTCCGCGCCCTCGGAGGCAGAAAGGCTGATCGCGCCGGAAGGACAATGTGCGGCGCAAGTACCGCAATTCACACACATGACCGGGTCGATCCGGGCAGCCATGACAGGCGCTTCCCCGGTTAACTCTGGAGCGCCGAACTCGCAGATTTCCACGCAGGTTCCGCACGCCCGGCAGCGCGCCGGATCGACGGTCGCAGCGCGAGGAATTTGCCCCTCGATTCGACCCAGCCAGGCGGCCGCGCGCGCAACTGCGGCTTTCCCGGTTGAATTCGGCTCAAGACCCGGATCACAGAAGAAGACGCCCGGCCGGTGGGTAGCCAATCCGCCCCATTCAGGCTGGATGCGCGGACGCAGTTCTTCGCGCCCGAAGGCAGCCAGTAAATTTCCCGCTTCAACTGAATCAGATGGGGCCAAAACCAGCGCCTGTCCTTTCCAGGTTTGGTCGCCGCAGGGCGCCAGGTACATGCCATTTGCTCGCGCGATTTGGTCGGGCAGGCCCTCGGCGCGCTCCGTGGTAATTCCTATCTTTTCGAAGGACTCGTCACAAACGGACATCGCCTCCCCGCTGCCAATGAGCAACACGGACTTCTCGATCGGTCCTGAGACCTTTGGCCCGGCCGCTTCCCCCCGGACCCTGAAAACTGCCGCCGTTACCAGGGCCGCCGCCTTGGCTGTGGCTTTCCGCGGGTCGTCGGCATGCACCCAGGCGCATTGCTCGCGGATGTTGACGAATTCAAAAGCGACAGTTTCCAGGCCAGGGAAATGTCCATCGGATGCCGGGAGCACGCCCAGGTTCCGTCGGCTGCGCAGGCGCTGGTAGGTGCAACTGTAGCAGGCTTGATCCACGGAACAGCAGGAGCAGGCCGCCAGGACCGCCCGATCCAGGCGATGGGCATCGACCGCCGCGCGGATGGTTTCCGCTGCTTCCGGCGAACAGGAGAAGGGCAAAACCCGGGTATGAACAACACCCGGCAGGGCGGCCAGTTTCTTGCGCACACGTTCAGTGTCGATGATGCTTGAAATATGGCCGCCGCATTCGCAGACGAAAGCGCCAATCCGCAGGGCCTTTTGCGGCGACGACGAAATAGCCGGTATTGGAATTGTCCTGGGCTGCCAGCCTGCGCCGGCCAGGACATCCGCCGCAGCGGTTGAGGCAGACAGGGCGTCTTCCGGCGCTACGCGATAGACGCCCTGGCGGTCTGTCAATTTTGTTTCGGCAGGGTCGCCAGCGTGGATGATTGCGCCGACATCCAGGCGCGCGCTTGTCTCTTGTTGGTCGTGAGCAATTGCGCCCGCCTTGCAGGCCCGCACGCAGGCCTGGCACTCACTACACGGACCGCAGATCAGGCAACGCCGGGCTTCGGCAAGCGCCTGCTCCTCCGTAAGGGTTAAGTCGACCTCGTTGAAGTTGCCCGCGCGTTCTTCCAGGGGAATACTGGCAATCTTCACACGTCCATTTTGCGAAGCCTGACGATACTTTGCATCGATTTCTTCTTCGCCATACACAACTTTTTCCAGCATTACAGGTTCGGCTAAACCTATATCCCCGCGCAGGTAGCGGTCGATGCTGCGCGCAGCCTTATGCCCTTCGCCGATGGCGTCCACGACAAAGAAGGTCACGCCGCGGTGGACATCGCCCGCCACAAAGACGCCGGGCATGCTGGTCATCATATTTGAGTCAGTTTGGATGCCGGCCGGTTTGCGCGTTTCAATCCTGCCATCCTGGGGCAGGAAGGAAAGGTCCGCGCCTTGCCCGATCGCCCAGATAACAACGTCAGCGGGTAGGATATGCTCTGTGTCTGGGATTTCGTCCATGTCCGGCCGGCCATCCTTGAAGCCGCGGAAATCCACTTCGACGCAACGCACGCCAACGATTTGATCTTCCTCGATAACGATCTCTTTGAAGGTGCGACCCGGACATACCTGTATCCCCTCTTCCTCGGCAACGCCAATTTCCCACTCGAAACCGGGCATCTCGCCGCGCGGTTCCAGGCAGGCCATACGCACCTGGCTGGCGCCCAGTCGCAGGACAGTGCGGGCGGTATCCAGGGCTACGTTGCCGCCGCCCAGGACAGCGACGCGCTTGCCGCCCAGGTCGATATTCTCGCCGAGTGAAGCGCGACGCAGCACGTCCAGGCTCAGCCAGTTATCGGGATGGTCAGCGTTGGGGATAGGTAGTTTCTTGGCGACATGCGCGCCCGTAGCGATCAGGACCGCGTCATACCCAGTTTCGAATAAGCCTGGGATGTCATCGATCCGGGTGTTCAGTTGCAGTTCGGCCCCTTCGTCCAGGATGCGCTGGACTTCCCAATCCAGCAATTCGTCCGGGAGACGATGCGCCGGGATGCCGACCCGCATCATGCCGCCAGCGACCGGCAGCGCGTCGAAGACCGTGACGGCATATCCCAGCCGGTTCAAGCCTCGCGCAGCCGTCAGGCCGGCCGGGCCCGCTCCGATGATGGCAATGCGCTTGCCGGAAGATTTTGCGGGTGGATTTGATGCTTTCTCGGGTGGTTTTTCATTCTCCCAATGGGAATATTCCCGATCGGCGACGAAACGTTTCAACGCCATGATGTTGACCGGCTCATCCACCTTCCCGCGCGTGCATTCCGCCTCGCAGTAGTGATTGCATACGCGCCCACACACGGACGGGAAAGGCATAGCCTCATGGATCAGGTCAATGGCTTCGCGATATCGTTCCTGGGCGATCAGGGCTACATACCCCTGCACGTGGATGCCCGCCGGGCAGGTATGCGCGCAGGGAGATTTCCCAACTTTTTCAATTGCTACACACCCCGGTTGCCCATCCAGGTAAATCGCTTTGTGACCGCTCCCCGGTAAAGTGACCGGGCAGGCTTCGATGCAATCCTCGCAGGCCGTGCATTTGGCCAGGTCTATGTAACGAGGATGCTGGCGCAACTCGACTCGAAAATCATTTACCTTCCCATCGACATGAACAAGGCGGGCGTTGGTCCTGATGCGGATGTTCGGATGCTTGGCGACTTCCAATTGTCGTACACGTAGCAAGTGTCGGGGCAGGGTCGATGCGTTCCCATTATCGAAGAAGGGAGAAGACTCGATCAAATGGACTTCGATACCCGCATCCGCCAGATCCAGGGCTGCTTGAAGTCCTGCAATATTGCCGCCAATAACGAGCGCATCTTTGCTCATGCCAGGGTCCTTTTCACTTGCTGGTGTTGTACGCTAGCCCTTTCTCGTATCCGATTTCGAACACTTTCGTATTCAATTCAATTGCCTTTGCAGGCACAGATTCGGCGATGGCTTGCCGCATAGCCTCCCGGCTGACAAGGCCGGTGGTCGCCGCCCAGAACCCCAGCATGACGGTGTTGGCGGCGCGATTGTTGCCGGCCTCCTCAGCGATCTGCGTAGCAGGGACGCCAAACGTCCTTACGTCGCTGCGATGATCCGGAGGCAGGTTTACCAGGCTATCATCGATCAAGAGCAAACCGTCGGCTGCTAAGGTTGGGATATATTTTGCATACGCGCCTTGCGACATAATGATCATACTGGTCGGCTGGATCAGGTGAGGGTGGTGGATCGGATCGCTAGCCAGGATCACCTGGGACCCCGCCGCCCCGCCGCGCGCCTCCGGGCCGTAACTCTGGGTAAAGCAGGCCTCCAGGCCGTCATAGATGGCGGCCGCCAGGCCAACGATCCGGCCGGCGCTGATGATTCCCTGGCCTCCAAAACCGCCAAGTTGCACTTCGGTGCGGGGCAGGTATTCTTTCCTCCCCGGCAGTTGAGGGCGCTTTTCGAGGGTTTCCTTTTCAGCGCGCCATACTTTTTCTGCCTGCGCAGATTGCGCGTTCAGGGCCTCTTCCAGGGATGGATTGGCTTCCACCAAAAAGTCGCCTTCGACGATCTCGGTGATTTCACCTTTTTCGTTGACCTTTATGCCTGCGTCCTTCGGGTGGGTATCGTGCGCCGTCCTGCCCACCTTCTGGTAATACTTCATCGTTTCCAAGCCGCGTCGATTCAACCTTTCCGGGTCCAGGCCGCGACCTTCCGGGTTCCAACGGGCGTAGGCAGTAGAACAGGGCGCGATCACCTCGACGAAACTGAATCCGGGGTAGTTTAGCGCCTTGCGCAGAGTCCATTCCAATTGGCGGGCATGCAGGACGGTCCAGCGCGAGACGAAGGAGGCGCCGCTGGCGGCTGCCAGGTAAGGCAAGTTGAAGGGATATTCGAAATTCCCATACTGGGTTGTGACGGCGCGGGCTTCGTGGGGGGTAGTAGGTCCAACCTGTCCGCCGGTCATCCCATAGTTGAAGTTATTCACACAAATAACGGTAATGTCCAGGTTGCGCCGCGCGGCGTGGATGAAGTGATTGCCCCCGATTCCGGCAATGTCGCCATCCCCTGAGACGACGATCACTTTCAAATCAGGGTTGGCCAGTTTCAGTCCCGATGCGAAGGGAATGGCCCGCCCATGCGTCGTGTGGAACGAATCCAGCCGCACGTATCCGGCAATGCGTCCGGTACAGCCAATCCCTGACACAATTGCGACCTTATCCAAATCCCAGCCCTGGTTCTTCTCCAGCCATTGCAGCGCGCTGACGAAACTGGTCAGGGCGGTCCCCAGGCCACACCCCTGGCACCAGATGTGCGGCAACCGCTCGCCGCGCAATAACGAATCCATCGGATGCAGGCCGGTCTCCCAGTCGCTTTCATCCGGGGCTTCATACCCCATCACCATCAGGCGTTCACTGCGGTTCATCTTTTCTGACATGGTTTACTCCTGCATCCCATCATCAGTTGCGCGCAGGACGCGCTTTTCTTCTTGGACTGGTCGTCCCGCAGCCTGTCGGATCACGTTCAAGACAAAATGTGATTCCAGCACATCCCCGCCAGGGAAATTCGCGCCCAATACCCGCGCCTGGCCGGCCGCGCAGCGTTCGACCTCGCGCACGATCTGTCCCATGTTGATCTCCGGCACCACGAAAGCGCGGATCCCTTTTGCCAGTTGCCGGATGCGTTCTTCGGGAAACGGCCAGACAGTGACCAGCCTGAGATAGCCCACCCGGATCCCCTCCTGCCGCGCCTGTTGGATCGGCCAGAGCGAGGTGCGCGCAGAAATGCCGTAGGAAACGACGATCACCTCCGCATTCTCGATGTCCTGCTCCTCTACCTGGATGATGTCGTCGCGGTGCTTGCGAATCTTTTCGATCAGGCGCGTCACATTCCACTTATGTGCGCGGGCATTCATCACCGGATACCCCCGCTCGTCGTGTGTCAGGCCGGTGACGTGAATGCGGTAGCCCTCCCCCGCCGCGACCATCGGCGAAACATAGCCATTGCCCATCTTCGAACTATCGCGGTAGATGCGGAAATGGTCCGGCTCAACGTCCCCTCGCCGCACCTGGGGACGGGTGATGATTTCGATCTCTTCAGGGGGAGGGATCACCACCTTCTCGGTCATGTGGCCGACTTCCGCATCGGTCATAACCAGCACGGGGGTGCGATATCTTTCGGAAAGATTGAAAGCCCGGATGGTCAAATCGAATAGTTCTTGGGGAGAGGTGGGAGACAGCGCGATAATCTCGTAATCGCCATGCGAGCCCCAGCGGGCCTGCATCATATCCTGCTGGCCCACCAGCGTGGGCAGGCCGGTGGACGGTCCGCCGCGCTGGACGTTTACCAGGACGCAGGGTGTTTCGAGCATGATCCCCAGCCCCAGGTTTTCCATCATCAAGGAAAAGCCCGGCCCGCTGGTAGCCGTCATAGACTTGACGCCAGCCCATGAGCCGCCCAAGATGGCGTTCATGGAAGCCAGTTCATCCTCCATCTGAATATAAATCCCTCCAACTTGGGGCAAGCGGAGGGACATACGTTCAGCGATCTCGGTTGCGGGAGTAATGGGATACCCGGCAAAGAAACTGCAGCCAGCCAGGATGGCCCCCTCGGCGCAGGCGTGGTCGCCCAGCATGAAATGCGACCCGGTCAGCAGGCCTTTGGTCTCGCTCATGGCGCCCCATCCTCTCTTGGGACCGGCGCGATCCGTTCCGGGGATCGCTGGCCCCCATCTTCCACGTATATGGCAAAATCGGGGCATAACAAAGCGCACAGGCCGCAATTGACGCAGTTCAAATCGTCGACGACTTCGGGAGGATGATACCCTTTCGAATTGGTCCGCGCCGACATGACCAGGAGATGGCGTGGGCAGAATTCGACGCAGAAACCGCAACCCTTACATCTCTCCTCGATGATATGCACAACCCCATGTGCAATCCGAATACGATCCCGATCGAGAGGTTGCCTCCAATACGACATCACACCTCCTATTGCTCCATGCGAGACTCCTTATAGAAGTATTTTACATTAAAAAGAGAATTTTCCCCCAAAAAAAGGATAATTGTCACGTTCTCACAAGATAATCGTCATTGACAGAACCCTGCCGCCCCGGGGATACGCCGCCCAACCGCCTCGCTGGCGCGGACCCGCGGCCTGCTCCCGAAACAAAGGCATGGTCCATGGCCTGATGTTCTAACCGTTGCCCCGGCCACCGTTCCGCAATTTGCGGGATGGTGTTTTAATGTGTGCCATGCTCGAGATCGCGCCTTCCGTCCAAATCCCTGAATCCGAATTGGAGTTTACCTTTGTCCGCGCCGAGGGCCCCGGCGGGCAGAACGTGAACAAGGTCGCCACCGCCGTCCAGTTGCGCTTCGACGTGTTGCATTCCCCATCCCTGCCGGAATACGCCAGGTTGCGGTTGCTTCGGCTGGCGGGGAAACGAGTGACAGACGACGGTGTATTGACAATCGAAGCAAAACGCTTTCGTACACAAGAAGGCAACCGGGAAGATGCGCAACAGCGTTTCGTAGCGTTGGTGCGCAAGGCGCTGGAGAAGCCCAAATTGCGCCGCAAGACCGCGCCCTCCCAGGCAGCCAGGGAGGAACGCCTGCGGGCGAAAAAACGCCGGGGCGAGATCAAGAAAATGAGGAAAGGGCCGTTCCCTGAGTAAAGCCCGCGTGAACTGGCGTATAATGACGCTATGGCAAGGAAAATCCGCACCCTATTTGCGTTGGTCATCCTGGCGCTGTCTATGACAATTTTGGTATGGGGATTGTGGCCCGAAGAGCGCGAGACGCGCATCCAGCCGATCCAGCCCACACAGATGCAGTTGCCTACACCGGTTTCCTGGCTGCCAGCCCCTGGGTCTGTGGATTGGATGTGAGCATGTCATTGCGCCGAAACCTGTCTTCATTTCTGGTCGGCCTGGCTTTGCTGGGAGCCGGATGGGCGTGTGTTGGCTCTCTACAGCCGATGTCGTTGGAAGCGCCTTCCGCGCCGGGAGAACCGGCTGAAGCGCAGCCTTCCCCTATCCCTGAATTGCTTGCGCCGACGATGACGCCTGCTTTCCCGCCCGTGCAGTCAACCAGCCTCCCGCCGCAACCGGCCATCCAAGAGACTCGCCATTTGACGCTCGAATTTCCGCCCGTCATGCGCGCCGGGGATGCGACCCGCATCCGCCTGCAATTGGAAGTGGACGACCAGGGCAATCTCACGCCGACCGCTGTCGTGGAGGGGAATGTGGTCACAGGGCAAGTGGTGAAAATCCCTGATTTGTACGAAACACACAACGTCATGGTGGAAGCCCGGCTGGACATGGCCGGCATGGATGTCAGCCCGCCCGGGGCCATCAGTGAGCCGCTCCAGCCGGGGTTGCCGGTCACGTTCTACTGGAGCGTCAGGCCGGATGCGCCGGGCCTGTACCAGGGTACAGCCTGGCTCCATTTGCAATTTGTTCCCAAGTCGGGCGGGGAGGGCAGCCGTATCCCGATCTCGGTGCAATTCTTGGAGATCGAAGTCCGTTCCCTGTGGGGGTTGTCGGGCGGCGCGGCGCGCGGCCTGGGAACGGTTGGCTCTGCGGTCGGCGCTGTGCTGGGTTTTCCATTCGTGGACGACATTTTCAAGTGGATATGGAACCGGCGCAGGCGAAACGTATAAGCAAATCCCATATAAATAGATAAGTAAATCCATGCCTGGAATCGAAAATTGATGACGAAAATCACCGGAATAATTGACATGCAATCTTATCCCCCATTTGTTCTATATGGTAGAATGTCTACCGCTTCCCCTGACGGATGGGGAATTGCCGCGATTCCTGTTTAGGAGTGCTTATGCAAAACGAATGGCTTTACATCGGTTTGTTTTTGATTGTCGGGGTAGCGCTCCCGGCCGCCGCGCTTGTCCTGGCGTGGTTGATTTCGCCCAAGAAGGCGAACCCCATCAAAGACAGCACCTATGAATGTGGGATGGAAACGGTTGGGGAATCCTGGGTGCAGTTCAAGGCGCAGTATTATATTTTCGGGCTGGTATTCCTGGTCTTCGACGTGGAAACGGTCTTCCTGTTCCCCTGGGCGGTATCCCTGGGCAAGTTGCCGCTCTTTGCGGTATTGGAGGGGATCGTCTTCATTTTGATCCTTGTTGCCGGGCTGGTGTACGTTTGGCGCAAAGGCGCGTTGGAGTGGATCTGATCCATTTTTGCAATTGATGAGGCTGAGAGGAAAATTCCTATCAGCCTTTTATTTGTGTCCCTGACGGGAGAATATCCCTGGCGGGATGACTGTAGGAGGAGTGTTCCATGAATTTTTGGACCAACCCAATTCAAGTGACGGCCGACTGGTTGATGGGTATCTTTATGGGCTGGGGTATGACTGAGAGCCTGGCGGGTATCCTGATCAACCTGCTTGGTATCGTCATCCTGGTCACCATTATGTTGGTGATCGACATTCTGCTGGTGTGGATCGAGCGCAAGGTGGTGGCGCGCTTCCAGGATCGCCTGGGACCGAACCGCCTGGGGCCCTTTGGCTTGATCCAGCCGTTTGCCGATATCATCAAGTTGTTCATCAAGGAGAACATCACCCCGGTGGGCGTGGACAAAGTGGTCTACAACCTGGCCCCGGTTCTCTCGGTGTTCTCGGTCCTGGTCCTGTGGGCTATCATTCCGTTAGCGCCGGTCATCTTTGGCGTGGACTTGAATGTCGGCCTGCTGTACCTGGTGGCGGCTGGCGCGATCGGTACGCTGGCGATCATTATGGCTGGCTGGTCGTCGAACAACAAGTTCGCGCTGCTGGGCGCGTTCCGCCAGGTAGCCGCCATGGTTTCCTATGAGATCCCGATGGTGGTAGCCCTGCTCATCCCGACCGTATTGGCCGGGACGATGGGCATGTTGGGCATCAGCGAAGCCCAGCAGGGCTTGTGGTACGTTTTCCTTTCGCCGTTGGGGGCGTTGATCTTCCTGATCAGCGCTGTGGCGGAGTTGGGACGCTCGCCCTTCGACCTGAGCGAAGGCGAATCCGAGGTGGTGGCCGGTTTCCACATCGAATACTCCGGGATGAAATTCGGCTGGTTCTACGCGGGCGAGTTGCTGCACGCTTTCACGTTTGGCGGCTTCTGGGGCATCCTGTTCTTTGGCGGCTATCACTTCTTTGGGCTGGAGAACCTCGGCCCTCTGGTAGCGGCGGCGATCGTGCTCTTCAAGGCGCTGCTTGGCTATTGGGTCATCATGTGGATCAAATATACGCTCATGCGCATCCGTATCGACCATATGCTGGCCTTCAACTGGAAGTTCCTGGTGCCGCTGTCCCTGGTTGTGCTGATGGTCACGGCCTTGCTCAACACGCTCCTGCGCGACGCTTCAACCTGGGTCATGGGCCTGGGCATGTTCCTGGCGAACGCCTTGATCGCCTGGATCACGGTGGAAATCTTGCGCGGGCGCAGCCGTTCGGAGCGTGAAAAGGCGGAAGGCCCCGCGCATCCGGCAATGGAAGCGGCTCATCATTAGAAGGCAGGAGGAGCAGATATGACAGTTCTCTTTTTCATCTTTGCGGTGGTCATCCTGGCTTCGGCCGTCATGGTCGTGTCCGCGCGAAACCTGGTCCATGCGGCTTTCTGGTTAGTGGTGACCCTGTTTGGGGTGGCGATGCTGTACGCCCAACTCAATGCTGGTTTTATGGCAGTTGTGCAGGTGGTCATCTACATCGGCGCGATTGCCATCCTGTTCATCTTCGCCGTTATGTTGACCCGCCGGGAACTGCGCGATAAGGGTCCCGGCCTGAACAAGAACTGGTGGGCTTCTGCCCTGGTTAGTTTACTGGTGTTTGGCGGGCTGGCGATGTTGTTGTCGGGGTGGGGCGGCTTCTCGAAAGCCTCAGCAGCCCTCCCGTCGGGGTTCGATGCGGTGGGCGCGCTCGGTGATGCGTTGATCTCGCCGGAGGCCTTTGTCCTGCCGTTCGAAGTGGCTTCCGTCTTGCTGGTAGCGGCCTTGGTTGGCGCGGTCTATATCGCGTTCAATAGAAAATAGGAGCAGACTATGATCCCACTTTCCTGGTATCTCATTCTCTCGGCCGCGCTGTTCAGTATTGGCCTGTTTGGTGTGCTGGCGCGCAGGAACGCGATTGCCATCTTGCTGGGTGTTGAGTTGATGCTGAACGCGGTGAATATCAACCTGGTGGCCTTCTGGCGCTATTTGAACCCCGTCCAGATGACCGGCCAGGTGTTTGCGATTATCGTTTTCGCTGTGGCGGCTGCGGAAGTGGCGGTCGGCCTGGCGCTGGTGATCTCGGTCTACCGCAGCCGCAAGACGGTGGTAGCCGACGAACTCGACATGATGAAGTGGTAGTGGAGAGAGTAGATGATTAGAGAGCAGATGATTAGAGAGCAGTTTGACTAATCTCTACTCTCTACTCTCTTCCTCGGAGGTTTCATGGCAACTGAGACATTAATCTGGTTGATCCCGCTCCCGCCTGTGCTGGCTTTTTTCTTGATCGTATTATTTACCAACAAGAATAAGGCCTTGAGTCACACAGTTGGCGTGGGCGCGGCGGCGCTTTCGTGGCTGGGCAGCATGGTGGTCTTTTTCCGCGCCGTCGGTGTGGAACACCTGGGCGAGCATCCGTTTGGATCCTCGATCCCCTGGCTGCCGATAGGCGACTCCTGGTTCAACATCGGCGTCTTGATCGACCCGTTTGGCGCGGCGGTGCTGTTCTTTGTAGCCTGGACGATCTTCATGATCTTCCTGTACAGTGTGGGCTATCAAAACTACGGTCAGCCGGAGGGCGACCACGACCGCGCAGGTCTACCGCCGCACGGCGCGACCGTAACCGATGAACATGGACACAGACACATGGTGCCGTCGGTGGAGCCGATGTACTCGCGCTTCTTTGCCTTCCTGGGCCTGTTCGCCTTTGGCATGTACACGTTGGTGGTCTCCGACAACCTGTTGACCATGTTCGTCGGTTGGGAGATCATGGGCTTGTGCTCATACCTGTTGATTGGCTTCTGGTATGGCAAGCCCTCGGCGCGCGATGCTATGATCAAGGCTTTCATGACCACTCGTGTTGGCGATGTGTTCATGTTGCTGGGTATCGCTTTCCTGTACTCAGCCACGGGCACGCTCTCTTTCCGCGTGATCTTCACAGAAAAAGTGTTGCATGTTCTGGCGATTACAGCTACACCCATTTTTGGTCTGTCAGCGGCCGGCTTGATCGCCCTGCTGCTCTTCATCGGCACGGTTGGCAAATCGGCGCAGTGGCCGCTGCACGTCTGGCTTCCCGACGCGATGGAAGGCCCGACCCCCGTCAGCGCCATGATCCATGCGGCCACGATGGTTTCGGCGGGCGTGTACGCGGTCATCCGCATGTTCCCATTGTTGACGGCTGGCTACCAAGGTCACGGCCTGACGCCTGAAATGACGGTGGTTGCCTTCATTGGGACGTTCACTGCCATCTTCGCCGCGACGATTGCTGTCGCGCAAAACGACATCAAGCGCGTGTTGGCCTACTCGACCATTTCGCAACTTGGCTTCATGATCGCGGCGGCAGGCATCGGCGCGTACGTTGCGGCGGCTTTCCATCTCATCACGCACGCCTTCTTCAAAGCGTTGCTCTTCCTGGGTTCTGGCTCGGTCATTCATGGCATGGAGCATGGCGTCCTGCACACCGGGAACCACAAGGTTGATCCGCAGGACATGTTCAACATGGGCGGCCTGCGCAAGAAGATGCCCATCACCTTCTGGACCTTCCTCATCGGCGGTTTTGCGCTGTCTGGCTTCCCGCTGGTCACGGCCGGTTTCTGGTCGAAGGATGAAATCCTGGCGGATGCCTGGGCGCACGGCCACCTGGCGGTCTTCATTACCCTGGCAGTGGCAGCCTTCCTGACGGCCTTCTACACCATGCGCCAGATCACGCTGACCTTCCTGGGCGAGCCGCGCACGAAGGAAGCCGAACACGCCCAGGAGACGCCCTGGACGATGACCGTCCCGCTGATGGTGCTGGCGTTCTTTGCCGTGACCTATGGCTGGGTCGGCATCCCCGAACATTTCCCTGGCCTGGGCGGACTCCTGCCGAACTGGTTCCACGATTTCGTCGGCCACACACTGGAGCATGTCCCCGAAGCGCCTGCCTTTAGTTGGATCCCGTTGCTGACTTCCCTGGTCGTGGCGTTAGGCGGCTTGTTCTTTGGCTGGCTGGTCTATCGCAACGTCGGGTCGCCTGCGGAAGACAAACTGCAAATCCCGGTTCTCAAGAACAAGTGGTATTTCGACGAAGCCTACGACTTCTTGTTTGTCAAACCTTCTTACTGGTTCGCGGAAACTTTCGTCTACAAGTGGATGGATAAGGGCGTCATCGACAGCATCCTGCACGCTTTTGGTCACGCAACTGCCTTCATTGGCACATCCATCCGCACCTACATAGACAAAGCGGTTATCAACGAATTTTTGGGTGATGGCGCTGCCCGCGTGGCGCAATGGTTTGGCGGCCGTTTGCAGCCCATTCAAACAGGCCGCATCCAGCAATACATGTTGGCCTCGTTGGGCGTGCTGATCGTCCTCGGCGGCTTGATGTTCTCCCTGCTGGTGAGATAGGCAAAGAGGAGACAACAATGGATTTCATAAATAACCATCTTTTGAGCCTGATCCTGTTCTCGCCCGCCCTGGTGGCGGTGGTCATTTTCTTCCTGCCGAAGGACGAGATGAAACTGATCCGCTGGACGGCGCTGGTCGGCAGTCTGTTCCCCCTGGCGCTTTCGCTGCTGCTCTGGACGCGCTTCAACCTGAACGGCTTTGGCTTCCAATTCCAGGAACAATACAAGTGGTACGAGACCCTCAACTCCACCCTGCACCTGGGCGTGGACGGTCTCTCGTTGAGCATGGTTTTGCTGACCACCTTGCTGACCCCGCTCGCCATCCTGGCTTCATTCGGCGTCAGCGACCGCGTCAAGGCTTACATGATGCTGTTCCTGTTCCTGGAGATGGGCATGTTGGGCGTCTTCCTGGCGCTCGACCTGTTGATCTTCTTCGTCTTCTGGGAACTTGGCCTGGTGCCGATGTACTTCCTCATCAACCAGTGGGGTAGCGCCAACCGGGATTACGCTTCGCTGAAGTTCATGATCTATACGATGGGCGGCTCGCTGGGGCTGCTGCTGGCGGTGCAGATGCTGGGCGTCGCTTTCGGGACCTATGACCTGCCGCGTCTCTACGAACTTTGGCCGGCCGCTACCACCCTGGCAAACGTCCCGGCCTGGCTGCCGGTGGAAACCGTCAAGACGGTGGCTTTCTGGGCTTTTGTCATTGCCTTTGCGGTGAAGGTCCCATTGTGGCCGTTCCACACCTGGCTGCCGGATGCGCATACCGAAGCCCCTACCGCCGGTTCGATGATCCTGGCGGGCGTGCTGCTGAAGTTGGGCGCGTACGGCTTCTTGCGCCTGATCCTGCCGTTGTACCCGGAGCAGGCCCAGGTCTATGCTGGCGCGCTGGCGTTCCTCGCCACCGCCGCCATCGTCTTTGGCGCGTTCGGCTCCTACGGCCAGACCGATTTCAAACGCCTGGTCGCCTATTCATCGGTCAACCATATGGGATTTGTGGTGCTGGGCATCGCGGCTGCGGCCGCGGCGGCCGGCACGATGGACGCTACCATCGCCCTGAACGGCGCAATCTTGCAGATGTTCAATCATGGCCTTTCGGCGGCGGGCATGTTCTTCCTGGTCGGTGTGATCTATGAGCGCACCCATACCCGCAACCTGAACGACTTCGGCGGCTTGTTCCCGCTGGCGCCTGTCTATGGCGGCATCCTGATCTTCACCAGCATGGCCTCGTTGGGCTTGCCCGGCCTGAACGGCTTCATCTCCGAGTTCCTGGTGGTGCGGGGTTCCTGGCCGGTCCTGACGGTCTACACAGCCATCAGCATGTTGGGCTTGCTCTTCACCGGCGCTTATATCCTGAAAGGGATTAAGTCTGTCTTGCACGGCCCGATGAACGAGCACTGGGCGCACGGCGAGCACAAATTGACCGAAATCAATGTGCGCGAAATCCTGGTCATGGCGCCGCTGATGGTCTTGATTTTATGGATTGGCCTGTATCCGGCCTGGATTTTGGACGTAATCAACCGGGCTGTTATGGCTCTGTTCTAAGAGGTGGATGATGACATTTCCGATCCTGAGCGTTATCGTTTTTACCCCCATCCTTGCCGGGATGCTGGTCTTGCTCTTCCCTGCGCAGCGCAAGAACGAAATCCGCGTCACGGCGCTGGCGGCGGCGACCTTTGCCCTGCTGTTGTCGGTCTGGGTATATTTCACATATGATTCGATTGCAGCGGGTTACCAGTTCCAGGAAGCCTATTCGTGGCTGCCGGCCCTGGGCATTGGCTACCACGTCGGCGTAGACGGGATGAGCGCGCCGCTCGTCCTGTTGACCGGCGTGGTCATGTTCACCGGCGTGCTGATCTCGTGGGGCATCGAAGACCGCCCGCGCGAGTTCTTTGCCTTCCTGTTCATCCTGGCGAGCGGCGTGTTTGGCGTGTTCGTCTCCCTCGACCTGTTCCAGTTGTTCTTCTTCTACGAGATCGCGGTCTTCCCGATGTACCTGTTGATCGCCATCTGGGGTTGGATCAAGACGCGCGAATATGCGGCCATGAAACTGACCCTGTACCTGTTCATTGGTTCGGTGGTTTCCCTGGTCGGCGCGCTGGCCATGTACTGGGTGGCTTACCAGAATACCGGCGTGTTGTCCTTCGATATGCTGCAACTCGAACAGGCCAATTTCTCCGCGCAGTTCCAGATCGTCTGGTTCCTGCCGGTCTTCCTGGGGTTTGCGGTGCTGGGCGGTATCTGGCCTTTCCACAACTGGTCGCCTGACGGCCACGTTGCGGCGCCTACCGCCGTGTCCATGTTCCATGCGGGCGTGTTGATGAAACTGGGCGCTTTTGCCGCCCTGCGCGTTGGCATTATGCTCCTGCCTGCGGGCGCGCAGTATTGGTCGTGGTTGATCATGACTTTTGCTGCCATTGCGGTCGTTTACGGTGCTTTCATCGCCTTCATGCAGGAAGATATGAAGTACATGATCGGTTTCTCGTCCGTTTCGCACATGGGACTGGTCATGCTCGGCATGTCCACGTTGAACAGGACCGGCATGACCGGCGCGGGCGTGCAGATGTTCTCGCATGGCGTGATGACGGCGCTCTTCTTTGCCGTGACCGGCATGATCTACGACCGCGCCCATACCCGCCAGATCCCTGAACTGGGCGGCATGGCAAAGGTTATGCCTTTTGCCGCAATTGGCTTCATCATCGGCGGCCTGGTTTCGATGGGTATGCCCGGCTTTTCCGGTTTCGTGGCCGAGTTTCCCATTTTCATGGGCGTTTGGTATGTCCAGCCCTGGGTCGCGATCGTCGCCAGCATTTCGATTGTCATCACCGCTGCCTACATCATGCGCAATATCCGGGATGTTTTCTTCCGCCCCATGCCCGAAAACCTGGAAGGCCATATCACGGATGTCAATGTGCTGGACAAAGTTGCCATCCTCACGGTCTGTGTGTTGATGATCGTCATCGGCATGTTCCCGTCCATCATGGTGCCGATGGTGCAAACCGGCGTGGACAATATCCTGCGCCTGTTGGGAGGTGCATAAATGTCTTACACTCCAACCATGTTCCTGTCCATCCTCCCCGAACTGCTGTTGCTCGTGTTGGGTGTGCTTCTTTTGGTGGTAGAACCATTCTGGAAGCAAGAAAACCATCGCAACGCCGGTTGGATGACGGCTGGCGGTTTGTTGGTTATTATGGTCGTCAGCCTGTTTGCCGGCCGCCCTGGCGAGCCTGTCCTTGTGTTCGGCGGCATGTTGCGCTATGACTGGCTGGGCTTCTTCTTCAAGATGATGTTCCTCTTTGGCGCGGCTGTGACGGCGCTATTCATGATGGATCACGAGACGCTTGGCAAGCGTGGGGAAGCCTACATCTTGCTGGTGGCCGCCACGCTCGGCATGAACCTGATGGCTGCTTCCGCTGATTTGGTGATGCTCTACCTGGCAATCGAAACCACCTCCATCCCGTTGTATGTGTTGGCCGGTTTCATGCTTTCGGACAAGCAATCCACCGAGGCGGGCTTCAAGTACCTGCTCTTTGGCGCGATGACTTCGGCGGTCATGTTGTACGGTTTCAGCCTGTTGTTCGGGTTTACCGGGACCACCAACCTGTACGAACTGGCCTCCATGACGGCGGCCGGCCAGTTGTCCCTGGGCGTTGCGCTGGGACTGGTCATGCTGGTCGTGGTGGGACTTGGCTTCAAGCTCTCGATTGTCCCGTTCCACTTCTGGGCGCCGGATGTCTATACGGGCGCGCCCACGCCGGTGGCCGGGTTCCTTTCTACCGCTTCGAAAGCGGCCGGCTTTGCCGTGTTGACGCGCCTCTTTGTGGTGGCTTTCCCGTCCATTTCGTATGATTGGGCTTCCATCCTGGCGGCGCTGGCGGCGGTGACGATGACGCTCGGCAACCTGGTGGCGCTCAAGCAGACCAATATCAAACGCCTGCTGGCGTATTCCTCGATTGCGCATGCGGGCTATGCCATGATCGGCGTGGTGTCGTTCTCGGAACTGGGAGCGACCAGTGTGGTGTTCTACCTGCTGGCCTACATCCTGACCAACCTGGCTGCTTTCGGTATCGTCATGGCGTTTGGCCGCGTGACCGGCTCGGATGAATTGAAGGATTACGCCGGGATGAGCCGCCGCGCGCCCGGCCTGGCGATTGCGATGTTGATTGCCTTCCTGTCGCTGGCTGGGATGCCTCCTTTCGGCGGTTTCGTGGCTAAGGTGTTCGTGTTTGCCGCCGCGGTGCAGGTCAATATGATCTGGCTGGCGGTCGTCGGTATCCTCAACTCCATTGTGGGCGTGTACTACTACCTGAATGTTTTGAAGGTGGTCTACCTGTATCGCATGGAAGGCGAGGACGAAGAAGCGCATCCCATCCCATTGACTCGCCCGTACGCCATTGCGTTGGTGATTTTGACGCTGGGCATCCTGCTGGTCGGCACGTTGTTTGCCCCCTGGTTCGGGCTTTCCGGCGCGGCGGCGTTGAATTTGTTCTAGGTAGATGGAAGTTGACAGTCACTTTCAAAGTGACTGCCAACAGGTCAAATTGACGCTCATTAAACCTTTGTGATATAATCCGCAACCGATGAGCCAGCCGGATAACCAGGGAAAAGAGCGCTTTCAATATGCCATGAACCTGACCCTGGCCTCGGTAGCCGGTCAGGTTGGCTGCCTTACCCTGGTCATTATATTCCTGGCTCTTTTTGCAGGCCTGTGGCTGGATCGGTACCTGGAAACGAAGCCACTTTTCACGATAGTATTCTTGATTGGCAGCGTGCCGGTGACGCTCTTCCTCATGTTCCGTGTGGTGAAGGCGGCTACCGACCGTATCAAGCCAGTGCAGAAGAAATCCATACCACCTGTTTTCGAGGAGGATCCTGATTGTGACTGAAAAACCAAAACAGCGAGTCTGGGCGCGCTGGGTGGTGTTGGCGGCGATCATCTTGGGTTTGTTCCTTTTCACCGGTTTCTTTGGGATCGGTCTGGGAATCAAACCCATCATGCCGGAAGTGTTCCTGCCCGGCGAAAAATTGAGTGAGCATCCGCTTTTCACCATTCCTTTCATCGGCCCGTTCTATTACACCAATACGACCACCGGGATCATCCTGGCTGACATTATTGTCATCTTGATTGCCATTGGCGTCTCGCGTGGGGTCAAGAGCGGCAAGATGGCGCTGACAGGAATCTCCGGCGCGGTAGAAGCCTTGATCGAAATGCTGCATGGCATTACAGAGGGCACGGCCGGTAAATGGACCAAGCAGATTTTTCCCTGGTTTGCGACCATCACCCTGTTGGTGCTGGCTTCGAACTGGCTGGGTCTCATCCCTGGCGCGGAGACGATTGGCCTTGTCCATCATTCAGAACATGAAGGTTATGCTTTGCGAGACCTGGGTGCCATCGGCAATCTGAAAATCCAGACCATCTGGGATGAAGGTGAACACGCCGAGGCCGAAGGTGAACATGGCGAACAATATGCGATCATTCCCTTCCATCGGCCTGTTTCCACTGACCTGAATTTCACCTTTGCCCTGGCGTTGGTGGCGGTCGTTATGGTGCAGGTAATGGGATTCCGGTCGCAGGGCTGGGGTTACCTGACCAAGTTCTGGAATGTCAAACATTTCTTCAGCAAACCCATCTTTGGCTTCATTGACTGGGGCGTGGGGCTGCTCGAACTGGTCTCGGAATTTTCGAAGATCCTTTCGTTTGCCTTCCGTCTCTTTGGCAACCTGTTCGCGGGCGCGGTCTTGATCTTCGTGATGGGCTCCCTGGTACCTGTCTTTGCGCCTGCCATGTTCTACCTGCTCGAGTTCTTCGTCGGCCTGATCCAGGCCATTGTGTTCGGCATGTTGACCATGACGTTCATGGCGCAGGCCACGCAGGGTCACGGTGAACACGAAGAGGCGCACGCGTAAATTTCGGGCGGAACTTGAAACGCCCGGGAAACACACCATATCAAGTGGCGGTTCCCCCGCCCGAAACTCTCTGGAGGTTTTCTATGGAATACGAAGCAGCTGTGATTCTTGGTAAGTTGATTGGCGCTGGCCTGGCCATGATCGGGGCCATTGGCGCGGGCGCTGGTATTGGCATCGTCACCAGCGGCGCGGTGCAGGCTATGGGGCGCAACCCCGACGCCACCGGCACCATCCAGACCAACATGATCCTCGGCATCGCCTTTGCCGAAGCCGTTGCGATCTACTGTCTGGTCGTTGCACTCCTAATTCTATTTGTTGTCAAGTAAAAAGATAGGAGTTTACGTTGGATGCTCTAGGTATCAACTTACCCTTCTTACTGGTACAGGTCATCAACCTGATCATCGTCTATACGGTCGTTGCTAAGTGGGTGGTCGGCCCGATTGGGAACATGCTGGAAAAACGCCGCCAATCCATCGCGCAAGGCCTGGAAGACGCCCGCGTGGCCGCCGAAGCGCGCGCCAATGCGGAAAAAGAAGCCGCCAGGATCATTGCCGACGCCCAGGCGGAAGCCAGCAAAGTCGTGCGCGAGGCCAATGAGCGCGCGCAGGGCGTAGCCAGGGAAGTCAAGGCCGAAGCCGAGGCCGAGGCCGCCAAGGCGCGCGAATCTGCGTTGGCAGAGACTGAACTGGAACGCAACCGCATCTTGGGCGACCTGCGCGGCCAGGTGGCGGCCCTGTCCATTTCTGCCACCCAGAAACTGGTCGGCGAAGCCCTGGACGAAAAACGCCAGCATGCCCTGTTGGAAGAATTCTTCTCAGGCGTCAAGTCTGGCAAGGTGGTGGTGCTAGAAGACGTCGCCTTCAAGGGCGAATCTGCCGAAGTGACCAGCGCGCTCCCTCTTTCGGACAAGGAGCAGGACGTCGTCAAGAAGGACGTGCTCGCCAAAGTCGGCGCGCAGGCAGTTTCCTTCCGCGTGGATCCGTCCATCCTGGGCGGCCTGGTCATCAAGGTCGGCGACAAAGTGATGGATGGCTCCGTAGCAGGCAAACTGGATGGCCTGCGGGCGAATTTGAAGTAATCGCTTTTGCCTTTGCAGAGAGGGTTTTGGTAGAATTGCTGAAACCCTCTTTTCGTTTTAACTGCGCACGTAGACAGGTTCGAATGACAAAGCCCCTTGCCCACCTTTTCTTCGGTTTTCCTTTCCCGCATCCTGCCGAGATTCCCGATGTTCCCATTACCGGCATCGCCATCGACAGTCGCGCGGTGCGGCCAGGAAATCTCTTTGTAGCAATGAAGGGCGGGACATCCGACGGCCACGACTACATCGAAAAGGCCGTCCAAAACGGCGCGGCGGCGGCGGTGGGGGAGCGCGAACTTGCAATGCAAATTCCCAATTTGCGCCACTACATCCGTCTCGACGATCCGCGTCGCGCCCTGACCTGGCTGGCTGCCGCCTTCTACGATTGGCCGGGTCGCAACCTGACGGTGATCGGTGTGACCGGCACGGACGGCAAGACCACCACCAGCAATTTACTATTCCACATTTTGAAGGCAGCCGGTGTGAAAGCCGGCATCATTTCTACGGTCAACGCGGTGGTCGGGGAGGCGATGCTGGACACCGGTTTCCACGTCACCACGCCGGATGCGCCGGATGTGCAGCGTTACCTGGCGCAAATGGTTGAGGCGGGATTGACGCACGTCGTCCTGGAGACCACCTCGCATGGCTGGGCGCAGCATCGGGTGGATGCCTGCGAGTTCGATGTTGGTGTGGTGACCAACATTACGCACGAACACCTGGACGAGCATGGCTCGTATGAAAACTATCGCGCCGCCAAAGCGCGCTTGTTCAGCGCTTTGGAACAGACTTTGCCCAAACCGCAAGGCAATCCGCGCCTGGCAGTCCTCAACCACGATGACCGGTCTTTTGCGTTCCTGGATGGATTTGTCGAAGGGAGAAAACGCAGTTATGGACTGGGCAGCACAGCCGATGTGTATGCCAGCGGCATCTCGTTTTCCCCGCGCGGCGCATCCTTTGTGGCGCAGTCTTCCGATTTTCGCGTAGCCATCAACACAACTTTGCTTGGGCGATACAATGTCTCGAACTGCCTGGCGGCCCTGACTGCCGCCATCTATGGGCTGGGGATCGAGCCGCAGGCAGCCGCGCGCGGGATCGCCTCCCTGTCGGGGATTCCGGGGCGCATGGAAGTCATTGACATGGGACAGCCTTTTACGGCCATTGTGGATTTTGCGCATACGCCGAATGCGTTAATGGCGGCGTTGGAGACGGCGCGGGAAATGGTGGATGGCATGAAGAAAGATGAAAGAGGAAAAAAGGGACGTGTCATTGTTGCGTTTGGTTCGGCGGGATTGCGCGACAGGGAGAAGCGGCGAATGATGGCAGAGACGGCCGCTGACCTGGCCGATATCACGATTCTCACTGCCGAAGATCCGCGCACAGAGTCGCTGGCGGGAATCCTCGAGGAAATGGCAGCCGGCGCAAGGTCCAGGGGAGGACGCGAGGGGGAGACTTTTTGGCAGGTAGCGGACCGCGGCGAAGCCATCCGCTTTGCGCTGCGGTTGGCGCGTCCCGGCGACCTGGTCATCGCCTGCGGCAAGGGTCACGAACAGTCCATGTGTTTTGGGCGCGTCGAGCATTCCTGGGACGACCGGGTTGCCATGCGCGCGGCCCTGGCCGAGTACTTGGGCGTGGACGGGCCGAAGATGCCGTACCTGCCCACGCAGGACACGCCGGAGGAAATATGGTTGAAGGCCTGATGGATTGGAGAACCCCTGTCACCCTGACCGGCAAGTATGTGCGCCTGGAGCCGATGAGCGAGGTGCATATTCCTGGCCTGGCCGCCGTTGGGCTGGACGAGAGCATCTGGGAACACATGTTGTATGGGGCTGCGCGTTCGGAGGAGGATATCCGCCGTTGGGTGGGTGATATTCTTTCCCGCCCCGACCTGCCGTTTGTGGTCATCCACCTGGCGTCCGGGCAGGCGGCGGGAGCAACGCGCTATTTGAACATCCAGCCGGAACATCGCGGGTTGGAGATCGGCGGCACCTGGTATGGACGCGCGTTCCAACGTACGGTCGTCAATACCGAGAGTAAATATTTGCTGTTACGCTATGCGTTCGAGTCGTTGGGCTCTATCCGGGTGCAGTTCAAGGCCGACTTGCGCAACATCCGTTCCCAGCAGGCCATCGAGCGTATTGGCGCAAAGCGGGAGGGGGTGCTGCGCAACCACATGATCCTGCCAGATGGCCGTTTCCGCGATTCGGTCTTTTTCAGCATCCTGGATACGGAGTGGCCGGGGGTAAAGGCGCGGTTGGAAGGGATGATGTCTTGACGATCAAGCGATTTGCAGGCGCGATTTTTGCAGCCAAGCCATCAGCGCCAGTCCGCTTGCGCTGGCCAGGCCGATTGCCATCCCGCCGTACCAGATGGCTGTTGGGGAAATAGCGTCGTTCAAGAAGCCGCCGATGATCGGGGCAACCGCGCGCGCCAGTCCCCATCCCAACCAGTAGACGCTCATGTAGCGTCCACGCAGGTCGGCGGGGGCGCGGTTGGCGACGTACGTGCTGGAGGTGGGCACGATGATCAACTCACCGAAGGTCAGGAATACCATACAGATCCAAAAGCCCCAGAAATTCGACATCAGCGCAACGCCGCCGACGCTCAAGGCGTAGACCAGCATCCCGAAAGCGACCACCGGCAGGGTGCGGTAGCGGCGGGTGACAAGCGTCACGAAATATTGAACGAAGACGCACATCAGGGCGTTTGTGGTGGGCAGCCAGCCGTACTGGCTTTCAGGGATGCCAAAATTGCTTTTGACGTAGATCGGCAGCAAGATCCACAGCATGGTCGGGGCGGTCAGTCCCAGGGCGGAGGCCAGCACGAAGGCCAGGTAACTGCGATCTTTCAGCACGCGCGTATAGCCTCCCGGCGCGCCCTGCGGCTCTGTTTTCAACAGGGATTTATCCAGGGTCTCACGCGCCAGCAGTAAGAGCAACAGGCCGTGCAGCAGCATCCCGGTTGCCGCGGCATAGAAGGCCAGGTCATAGGATTGCGCGGCGACAAAGCCGCCAATCGCCGGCCCGAAGGCAAACCCGGCGTTCACCGCCACGCGGTTGATGGCGTAAGCGTCCATGCGTTGCCCCTCCGGGATCAGGTCTGCTAGCATGGCGTCGGCGCCGACCTGGTAGAGCGGGTTGGACAGGCCGATCAGGAACATCAATGCGGCGAAGGCAGGGTACGAATTTGCCCGGAGCATTAAGAAATATGCCAGGCCAGTGAGCGCCATGCTGAAGACCATGATGATCTTGCGTCCGGTCTTGTCGGCCAGGGAACCGGCCAGCAGGGATGAAAACAGCCCTGTCCCAGCGTTGATGGTCACCAGGGTGGCGGTTGTGCTGAGCGGCAAGTCCAGTTTGCTGCCGACAAAGATCAGGATGAACGGCCAGATCATGCTCCCGCCAGCCGTGCTGATGAAGATGCCGGTGATCATCAGCCAAAACTGGCGGGGATATTTATGGTAGATGGATTTGAGTTTTGGGATCATGAAAAATGGAGTCCGCATAAAAACGGACGAAACTTTCTCCGTCCGTTTTTAGATCTTGCTCATCTGCGCCGAAGGCCGCCGGTTGCAAATTTGGGTCAGGCCTGGTTTCTCAGCATTTTGAGAATATGTTTTGCCAGGTGCTCCTTAATTTCTTTATGGCAAGGGACAGGCTGGGAGATTTTTGTCATCGGATTTTGATACCAGTCATGCCTTGCTCCATGTCAAATTAATGCATATCCCAACCCCTCTAACTCACGTATCAAATCCGTTCGTTTCATGCAATTTCCAGTTCGGCAAGCCTTCGGATGTATGGGATACTCTCACTGGTAAGTTCCAGGTAAATATCTTTTAGATTCTCTTCCAATTCTTTCGTCGTTTCGCCCTGGGTCCAGTAGTCTGGATATTCTTCCAAGTATCCAAGCCACATGTTTCCATCTTGCCAATAGATATACTTTATCGTATTCATAGCGCGGCCTCCAGCCGCAACCAAATGTACCGCCGACCTGCCTGTGCCACGAAGTGGCATGGTCGGCCTTGCCAGGCGGAGCCTGGCGGTACGAGGAGCATGTTACAGAATCTTCGCAATCGTGATAGATTCTCAAGAGTAATACTATGGAACAGGCTGTTTACAGCGTAATCTATTGCCAATTATACACTTTTTGGGAACGGCGTAGTCAGTTTGAAGCAGAAACAGACGGGGGAAAAGCCCGTCTGTAGAGGCATTACGATTTGGAAAAGCGATTAATTTATCTTCTGTCTCGTCCACTGCGACCGCG
>JBMOMO010000020.1:0-4175 GCA_049324135.1 Chloroflexota bacterium
GCAAGGGATTTATCGTGGTGTGGGCCAGCATCGACCCGACCGCGGGCCGCGCGGGGATGCGCGCCTTCGTGGTGGAAGCGGGCACGCCTGGCGTGAAGATCGTCAAGCTGGAGCACAAGCTCGGCATCCGCGCCAGCGACACGGCGGTCATCTCGCTGGTCGACGCGCGCGTGCCGTTCGATAACATCCTCGGCTCGCCGACGGTGGAGAAGACCACCACGGGCTTCAAGGGCGCGATGGCGACCTTCGACGCGACCCGTCCGCTGGTGGCGGCCTCGGGCATCGGCGTGGCGCGGGCGGCGCTGGAATTCGTCAAGGAGAAACTGGCCGAAAACGGAGTCCAGATCCGCTACGGGCTGCCGCGCAACAAGCAGACCTCGGTCGAGCGCGACGTGATCGAGATGGAGATCCTGGTCAAGTCCGCGTGGCTGATGGTGCTCAAGGCGGTGTGGATGGCCGATAACAAGAAATCCAACGCGCTCGAGTCCTCGATGAGCAAGGTGCGCGCGGGTGACGTGACCACCAAGGTGACGCAGAAGGCCGTGGAAATCCTCGGCCCGCTGGGTTACAGCCGTGAGTTCCTGCTCGAAAAGTGGTTCCGCGATGCCAAGATCACCGATATTTACGAAGGAACTGGCCAAATCAACAGACTGGTTGTTGCGCGACAGATCCTGGGATACAGCGGTTCGGAATTACGGTAAATGGTAAAGAGTAATTGGTAATTGGTGAAAGGTAATTGGAGGATGGATGTCTGCGACGTTTGAGGATTTGCAGGTGTTGAAATCTGCCGAGGAGATTGCCGACTCGATCTGGAAGCGGGTTGTCCAATGGGATGAGTTCGCGCAGGATGTGGTCGGCAAGCAGATCACACGAGCTGCCGATTCCATCGGCGCAAACATTGCAGAGTCGTTCGGACGGTATAACTTCGGCGAGAAACTGCAATTCCTGTACTACTCGCGCGGTAGTTTGTTCGAGACCAAGTACTGGCTCAATCGAGTACAAGTGCGTGGCTTGATGAATTCAAATGATGTCCAGGAGTATGTGGATGGATTGGGTTTGTTAGCCCGCCAGTTGAATACCTTTGCCAGCGGATTGAAAACTGTCCGCGCGGAAAAATCGAGCAAGAAATCGGCTGTTCGGGAAGCCTCCGCAGAATACATCGTTGCAAGTTCAGATGAACTTTCCCTGCCGCTCTTTTCAGAGAACGACCTCCACCTGCTCGGCAGCTAATTACCAATTACCAATTACCACTCACCCACAAGGAGAGACCATGAAATATCAAATCAACAAAGCAGTTGTGATCGGTTCTGGGACGATGGGCGCGTCGATTGCGGCGCACCTGGCGAATGTGGGCGTGCCTGTCACGCTGTTGGACATCGTCCCGCAGGGCGCAGCCGCAGGGGACAAGGCGGCGCGCAACAAAATCGTCAATGAAGGCTGGGATCGCTGCGTCAAGGCCAAGCCCGCCAACCTGATGGGCGCCGACCTGAAGACCCTGGTCAAGCTCGGCAACCTCGAGGATGATTTCGACGTGGTGGCCGAGGCGGACTGGATCTGCGAGGCGATCATCGAGAACCTCAAGATCAAGCAGGACTTGATGGTGCGCATCGATGCGATCCGCAAGCCGCGGGCCATCGTCAGCACCAACACCTCGGGCATCCCCGTCAAGGCCATCGCGGAGGGACTCTCGGAGGGCTTCAAGCAGCACTTCCTCGGCACGCACTTCTTCAATCCGCCGCGCTATTTGAAACTGCTGGAGATCATCCCCACGGCGGACACGTCCGCTGAGGTGACGGCTTTCATGAGTCAGTTCGGCGAGTCGCGCATGGGCAAGGGCATTGTGCTGTGCAAGGACACGCCCAACTTCATCGGCAACCGCATCGCCTTCGGCACGGGCGCGTTCGCGATGGACTTCATCCTCAAGAACGACTACACTGTGGACGAAGTCGACGCGATCACTGGCCCGCTGATGGGCCGCCCGAAGACGGCCACCTTCCGCCTGATCGACCTGGTGGGTCTGGACGTGTGGGATCACGTGGGACGCAACCTGGCCCCGTTGATTCCATATGACACACTCGGACAGGAATACCTCAAGGCCGAAGGCCCGAACAAGCTGATGGCGACCATGCTCGAGCGCAAGTGGCTGGGCAACAAGACCAAGGTCGGCTTCTACAAGGAAGTGCGTGGCGAGGACGGCAAGAAGGAATTCTGGGCGCTGAACTTCAAGACGTTGGAACATGCCCCGTCCGAGAAGGTGCGCTTCGACTCGCTCAAGGCGGCGAAAGAGGCCGAAGGGCTGGGAGCCAAGCTCCAGGTCATGTTGGGAGCGGACGACAAGGCGGCGAAGCTGGTGCAGGCGCTGACCTATCAGTCGTTCCAGTACGCCTCGTCCATCATCCCCGAAGTGGCCGACAGCGGCAAACCCATCGACGATGCCATGCGCTGGGGCTTCGGCCACGACGCCGGCCCGTTCGAGATCTGGGACATGCTGGGCGTGCGCGAGACGGTCGGCAGGATGCAGGCCGCAGGTTATCCCGCCGCGGCTTGGGTCGAAGAGATGCTCAAGGCAGGCGTCGAGACTTTCTATCAATACGAAGGCGACAACAAGGTCGGCGCGTACGATGTTTCGACAGGCAAGTACCTGCGCTTCCAGCGTGATGCGGGCATGGTGATCCTGAGCGACCTGAAGGCTGCCAGGAAGGTCATCACCGAGAACGCCGGCGCGACGATGTACGACATGGGCGACGGCGTGGCGCTGGTCGAATTCCACACCAAGATGAATGCGCTGGACGACGACATCTTCACCGTGATGAGCGAAGCGCTCGACCGCGTGGAGAAGGACTTCGACGGCCTGGTGATCGGCAACGAAGCCGACAATTTCAGCGCGGGCGCGAACCTGTTCATGGTGGTGGTGGCGGCCCAACAGGGCATGTGGGACACGCTCGACGGCGCGATCCGCAAGCTGCAAAACACCAACATGCGCATGCGCTACTTCCCCAAGCCTGTGGTGATCGCCCCCGCGGGACTGGCCCTGGGCGGCGGCTGTGAAGTAACCATGCACGCCTCGCGCGTGGTGGCCGCAGCCGAGACCTACATCGGCCTGGTGGAATTGGGCGCGGGCGTCATCCCAGCGGGCGCGGGCACGAAGGAGACCATGCGCCGTATTGTCAACCCTGCCATGAAAACCGATGGCGCGGAAGTCTTCCCCTTCCTGCAACGCGCCTTCCTGCAAATTGGTCAGGCCAAGGTGGCCACCTCCGCCGAGGAGGCGCGCGGTATGGGCATCCTCGGGCCGCAGGATCGCATCGTCATCAACCGCGGTCACTTGCTGACCGAGGCCAAGCGCGAAGTGCTGCACATGGCGGCGGCGGGATATCGTCCGCCCGCGCCAGAGTTGATCTATGCGGCAGGCCGCGACATGTACGGCGCGATGAAGATTGGCGCGTGGTCGTTCCAGGAAGGCGGCTACATCACGGGCTACGATGCGCACATCGCCACCAAGCTGGCCTACATCATGGCGGGCGGCGAACTCAGCAAACCGCAATGGGTCAGTGAGCAATACATCCTCGACCTCGAACGCGAAGCCTTCCTCTCGCTGTGCGGCGAGGAAAAGACCCAGGCCAGGATGTGGTCGCTGTTGCAGACGGGCAAGCCGTTGAGGAATTAGGTAACGTTAAACGTTTAACGTTCAACGTTTGACAAGGAGATAAACATGAAAGATGCTGTTATTGTATCTGCTGTGAGAACCCCCATCGGAAAAGCCAAGCGCGGCGGGCTGGCGACGGTGCGTCCCGACGAGATGGCGGCCACGGTGATCCAGGAATTGCTCAACCGCACGCCCAATCTCGACCCGGCCCAGATCGAGGACGTGGTCTTCGGCTGCGCCTTCCCTGAGGGCGAGCAGGGCATGAACATGGCGCGCATGATCGCCTTGCGCGCGGGGCTGCCCGATAGCGTCCCCGCCGAGACCATCAACCGCTATTGTTCCTCGGGTGTGCAGTCCATCGCGCACATCGCCTACGCCATCAAAGCGGGCGACATCGAGATTGGCATCGGCGGCGGCGTGGAGTCGATGTCGATGGTGCCGATGATGGGCTATAAGTTTTCGCCCAATCCGCACTTCGCGCTGGAGTTGCCGCATTACTACACCAACATGGGCCTGACGGCGGAGAACG
>JBMOMO010000021.1:0-4170 GCA_049324135.1 Chloroflexota bacterium
TAATTGGGGATTGGGGATCGTAGATGACCAGGTCATCGCCGTCTGCCTGGCAGGGGAAGAATCCGTAGACGGCCTGCGGTTTGAGCCAGCCGTCCTTGAGCGCTTCCTTCGTCATTTTTTGCAGGCGGGCGTCGAACTCTTTCTTCAACTTGTCCCATTCCGCGCCGTGCGTGTTTTTCGCGCCCCATGAGAGGCGATACAACTCGTTGATGTTGAGATGCTTGAGCACCATTTCGAGCGGCATGTCCTTGACGACACGCGGGCCCCATTTGACGGGATGTGTGATCGGTTCGGGCGTGATGGTGGAACGTTGAACGTTCAACGTTGAACGTTCAACGCTTTTCGAGGCGCGGCCCATTTCCATATCCGCCTCCCTGCGGACTTGTTCCATCAGCGCGGGCTTGCGCTCGGGGTCGATGAGTCTGTCCATCGTTTCGAGACCCTCGAAGGCGTCCTTGCAATAGAAGACGCCAGGCTCGTAGGCGTTGCCATCTTCCGCGAAGAGGATGCGACGGCCAAAGCGGCGGTTGATGGCCGCGCCGCCCACCAGGATGGGGATTTGATGTCCGCGGCGGTGCATCTCGTTGACGATCAGCGGCATCTGCTTGGACGTGGACACCAGCAGCGCGGAGAGTCCGATGGCGGTGGCGTTGGATTCCACGGCTTTGGTGATGATCGTCTCGGCGGGGACTTGCTTGCCGAGGTCGATCACGGTGTAGCCGTTGTTGGCGAGGATGGTCTTGACCAGGTTCTTGCCGATGTCATGCACGTCGCCGTAGACCGTGGCGATGACGACCGTGCCCTTGGTGACGCCTTCCACTTTCTCCAGATAATTCTCAAGGTGGTTGACAGTCTTCTTCATGACCTCGGCGGATTGCAGCACGAAAGGCAGGATCAACTCGCCCGCGCCGAACTTGTCGCCCACTTCCTTCATGGCGGGGAGCAGCACGTTGTTCAGCGTGTGGACGGCGATCTCATGAGTTGAACGTTCAACGTTTGACGTTGAACGTTGGATGATCTCATCGATGTCCGCTTCCACGCCTTCCTTGTGGCGGTGGACGATGCTCCAATGCAGGCGCTGTTCGGGGGTCATGCCTTCGGTCGGGTCGACCTTGTCGGAGCGGGCCTCAGACCCGCCCTTGCCTTCATAGTATTCGATGTAGCGCTGCAGTGCATCCTTGCGGCGGTTGAAGAGCAGGTCTTCGGCCAGTTCCTTTTCATCGGCGGGGATGTCGGCGTAGGCGGTGACGTGGGCGGGATTGATGATGGCCATGTCCATGCCTGCCTGGACGCAGTGATACAGCATGATCGAGTTCAGCACGGGGCGCGCATGTTGGGCCAGGCCAAAGGACAGGTTGCTCACGCCGAGCGAGGCCATCACACCAGGCAGGTGCTGTTTGATCAGGCGGATGCCTTCGATGGTTTCGATGGCCGAGTTGACGAATTCCTCGTCGCCTGTGGCCAGGGTGAAGGTCAAGGCGTCGTAGACCAGGTCTTCGGGCTTGAGTCCGTGGTCATTGACGGCGATGTCGTAGATGCGTTTGGCGACTTCAAGTTTGCGCTCGCGCGTCTTGGCCATGCCCTGCTCGTCGATGGTCAGGACGATCACGGCGGCGTTGTGTTCCTTGGCCAGTTTGAATATCTTGTCGGCCTTCTCGCGGCCCGACTCGAGATGCGTCGAGTTGATGAGACAGCGCCCGGGCGCGGTCTTGAGCGCGACTTCGAGCACGTCCAGTTCGGTGGTGTCGATCACCAGCGGAACGTCCACGCCCATTTCGAGTTTCTTGACCACCTTGCGCATCAGCTCGACTTCGTCGGGGCGTTCGGTGACGGCGCAGGAGATGTCGAGGGCGTGCGCGCCAAATTCGACCTGTTCGCGGGCCACTTCGAGAATGCCGTCATAGTCCTCTTCGAGCAGCAGGCGCTTGAACTTGCGCGAGCCTTGCGCGTTGCAGCGCTCGCCGAGCAGGGTGGGCGGGGGATCCTGTCGCATGGAAATGGCCGACATGGCGGAGGCAAGCTGGGGCGTCGACTGGGATGGGCGTTTCGTCCCAGGATGTGAATCCAGTTTCTCGACCAGGCGGCGCAGGTGCTCGGGAGTCGTCCCGCAGCATCCACCCACGACCGAGATGTTGTATTTGGTCACGAACTCGAACAGGTCGTTCGCGAACGGTTCGGGTTCCAGCGGATAGACGGCCTGGCCGTCGACGTTGAGCGGCAGCCCCGCGTTGGGGATGCACGAGACGGGCAGCGTGGAATTTTCGCCGAGGATGCGGATGGGCTCGCGCATGTGCTCGGGGCCTGTGGAGCAGTTGAGGCCGATGACGTCGATGCCCATGCCTTCGAGGATGGCCAGCGCGGCGTTGACGTCGGTGCCGAGTAACATGCGGCCTGTCGTGTCGAGCGTGACCTGGGCCTGGATCGGCAAAAAGGTTTGAGTCTCGTCGAAGGCTTTGTGGATGCCCGTGATGACCGCCTTGACTTCGAGGATGTCCTGCGAGGTCTCGATCAGCAGCAAATCCACGCCGCCGCGGATGAGGCCGACGGCCTGCTCGCGGAAGGTGTCGGCCAGCTCGTCGAAGCTGACGTCCGACAGCTCGGGGTCATTGGTGGAGGGCAGCTTGCCCGAGGGGCCCATGGAGCCGGCGACGAAGCGCGGGTGCGAAGTTACGGGATACGAGTTACGGGTTACGGAATCCTGTAACGTGTAACTCGTATCTTGTGCCGAGTATTCATCCGCAATTCTTCGCGCCAGTCTCGCAGCGGTCTCGTTGAGTTCGAGGACGCGATCCTGCAAGCCGTATTCCTTCATGGTGATGCGGTTGGAGCGGAAGGTGTCGGTTTCGAGCACGTCCACGCCGACTTCGAGGAAGGAGCGATGGACTTTTTCCACGGCTTCGGGGTGCGAGATGACGAGGTAATCGTTGCATCCGTTGTACTGCTCGCCGCCGAAATCCCTGGCGGTCAGGTTTTGCAGTTGCAGGCTGGTGCCCATCGCGCCGTCGAAGACGAGCACTTTCTTTGCGAGGGCGTCGAGGTAGCGGCGGTTGGTGTAGTTGCGATTCATAATTCTCCTACGGTAATATACAAATTACTTATTGACCTAATTCATACTTGAAGAGCTTGTTGTCGGCGACCATCCATAAAGTATGATTTTCATCTTCGACGACTGGGCTGGAAAAGGTTGTGAATAAACACCACTCACCAATTGTTGGATTGAGTCTCACAGTTCCAATACCAGCCCAGAACCAAAGCATCCCATCAGAACTTTCATTCATTCCGAATGGTATTGATCTGTAAAAATTACCTACTCCATCAACAAATCCGCCTATAAAAATGGGAGGTTGAATGATGCGATACCAGATAGGACTTTCGGATGCAGGGTGATTAAGCCATCCTTCAGTACCAATCCATAGACGGTCACTACTGTCTAAGAATAATGGTGAAGAAACAGGGACATTCAAATCAGGCAAATCCACGTTTCCGAAATATGAAAACGTGCCTGGATATGGTTGCAATTCACCCGTCTCTGGAAAATATCTCGACAAAACTGTTTCATTGCTGGATTTGTCATAACCCAACATCCAGATGTTTCCATCGGAAACTGGCATTAGCCGTTGATAGTTTATATTCTCTGGCATTGCCAAGTAATAATCCGCTTTTTGAGTATAGGGATCGAAACGGTAAAGACCTGGCGGGAGATCGTGTTCCTCAACTACGGTATTATGCGATATGTAATTGTAGGACTGATTTATCAAGAGCCATACAAATCCGAGGTTATCCAATTGTATATCGTTGATTCCCGAATATCCATCAGATTCGTGAAGAATACTTTCTATGTATTCAAATCGCCCAGTGCTCTCGTCAAAGCGACTAATCAGAGGATTGGCCTTTCGCGGTCCCAAACCGTACCCGTAGTCTGTGCCAAATCCCCATAGCGTACCATCGTGGGTTTGCAATAACTTTTCTGGCACAGAATGCTTATTTTTAGCAGAATCCTCTAAATAGATGTACGATTCCTTATCTTTTCTATAAACAAAATAAGATGTTCCCTGGCGCTGGGTAAAAGAATCTTTTATCCACATTTCGCCATTATCAAGGATGGTGATGGTCCCCCAAAAATAATCAAATCCGTCTGGCAGACTAACCTCCATTTTCCAGTATGAAGGA
>JBMOMO010000022.1:0-4168 GCA_049324135.1 Chloroflexota bacterium
ATCCTATGCAGGTATTTTCTGCGTTCATCTATGGTCATGGGGTCTGTTTCGGCCATCGTTCCCTCGGTAACATTTTCTTTTGACGGAACGATACCACTTCGGTAACATTTTATTTGATAGAATGCGAAACCTTGACACAATGGATGGTTGGAGGGTAAACTCACTGCGCTTAACAAAATTCTAAGGAAAGGAGGCGCGCTCTATGAGCATTACATTCTACACCCTGCAAGATAATGTTCCCGCAAACATTTCCCTTCTCGGAGTGCGCCTGTTAACCGTCTAGGTTACATTTTCGACCAGTGTACAAGTCACGGCGCGCTCGCACCGTGACTTTTTTGTTCCCTGAAAGAAGAGAGAAAGAATGGCAATCTTAGCCCCTGCATCCTCGTATTTCGACTTCCGCGTCGCCCAGCACAAGAACCGGCTGAAAGGCATCTGGCGCATGATGCAAGACTTCCGCCTGGCCTATCTTGGCGCGGTGGTCACGCTGGCGATTTCAGCCGTCTCCAAGACGGCCACCTTCCTGTTGCTGCGCTACTTCGTGGACAATATCATGACAACCGGCAACGTCGGGAGCGCCGCGGTCCAGGCGCTGCTCATCTACACCGCGCTGGGCTTCGTCGGGCTGGCGCTGTTCGAGGGCGGATTCGCGTATCTGTCCGGGCGGATGGCGGCCTACACTGCCGAGGGCGTCACGCGCCGCCTGCGCAACTTCCTGTTCGACCACATCCAGCGGCTGAGTTTCTCGTACCACAGCGTCACACCGACCGGCGACCTGGTCGAGCGCGTCACCTCCGATGTGGATGCGCTGCGCCGCTTTTTCAGCGAACAGGCCATCGGCGTGGGAAGAATTGTGTTGCTCTTCCTCATCAACTTTGCCGCCCTGCTGCAATTGAACGCTACGCTGGCCTGGGTCTCTGTGATCGTCATCCCGTTCATCCTGCTGGTTTCGCTGTGGTTCTTCAAGCAAGTGACCAAACGCTACGAGAAATACCAGGAGCAGGAGGCGGTGCTGTCCACCACCCTGCAAGAGAACCTGACCGGCGTGCGCGTGGTGAAGGCCTTTGCCCGCCAGGAATACGAAAAGGCCAAGTTCGAGAAGGACAACTGGGAGAAATACCAGCGCGGCAAGTTGCTGCTGGTGATGCACTCGCTCTTCTGGCCGCTTTCGGATATCGTCCTGGGGCTGCAGATGCTGGGCGGCTTCATCTTCGCCGCGCTGATGGCCATCCGCGGTGAGATTACGGTCGGGACCTACCTGGCGTACGTCGGCCTGGTGGTGTGGTTGATCTGGCCGATCCGCAACCTGGGACGCCTGATCGTGCAAACGTCCACCGGCATGGTATCGTACAGCCGCATCATGGAGATCGTCAAACAGGCGCGGGAACCGCTGACGGATGGCAGGATCCAGCCCCAGGCTGCGGCGCGAGGCGAGGTTGAGTTCGAGAACGTCTCATTCGTCTATTCCGACGGCGAGACGGAGGTGCTCAAGGGGGTCTCCTTCCACGCCCAACCCGGGCAGGCCGTGGCGCTGCTCGGCTCGACCGGCTCGGGCAAGACTTCGCTGGTCAACCTGCTCCCGCGTTTCCACGAATACACCGGCGGGCGCATCCTGCTGGACGGCGTGGAGTTGAAAGACTACCCGCGCGCGTACCTGCGGCGGCAGATCGGCATCGTGGAGCAGGAACCGTTCCTGTTCAGCCGCTCGATCCGCGAGAATATCACCTACGGCGTCGGGCGGCAGGTGCCGATGGAAGAAGTCGAAAAAGCCGCCAGGGCGGCCGCCATCCATGACGTGATCCTGGCCTTCCCCGACGGCTACAACACGCTGGTCGGCGAGAAGGGTGTGACGCTCTCCGGCGGGCAGAAACAGCGCGTGACGATTGCCCGGGCCCTGCTGAAGAACCCGCGCATCCTGATCCTGGACGATTCGACCTCCTCGGTGGACACGGAGACGGAGGCGGAAATCCGCGCCGCGCTGGACGCCCTGATGCAGAACCGCACCACCTTCATCATCGCGCACCGCATCCAATCGGTCATGAACGCCGACCTGATCCTGGTGCTGGACAAGGGCGAAGTGGTGCAGATGGGAAGGCACCAGGAACTGGTGACCCAGGAAGATGGGATGTACCGCCGCATTTACGACATCCAGACGCGCATCGACGAAGAACTGGAAGTAGAAATTGCAAAAGCCAACCATCCCCAAAGGGGACGCTGTCGCTAGAACTGTCATTCCCCAAAGGGGACGCTGTGCGAGCGAGCGAAGCAACCCCTCGATGCAGAAGGCTGGGCGCAGGAGATTGCCTGTCCTGGCGTCAGGCCAGGGCTTCGTCGCTCCCTTCGGTCGCTCCTCGCAATGACGCTGGTTAGGAGAAATTACCATGTCGAATGAACTCATCGAACTCGAAGAAGAAGAACACACCAGCCAATTGACCGCGCCGGTGTTCAAGCGCATCGTCGGGCTGCTGAAACCGCACTGGCGCTGGGTGGCGGGCTTCCTGTTCACCATTGCTCTGGTCTCGGCGCAGGACTCGCTGTTCACGTACCTCAATAAGCAGATCATCGACCTGGGCATCGTCAAAAAAGATATAGACATGCTGTGGAAGTTAGGCGCATGGTACGGCGGGCTGCTGATCGTCCAGGCCGGCATGGTGTTCGGTTTCATCTACCTGGCCGGGGTGCTGGGCGAGCGCGTGCAATATGACCTGCGCAAGATGCTGTTCGACCACCTGCAAGACCTGTCGCTCTCGTATTACGCGCAGAACGCCGT
This sequence comes from Chloroflexota bacterium, assembly GCA_049324135.1. Lineage (GTDB taxonomy): Bacteria > Chloroflexota > Anaerolineae > Anaerolineales > Villigracilaceae > JAABUE01. Next base: position 2,771 of record JBMOMO010000022.1, read on the forward strand.
CGGGCGCTTGATGGCGCGCGTGACCTCGGACACCGGGCGCGTCGCCGACCTGGTGACCTGGGGTATGCTGGACGTGACCTGGGCCTTCATGAACATCGTCACCGCCACCGCCTTCATGTTGTGGATCAACTGGAAATTGGGCCTGATCGTGCTGGCGGCCATCCCCATCCTGGTCGGCATCGCCGTGGAGTTCCGCAAGCGCATCCTGGTGGAGTTCCGCGCTTCGCGGCGCGCCAACTCGAAGATCACCGGCGCGTACAACGAGAACATCCAGGGCGTGCGCGTGGTGAAAGCCTTGCTGCGGGAAGACGAGAACCTGGAAGAGTTCCAGGTCCTGACCGATTCCATGTACCGCGCCTCGTACCGCGCCGCCTGGCTCTCGGCCCTGTTCCTGCCGACCGTGCAGATCATCTCGGCCATGGCGCTGGGCGCCATCATCTGGTATGGCGGCCTGCAGGCGCAGGTGGGACTGATGACGGTCGGCGGCATCCACGCCTTCGTCTCGTACCTGACCTTTATGATGTGGCCGGTGCAGGACCTGGCGCGCGTGTACGCCGAGATGCAGCATTCCATCGCCTCGGCTGAGAGAATCTTCAAGTTGGCCGACACAGCCCCCGAGGTCAGGAACAGACCCGGGGCTGTCCCGGCGCAGACGCTGCTGGGCGAGATCGAGTTCGAGCGCGTGGACTTCTATTACGAGGACCGCAAGCGCGTCCTTTCGGACTTCAGCCTGCGCGTCCAACCCGGCGAGACCATCGCGCTGGTGGGACCGACCGGCGGCGGCAAATCCACCATCGTCAACCTGCTGTGCCGCTTCTACGAGCCGCGCGCGGGCGTCATCCGCATCGACGGGCGCGACTACACCGGCTACACGCTCGAGTCGCTGCATGAGCGTATCGGTATCGTGCTGCAAACGCCGCACCTGTTCAGCGGCACGGTGAAAGAGAACATCCGCTACGGGCGGCTGGAAGCCGGCGAGCAGGACATCCTGGAAGCCGCTAAGATCGCCGGCGCGCACGACTTCATCGTCACGCTGGAGAAGGGCTACGACCAGAACGTGGGCGAGGGCGGCAACCTGCTCTCGGTGGGGCAAAAGCAACTCATCAGCCTGGCGCGCGCCGTGCTGGCTAAACCCGAACTGTTCATCATGGACGAGGCCACTTCATCGGTCGATACGCTGACCGAAGCCCTCATCCAGCGCGGCATGGAGGCGCTGATGAAGGGGCGCACCTCCTTCGTCATCGCCCACCGCCTGAGCACCATCCGCCGCGCCGACCGCATCCTGGTCATCCAGGACGGGCGCATCGCGGAGCAAGGCACGCACGCCGAACTGCTGAAACTGCGCGGGCATTACTATCGCCTGTACACGCAGCAGTTCCGGCATGAGTTGGAGGCGCG
>JBMOMO010000023.1:0-4139 GCA_049324135.1 Chloroflexota bacterium
CTGCCATCCCGCTGATGATCTCTTCACTCAAACCATTCCATCTCTTACGCATTGCTTCGCCATCCATGTCGTCTCCTTTCTTTTCCCCACTATCTTACCTCTTCCCCGAAAATTTGTGTCACACCCTCCTGGTGCAGGCTGGTATTCTGGATGGCGACCGCGGCCACGTTGGCCATAGCGGACAGCAACTGAATGTCATCCGGGCTGTAGGCATCCAGGCGGGTGCTTTGAACCTGCATCACGCCAACGGTCTTGCCTTTGACTTTCATCGGCAGGTAGACCGTCGAGCGCGTGGTGTCCTCTTTATCCCTTTCCGCGGGCGATTCTTCGTGAACCGAGCCGTTATCCTCGATGGTGTAGCGCACTTTGCTCTTGCTGAGCGCCTGTTGGTGGTCCGGGGTGTAGTACGGCTGGCCGGTGTGGATCACGCGGCTTTGGGTACCCTGGCCCGGCTCACCCAGGGGGATGGTGGGGAAACCGGAGACATCGTAGACCTGGTCGGCTTCCACATATTCCGCGCGGATGATTTTTTCTTGTTCATCATAAGACGAGATAATGAAGCACCACACGTCCACCAGGCCGCGGATGTGTGTGCAGATGATATGGTACACATCGCCCAGGTCCAGGCTTTCCCCCAACGCCAGCGCCAGTTGGTTGACGGCGACCTGCTGCTCCAGCAGGCGCTGGATGCGGGCTTCGTCCTCCTTCAGTGCCTGTTCTGCTTGTTTACGCTCGGTGATATCGTACATGACGCCCTGGAACCAGCGCAGTTGTCCTTTTTCATCGCGCAGCATCACCGCCTGGTCGCGGAACCAGACCATGCGGCCATCCGCGGCCGCCAGGCGATATTCACAGTCGAACGGTTCACCGGTTTCGAAAGCATGCAAGTATGCAGACCTGGCGCGTTGGCGGTCGTCCGGGTGGATGCGATCCGCCCAGATATCGAGCCCCTCCCGCAACCATTCCTCTGCGCTATACCCCAGCACCGTTTCGATCAGCGGGCTGATATAAAGTGATTGACCGGGTTCTGCGGTCGCATCATCAACGTAAACGATGGCGGGCAGTTTCTCGACCAACGCGCGATAGCGCGCTTCGCTGGCGCGCAAGGCATCATCGGCAAGCCTGCGCTCGGTAATATCTGTGATCGTCCCAATGTAGCCCGTAATTTCCCCCGACAGGCCGGTTTCTGGTACGGCCTGGCCCAGTACCCAGGCAAGCGTCCCATCTGGCCGCAGGAAGCGGTATTCGGCGGTGGAAACGCGCTTGACCTGGGTTGCCTCCTGCCAGCCGGATGTCAATTTCTCGCGGTCATCGGGGTGGACGGCGCGCAGCCAGCCGTCGCCCAGCGCCTGCCCGGCCGGCAGCCCGGCGATCTCACACCAGCGCGGGTTGACGTAGGTGGTCGCGCCGCTCGCATCCGTGCGGAAGATGCCTACCGGGGAGGTTTCGGCCAGCGCCTGGAAGCGCTTTTCGCTCTCGCGCAAGGCGATTTCCGCTTCCCCTTTTTCCACCGCCCGCCGGATGGTGAGCAGCAACTGCTCCACATCGAAGGGTTTTTGCACGTACGAGTAGATGCCCAGGTTGGCGGCCTGGATGGCCGATTCTGTCGAGGCGTGGCCGGTGAGCAGGATGCACTCGGTTTCCGGGGAACGCGCCTTGACGCCGCGCAGCACTTCCAGCCCGGGCATGTCCTCCAGGCGCAGGTCGACCAACGCTACTGCATAATCTGCCTGCTCCACCTGGTCGAGCGCTTCCTGGCCGGTCTCTACGGCAACCGGCGCAAAGCCCTTGATGTCCAGCAGGTCGCACAGCACCGCGCGCAGCCCCGGGTCGTCGTCCACGATCAGGATGCGCGGTTTGTTCCGATGTGTTGGGTCATTCATTGCTATGGATTGCTTCCCTCAAATGCGACAACTGAACACCAGACAATGTTTCCAGCAATTTCGGGATTTCCAACGGTTTATATAGGCAGGCGTGAGCGCTGATCGCCAGCGCGGCCTGCACGGCGTCCGCCATTTCCTGGCGGTAGCCGGTCACCAGCAGCACGGGCAGGCGCGGGTATTTGGCGCGGATGGTCTTCAACACGTCCAGCCCGCTCAGGCTGTTGAGTTTCATATCCAGCAGGACCACCTGGGATTCAGCCATGAGCGCGTCCATGTCGGTGTGCGGGTCGGTAATCTTTGTCACTGTAAAGCCGCGCGCTGCCAGGATATCGCCCAGCGTCTGGCAGAAGGCCGGGTCGTCGTCCACGATCGTGACCGTGCGCGTCCTGGTCAGCAGGGCAAAGAAATTCAGCAACTGCGCCATGTCCAGCGGCTTATCGAGGGCGGCCACGATGCCCTCCTCCAATCCCTGGCGGATGAGTTCGTCGGCCGCATAGGCGGTCATCAAGACCACCGGCAGGCCGGGGTGGGCCTGCTGCAATTCACGATGCAGTTCCACCCCGTTCTTGCCCGGCATTTTGAAATCGGTCAGCACGCAGTCGAGCGCCTGCGTCTCGGCCAGTTGGATGGCCTGTTCCGCGGACGAGGCTTCCACGGCTTCATACCCGGCCAGCGACAGGATGTCGGCCAGGGTGCGCGTCATGCGCCGGTCGTCGTCTACAATGAGGATGCGTAGTTTGGGGTTCATTTGGTTTCCTTGTAAACAGGCAGGTACAGTGTGAAGACGCTGCCCGCGCCCGCTTCCCCCTGCGGGGACGAGGCGCTCTGGACCGCGATCCGGCCGCCGTTGGCCTGGGCCAGTTTCTGGCTGACGGCCAGCCCCAGCCCGATGCCGCGCGACTTGGTGGTGAAGAGCGGCTCGAAGATCTTGTCCAGGTTTTCGGGCGGGATGCCGATGCCGGTATCTTTCACTGAGATGAATATCATATCACCTTCTGTCCCGGCGGCAATGGTTAATTTTCCTCCATCGGTCATGGCCTGGCAGGCGTTGACGACCAGGTTGCCCAGGATCTGTTCGACGTGGCGCGGGTCGGCCAGGGCCGGCGGCAGGTCGGGCGGGAGGTCGAGCGTCACTTCGACAGGCGGGGGCGCGGGGTAACGCTCGAGGGTGGCCTGCGCCGCCGCGGAAACGGAAACCGGCGCCTGGTCCAGGGATTTGACGCGGGTGTAGTCCAGCAGGTCGGTGACGATCTTGTCGGAGGCGCGCGTCTCGTTGTCGATGATGTCCAGGTATTCCCTGACCTTGTCGCCGGCCCCCGGCTGGGATAGTTTCAGGAAGTAGACCGCGTTGGCGATCACGCCCAGCGGGTTGCGCAGTTCGTGGCCGATGCTGCCGGCCAGTTGCCCCAGCGTGGCCAGGCGCTCCTGGCGCACCAGTTGTTCGTGGGCTTCGCGCAGTTCGCGGGTGCGCTCATCCACCAGTTCTTCGAGTCTTTCGGTGTAAAGGGCAAGTTGTTCCTCCACCTGTCTGCGCTCGGTGATGTCCAACACACTGCCGAGAAAATAAGCGGGCTTCCCTTGCGCGTCGCGGATCAGGCTGGAGTCGAGGATGCCATGCACAACATGCCCGTCCCGATGAATGAAGCGCTTCTCCATGCGGTAGTGATCGATTTCACCCGCCGCCAATTGTGATTGCTTGCGCAGGTTCTCCTCGAGGGTCTCCGGGTGGGTGATGTCGCGCAGGTGCCTGCCGGCCAGTTCCGCTTCGCTGTAGCCCAACATGCGGCAATAGGCCTGGTTGGCAGATTGGATGCGGAAATCGAGTGAGACCCGCGCCACGCCCACTTCCATGTATTCGTACACCTGGCGGAAGAGTTCCTCGCTTTCGCGCAGGGCTTCATCCGCCCGTTTGCGTTCGGTGATGTTTTCGACTACGGCCAAGATGCTATCGATTGCACCGTCATCGCCTGCCAAAGGCACTGCCCGGTATAGTTGGTGTTGGCCATTGATGAACAACTCGAATTCGGTCTCTACCCCTCCAAAGGCTTTCAGGTAGTGTTCGCGCACCACCGGCGTCTGTTCGCCAAAGACCTGTTCGAGCGTCAGGCCGACGAAACTGTCCGGGTCCAGCCCCTGTTTCTTGAATTCCTGCCCGGAAGTGAAACCGATGGTCAGGTCTTTTTCGACGATGGAAATATACGAGTTGGGATAATTGGCCGCCATCTCGCGCAGCAACTTCTCGCTTTCGCGCAGGGC
>JBMOMO010000024.1:0-4135 GCA_049324135.1 Chloroflexota bacterium
GTAGTCCGCCGCGGCGAGGCGCGCGTCGGCTGCCAGTGTTAAAAAAACGGGATCTCCTGCTCCCAGCGACCAGGTTCTCATGGTCTTATTTTACGGGCAGAATGTCAAGAGGTCAAAGGGTATAATTCAGTTTGATAGTTCATCGTTCAGTAGTTTGGCGGTTCTTCAGCCAGACGGGCAGTGTTTATTGGTACAATAACGAGCGAGCGCACAAAAGGCGAATTTTCCCTATGGCCAAAAGTATTCATCCTGGAAATAAAACCAAGAAAATAGTCATGGAGCCTGTTGGGGTCTATAACCGGACCACAGAAATACCATCGTTTTTTGGCGCGCCCATGCTAAAAGGCGAGCCAATTGATGTTGACCTCGAAAATTACTCGCCAAATTTGCCGGCATTATTTTATCGTCACCCCAATGGGAAGATTTGGGTTGGCGATTCGCTGGTCTGGCTTGAATCCATCGAGACTGAAGCGGTCGATCTGGTTTTTGCCGATCCTCCTTACAACATAAAAAAGGCAGAATGGGATACTTTCGAGTCTCAAGAGGCTTACGTAGAATGGTCCCTTCGATGGATAAAGCAGGTTGCCAGGATATTGAAACCTTCTGGATCGCTCTACATTTGCGGCTTTTCGGAAATATTGGCAGACATTAAATTGCCTTCACAACGATATTTCGAGGGGTGCCGTTGGCTTATCTGGCATTATAAGAATAAAGCCAATATGGGAAATGATTGGGGAAGGTCGCACGAAAGTATCCTGCATTTCAGGAAAAGCAGGGATTTCACTTTCAACACGGACGAGGTCAGGATTCCCTACGGGGACCACACAACGAAATACCCGGAACATCCTCAAGCCGAGACATCCCAATACGGCAATGGAAAAAAACAAATATGGCAGCCCAACCCCGGGGGGGCAAAACCGCGCGATGTAATCGAAGTGCCTGTCCTGAACAATGGGATGGGCGAAAAAACACCTCACCCGACGCAGAAGCCCGAGGAATTGCTGAGAAAAATCATCCTGGCGTCCTCGAATCCTGGCGACGTGGTTCTCGATCCCTTCTTGGGAGCAGGGACAACGACTGTCGTAGCCGAACAATTACAGCGAAAGTGGCTGGGATGTGATATTTCTTTGGAGTATTGTCAATGGGCCATTGATAGAATCGAGCGAGTAGAGAATTGGCCCATCGAAAAGTGGATGGAATACGACGCTGAAAACGCTCGCCGGAGGAAATCTATCCGATGACAAACGTTTCGTTGCTCGATTTACAGAGTTCTGTAATTGATCCAAGTGCGTTCGAAAAACTGGAGGATTATTTCCTGGTTTGCCAAACGTTGTTGGAATTGTTCGAAAGCACAAGACCAACCAGGATCATTTCCCCCACTGATTACAAGTACCTGTTTTACCAGTATGGCGAAGAGTATGGGCACAAAATTACCAGGCCAATAAATGCTGACCTTTTTATCGAGGCGCCACGAGATTTTAGGGCGGCTTTTGAACGATTTGAATCTTTTCTTGAAGATGTGAGGATGTATCAAGATGCTTCGGGGCAGCAACAAAGACTCAATCAGTATTGTCTCACGAATGAAGTCAACAAGGTGGTTTACACTATTCAGCAAAGCATCGGTTGCATTGGGGACTCCTTCGAAAACCCGAATCAGTCAAGAAAACGAATAGGGCAGTTATTCGAACTTTTTGTGAGAACCATCATTCAAAAATTGGGGTTGGATTGTGAGTCAAGAAGCATCAATATCCCGATACCTGGCTTTGATGACTATACGATGTCGTATGAATTGGATTTGGTCATTTCAAGAGACAAGGCAATGATAACGGCAGAATCAAGCATCATTCACCCGGCTGAAATCATTGGTTCTGTCAAAACAACAAGCAAGGACAGAATTGATAAAGTTTTTTTGGACAAATACATGCTTACCAAACTCCTGGGCAGGGACATACCAGTGATCGCCATTTTCTTGCATGATGTCCAGCGAGCGAAGAAAGGAAACAGTATTTTTGGGGTTAACAGCACGTTCAAAAGTAATCACTTCCTGGGATACACAGTATTGCTAAACAAACTGGATGGGGTTTACTACGTAGACCCAAACCCTGTGATGACTGAAAACGCCCGCTTGCAAGAGCAAATCTGGGATTTTCAACGATTCCTTGTAAGAGACTTGTGGTTGCTTACAAAGCGCTAGTGTTCCATAAAGTTGCGATTGGTTATCATAAACACCGAGGAGACAAACATGCCCGGACTCTATTTCGAAGAATTCCAGGTCGGCCAAAAGATCACCACCGTTGGCCGCACCATCGCCGAAAGCGACATCTTTGCCTTCGCCGGCCTGTCCGGCGATTACAACCAGCTCCACACGGACGCCGAGTTCAGCAAAGGCACGCCCTTCGGCCAGCGCGTGGCGCACGGCCTGCTGGGGCTGTCGGTTGCCTCCGGCCTGATCATGCGCACCGGCGTGCTCGAAGGCACGGTCATCGCCTTCCGCGAGATCAACAACTGGAAATTCGTCAGCCCGGTCTTCATCGGCGATACCATCCACGTCGAAGTGGAGGTCGCCGAGACCAAGGCCCTGCCGCGCATCGGCGGCGGCTCCATCGTCATCGCGCTGGATGTCAAAAAGCAAACCGGTGAAACTGTGATGAAGGGAACGTGGACGGCGTTGGTGTTGAGTAAGCCCAGCGCGTGAAACGTAATGCGTAAGGAAGGAATATGAGCGACGAAGACCCCCGTGAACGGCTGCGACGGTTGTTGGCCTCGGAAGACGAGACCCAGATAGATGTCCCCGTTCCGCAAGACGAAGAACCCGCTTCTTCCCCGGACGAGGGGCCTGCTCCCGTTTCCGAGCCGGACTTTGGCCCCGGCCTGACCCCCTACCCCGAGGAAACCACGCCCCAGCCCTCCCTGCCCGCGCTGGACAAGGACAACATGCCCCTGCCGCGCCGCGTGGACGAGATCGACGTGGGCGCCACGCGCGTCACCCCGGCGGCCTACAGCGTCCCATCCCGGCCTACGGCGAGCCGCCCGCCAACGAAGCCGCCTTCGACGCCGACGGGGACAGGCACCCGTCCGGCGGCGGCCAACCTCGTTTCGCGGCCAGCAAGTACAGGTCCAGGAATGAAGCGCGCGGGGAAAGGCTTCGATTGGCGCAGCGGTTGGGGCTGCCTGTTGCGCGGCGTCATCATTGTCATCTTCATCCTGGTAGGATTGGGGTTGATCGGCGGCTCAATCGCGCTGTACCAGTATTACGCCATCGCCCGCACACTGCCCAGCGTAAGCGACCTGCGCGAGCGCGCCTCGCAGTTCGAGACCACGCGCATCCTGGACCGCAACGGCAACGTGCTGTACGAGATCATCGACCCGAATGCCGGGCGGCGCACCTACGTTTCGCTGGACAAAATCTCGCCCTACGTCGTCGCGGCCACGATTGCCACCGAAGATAAGGAATTCTACAGCCATCCCGGTTTCGATCCCTGGGCCATCCTGCGCGCACTGTGGGAAAATTACCGCACCGGTGGGCAGGGCGGCGGCGCTTCGACCATCACGCAGCAACTGGCGCGCAACCTGCTGCTGTCGCCCGAAGAGCGCGTCCAGCGCACCTACACCCGCAAGGCGCGCGAGATCATCCTGGCGGCCGAGATCACCCGCCGCTACAGCAAGGACGAAATCCTCGAACTCTACCTGAACGAGAATTATTACGGCAACCTGGCCTACGGCATCGAGGCCGCCGCCGAGACCTACTTCGGCAAGACTGCCGACCAGTTGACGCTGGCCGAAGCCTCCTTCCTGGCCGGCCTGCCGCAATCGCCCTCGGTGTACGATATCTACACCAACCGCGACGTCACCCTGACGCGCAACCAACAGGTACTGGTGCTCATGTTCCAGGCCAGCCTGGAGCAGGGCTGCATCCCGGTCAGCAACAGCGACCAGCCGGTGTGCGTCACCGCGCCGGACGCCACCAACGCCGCCAACGAGATGAAGGCCTGGCAGTTCCGCCTGCCAGACATCCAGATGCGCTACCCGCACTGGGTCAATTTCGTGCGCGCGCAACTGGAAGAGCAGTACGACTCGCAGACCATCTACCGCTCCGGTTTTACCATCTACACCAGCCTCGATCCGAATTTGCAAG
>JBMOMO010000025.1:0-31257 GCA_049324135.1 Chloroflexota bacterium
ACGCCCTGGTGCACCAGGTCGTAGGGAAAATCCTTCGGCCACTCGGCGGGATAGTCCGCGCCGATGGGTTGGTGCGACATGATCTCGGTGCCGCCCGCCACCACCAGGTCCATGTCCCCGGCCAGGATGGCCTGCGCGCCAAAGTGGACGGCGCTCTGGCTGGAACTACACATGCGGTTCATGGTCACTGCTGGCACTTTGGGCGGGAAGCCGGCCTTGAGCGCCGCCAGCCGCGCCATGTTCGCGCCCTGGTCGCCGACCGGCGTGACGCAGCCCCACAGCACATCCTCGATGCGCTCCATCTCGATCCCGGCGCGCCGCACCGCTTCCTGCATAACCATGGCGGCCAGGTCCACCGGCAGGAACGCATACAACGCCCCGCCCGGCTTTCCCACGCCCATCGCCGTGCGCACAGCCGATACGACGAAAACATCTCTCTCTTCCATTGCGCCCTCCGAGTTGATCTGATAGTCTTATAGCCTGATAGCCGGTGGTTTATTTGGGCGTGTCAGACTATTTTATGATCTTCCAAATGTTCGATCACGTCGGCCGCCAGCCAATCATAAATATCCTGGTTTTCCAGCGCGCTGTCCGGCAATTCGGCAACCAGGTCGAGCATGGCGGTGCGCACGTTTTCGTAATGCAAAAACAGGTCTTCCTGGCTCCAGGCGCGGTACTTTTCGACCAGTTCACGGTTGAAGGCGTCAGTATCACGTCCCTCCCAGGTAAAGCCGGGCTCCCCCAGAATGCCGTTGATGACCCGCAGCCCTTCTTCCCACCAGCCGATGATGTGGGCGATCAGGTCGTGCAGGCTTTCGAACCCCTGCTTTTCCAGGAATGCGGCCTGTTCTCCGCTGGACAATTCGCGGAAGCAGGAGATGTAACTGCTCCAGCCCTCTTCCAGCGTTTGCGTGACCTGACTGAGCGTAATTTTTTCCATTTCTACCATCCTGTGACCATGTTGATGAAATCCGCCAGCAGACCGTAGGCGGTCGTGGCGGGACCCGGGTCTGCTTCCGTTATGGACAGGTCGCCCAGCACGTCGGTCTTGAACTGGACGATCGAGGTCGAACCTTCTATGTTATGGAGGGGGGAAGCGGCTGGGACAAGTTCCGGCGCGACGCGCGCCCGGATGGATTCCTCTTCCCGTTCGGCCGAGCAGACCAGTTTGTACCGCATGCCGTGCGTTTTAGCGCGGGCGATCATTTCGGTCGTGATGTTGCGGATGCCCTCGCGTTCTACCTGCTGCGGCGTGAAGGTGGCGCCCATCAGCACCGTGACCAGCGCCGCCACCTTGATGGCCGCATCCCAGCCGTCCACGTCGGCAGAGGGATCGGTCTCCGCCAGGCCGACTTGCTGGGCATATCTAACCGCCTGGTCGAAGGACTCGCCTTCTTCCATGCGCGTCAGGATCAGGTTGGTGGTGGAGTTCAGGACGCCCTTGAACCCAAGCAATTTTGCCGCCGGGAGCGCGCCGCGAAACAAGGAGAAGATTGGCGCGCCGTCCATTACCGTGGACTCGTGGTAGAACTTGCGGCCTTTGGAACGCGCCAGTTCCACCAGGTCCCGGTAAGCGAAGACGACGATGCCTTTGTTGGCAGTGGCAATGTGCATCCCTTGTTCGAGGGCGGCGCGGCAGTGGTCCACCGCTGGTTGGCCGTCTACGTGGTTGACGGGCGTGTTCTCGAAGAGTACGTCTGCGCTGCATTTTTGGATGAACTCCATTGTATCGTTTACCGGCACCTTATTGAGCAGGGTTAGCGAGCGCCCGGTGCGCAGGGCATGCAGGGCGGTGGTCAGGTCGATGCCGTCCGGTTCGATGACCGTGCCATGGCTGCGGGTGGCGATGCCGGTGACGGTAAACGTGATGTCGTAGCGCTGCTTCAATTCGCTTCTTTTGCGTTCCAGCAATTGCGCCAGCGCGCGCCCGACGTTGCCAAAGCCGAGGAAGGCAAGTTTATAGTGGGTCATATGAATTCTCCAGTCTCGCTATAATTGTAGCGCAATCTGTCGGTTCGTGTACTAGAGCGGCGGATAGGGGAAGGCGCGGCGGTCTTCAGGCGGGAGAGGGAAGGCGCCAGAGCGGAGCAGGGAGGCTGCGCGCGCCGCAAGCGCCGCAAGTTCCCTGGGGCTGAGATAATGCGGCAGGTCGGCCAGCAGGCCCGAAGTCCGGGAGAGAGCCGCGCGGAAGCGTTCCAGGTCGTCGAGCAGTTCGGTCGGGATGCGCTGCCCGGCAAAGTCCCAGATGACGGTCCGCAATTTGTCCTCTTCGTGGAAGCACAGGCCGTGGTCGATCAGCCACAGGCTGCGCGTCCCTTCCTCGATGATGACGTGGCTGCCCTTGCGGTCGGCGTTGTTGCACAGCAGGTCGAAGAGTGCGACCGGGCGCAGCCGGGCTTTGTCTTCATCGTTGAAATTGAAGTAGTGATCGTTGGGATCGTATTCGATATATTGTTGGATGGAACCGGGGCCGAAGGGGCCGTCGTTGCGCAAGAGGGTGAGCGGGACGAAGCGCCAACCCAACGCCTCGCTGACCAGGTAAGCGGCTACCTCGCGGTGCGCCAGCGTACTTTCGGGGAAGTCCCACAACGGTTGTTCGCCCCTGGACGGTTTGTAGACGGCCTGGTATTCCTGTCCGTTGTGGTGGACTTTGACCAGGAAGGTATAGTTGCTGCCCAGCAGGAATTGGCCGTGGAGTTCGACTTCACCGTGCTGGAGAACTTGTTTGAGTTGGGCGTGATCGCCGGATATTGCCACCTGATAATTTTACTTCAAACCCACGCGGATAACGTCCGCCGCGATCAGGTGGTTTCGCCGGGAACCCGGTCTGCATTCAACCTGCGCCGCATCTCTGCGCTAGAAATCCCCCCAACGGCCTTGCGCCTGGCGCGGGAATTCTCTATCAAAGCAATAAACTGGTCGTCGCCGCTGAGGCGGATGGATTCGGCATCTGCGTTTTCCAGTGAAATCAGTGCTGCAATTGGCTTGCCATCTTGCGTCAAGATAACCGGAATTCTACCGACGTTGCGCGCATACTCTGCCAATGGGGCAGTGGCGTTGGTCAGCTCAAGTGTTTTCATAGGTCGAACACCTCTCTTCCAATTCGTACTCGATTTCTCATTTTAACGCCAACAGCAAGGACAACCACAACAGGTTCGGGATCATCTTCAAAATCGTAGTATGCCCGAAGCAGGCCGATGCGAAGTTCCCACGGCGCGAGAGCATTGGGGCGCATGAATTTACGATTACGGGTTTCTATAAAGGGTTGGTGAGTCAACTGCTCTTCAACAGCGTCCAATACTTGCGCTTGCTGGCGCGCTGTCAACATGCGCAAATGATCTTCTGCGTCTGGAGAGTACTCAATGCGATAAGGCAAGGGTTCACCGTCTTAGTGCTTGTGCCCGTTCTTCTTGGGGCAGAAATGTCCTTCCGGCTCCATCGGCGCGCCGCATTGCGGGCAGAGCGGCCGCCCGCGTGAGACCACCTCCGCGCCCCAGTGCGCCATCTTGCGGATCTGCTCGCGCGTGCACCAGAAACGGATGACGGCGGCGGTCTCGGGGTCCTGGTCTTCGGGCAGCAGTTCGCGCGTCTGCAAGACGACCCGGTCGCGTTCCTTTTCATAGCCCAGGCCAACTTCGCCCACGCGGAAGAGCGGCTCCACGGGTGGGTTGATGCGCATCTGGGACTCGATGTAGTCGCTGGGCGCATCCTTCAGGTCGGGCATCTGGCGGTGGATCTCGGCCAGGAACTGTTCCACGCCGACAGAAAGCGATTGCAACTGGATCTTTTCGATCAACACAGTGATCGTGCGTTGCTCCTGCCAGGCCTGGATGTAGAACACGCGCTGGCCGGGCTTGCCGATGGCGTCAGTGGTGATGTGGTCTACCGGGTCTACGTCAATTTCGAAGCGGGGCATAAGATGGGATACCTGTACGGGTTGGCGTTGAGGCCAGTATACCAGATTCGACCGCCATGGTCAGAATACTTCTCGCGACTGGATAGCGGTAGACTTCGCCGCGTTCACCTTAGCCGTCTATTGTATAATCTGGATACCTTCGCCCAGGAGAGAGAAATGTACGATAAAAAGAAACTCGATGCGCTGAGACGTTCGCTGGAACAGTGGGAAAAGACCAGCCTGGAAAAGACCCTGGCCTCCATGCCGGAACGGCAGGACAAGTTCATGACCACCTCGTCGGAGACGGTCAACCGCCTCTATACCGCGCTGGATGTTGCTGAGGCCGACTATGGGCGTTCCCTCGGCCTGCCGGGAGAATATCCCTACACACGCGGCATCCACCCCACCCTGCACCGCTCAAAACTGTGGACCATGCGCATGTTCGCCGGTTTCGGCACCGCCGAGGAGACCAACGCGCGTTTCAAGTACCTGCTCGACCAGGGGCAGACCGGCCTCTCGATTGCCTTCGACCTGGCCACCCTGATGGGCTACGACACCGACCAGCCCGAAGCGTTGGGCGAGTTCGGCAAGTGCGGCGTGGCGGTCTCGTCCCTGAAAGACATGGAAATCCTGCTGGAGGGCATCCCGCTCGACAAGGTTTCCACCAGCATGACCATCAACTCCCCGGCGGCGATCATCTGGGCCATGTACATTGCCGCCGCCGAGAAACAGGGCGTGCGTCCCGGCCAGTTGCGCGGCACGATCCAGAACGACATCCTGAAAGAGTTCATTGCCCAAAAAGAGTTCATCTTCCCGCCGGAACCTTCGATGCGTTTCGTGGTGGACACGATGGAATTCGGCTCGCAGACCGTCCCGCAGTGGAATACCATCTCCATCAGCGGCTACCACATCCGCGAGGCCGGTTCCACCGCCGCGCAGGAACTGGCCTTCACCCTCTCCGACGGCATGGAATACGTGCGCTGGGGCAAGGCGCGCGGTATGGACGTGGACGAGTTCGCCCCGCGCCTGTCCTTCTTCTTCAACGCGCACAACGATTTCTTCGAGGAGATCGCCAAATACCGCGCCGCCCGCCGCGTCTGGGCGCGCGAGATGCGCGAGACCTTTGGCGCGAAGAATCCGCGCTCGTGGCTGTTGCGCTTTCACACGCAGACGGCCGGCGTCTCGCTCACTGCCCAGCAGCCGGAGAACAACGTTGTCCGTGTGGCCGTCCAGGCGCTGGCGGCGGTTCTCGGCGGCACCCAGAGCCTGCATACCAATTCCCTCGACGAGGCCCTGGCCCTGCCATCGGAACACGCCGTCACGATTGCGCTGCGCACCCAGCAGGTCATTGCAGAGGAGTCGGGGGTTGCCAACACCATCGATCCGCTCGGCGGCAGTTTCTTCGTCGAGGCCCAGACCGACCGCCTCGAACAGCAGGCTTACGATTACTTCCGGCGCATCGAAGAATTGGGCGGCGTGCTGCCGGCTATCGAAAAGGGCTTCTTCCAAAGCGAAATTGCGGACGCGGCCTACCGCTACCAGCGCGAGATCGACCTGGGTGAGCGCACGATCGTGGGCGTCAATGCCTATGTGGAGGACAAGCCGTTGGCGATCCCCCTTCTGGAAATGGACCCGCAGGGCTACCAGCGGCAGGTCTCGCGCCTGGAGGAGGTGCGCAAGATGCGCGACCAGGGCCGCGTGGGGCAGGCGCTCGACAGGCTGCGGCTCGCCTGCCAGGGCGCGGAAAACACCATGCCGTTCATCTTGGAGGCTGTCCATGCCTACGCCACCTTGGGCGAGATCATCGGCGTGATGAAAGAGGTCTTTGGGACCTACGAAGAGCCAAACTGGATCTGAGATTGCCTGCCTGCATATGGGCGGCAGGAAAATTCCCCACAGCCGCGCCGCGCCGCCCTGCCTCGAAACGGAGTAAAATAGCCAGAAAAAAACTGGAATGATTGCCTTGAAGGCTATTATCAAATCATTGGAGGAACGACCATGACGAACAACAAAAGCAGCGTGATCGGTATTTTGACCGGGGGCGGCGATGTGCCGGGACTGAACCCTGCCATCCGCGCGGTCACTATCCGGGCCTTGCGGGAAGGCCATAAAGTGATCGGCATCCGGCGCGGCTGGGCCGGGACCATTGAAATCGTGCGCGACAAGAAAGTCGACAACAGCAGTTGTTTCCAGGTGCTGACCGAAGACGTTGTCAACAAAGCGGGACGCACCGGGGGGACCTTCTTGCACACTTCGCGCACCAATCCTTCCAAAGTCAAGAAAGACGATGTGCCGGAGCATCTGAAAGATCAATACAATGAGGACATCAATGACTTGACGCCAGAAGTGCTCAAGAACCTGGATTTCATGGGAATTGACTACCTGATCCCGATCGGCGGCGACGATACCCTCAGTTATGGGGTCAGGATGTACAAGGAAGGGGTCAAGGTCATTGCCATCCCCAAGACGATGGACAATGACGTCCCAGGCACCGATTATTGCATCGGCTTCAGCACCTGCGTTACGCGCACCATCGAAATGGCCAACAGCCTGCGCACCGTAGCCGGTTCCCACGAACGCTTGATGGTGCTGGAGGCCTTTGGGCGCTATGCCGGGTTTACCGCCATGCTGCCCACCATGGCTGGCGCGGCCAACCGCTGCGTCATCCCTGAATGGAAGTTCAACATCGAGCGCCTGGCTGAACTGTTGGTGGATGACCGCAACCGCAACCCCAGCAGGTATGCTATGGTGCTGGTCTCGGAAGGCGCCATGTTCGAAGGCGGCGAGATGGTCTTCGAAGACCGGGCGACCGACGCCTACGGTCACGCCAAACTGGGCGGCATCGGCGACCTGGTAGCGGCCAGTTTGAAAGACCTGGCCACAAAATACAACCATGGAAAATCCGTCAATATCCTCAACCAGAAACTGGGCTACCTGGTGCGCTGCGGCGACCCGGACGCTATCGACGCCATTGTCCCGATGGCGTACGGCAACCTGGCCCTCGACCTGATCCTCAAACGGACACATGGCCGTCTGGTTGCGCTCAAGAACGGGCGTTACGACAACCTGCCGATCGACATCATCACCAGCACCAAGAAAACCGTGAACGTGAATCGCTTCTACAACACCGACCGTTTGCGTCCGCAATACGAAAGTTTCGAGATGAATCCGCTTTTCATTATGACCAGCGACGCGTAGTTGAATGGTCGGATAGTTGGATCGTCGCCCTTGCCTGGGGATGGGCGTCAAAAAACTGACGCCTACCCCTTGCCTGGCGATATATTGTAAAAATCGCAAAAAACTGATATATTGACAGCGATATGTCATTCGATCCAACATATCCACACAGGCTTGCCCCGCTTCCCCCACAACAGGTTATCACCAATGCCGATTTTAGTGACCTGCTGATACAGGCTCGTGTGGAACTGGCAGAACTTAAGGGTGCATGTGGACAAATCCCGAATCCGCTCCTGCTCATGTCGCCGGCCATTATCCGCGAATCGATAGCCAGTTCCAATATCGAAAACATCAACACCACTCTGGCAGATGTGTTGCAGTGGCAGTTATTTCCCGAAGCGGAGCGACGCCAGCCCGATAAGGAAGTTTTGCGCTATCGCGAAGCCATGCAGTGGGGATTTGAAAATGCGGGGAAATACGCGCTGTCTTCAAGGCTGATTACGGGAATCCAGAAGCGCTTGATCCCCGCTGGCAATGGTCAATATCGCCGCGAGCAAAACCAGATCGCCAACCTTGCCAGCCGCGAAAGTATGTATACGCCGCCCATTGCCAGCGACATTCCCAACCTGATTGGCAACTGGGAAAACTATGTCAATGCGGTAGATGAAGCGCTCGATCCGCTGATCCGCGTCATCATTGCCCATTATCAATTCGAAGCCATCCACCCGTTCCGTGACGGCAACGGTAGGACAGGAAGAATTCTGATGGTATTGCACTTGATCCAGAGCGGCTTGCTTGAATTTCCCGTTCTGTATATCAGCGGATATATTAACCAAACGCGCTCGGATTATTATCATCACCTTCTGGCTGTGACCAAAAACCAAAACTGGCACGGTTTTGTTGAGTACATGCTGCGTGGCTTTCATGCCAAAGCCATGGAGACCCGCGACGATTTGAAAAAGATCACCATCCTTTTCGATCAAATCAGGGAACAAATCAGATTGGGGAGTAAAAAGATTTACAGCGGCGACCTGGTGGAAGCCATATTCACCTATCCGATTATCACGCCCACCAAACTTGCCAGCGAATTGAATATGCACTACACGACCACAAGCAAGTATTTGGCGCGGTTGACGGAAATGGGTATTTTGAGGGAAGCGAAAGTTGGGAAGCACCATCTGTTTGCAAATCATAGATTGCTTGAAATATTGAGTAAGCCATCGTAGATTGCAAGATAACCGACAGAGTAGTGGATAAGAGATTAGTATGCGAAATCTTCTTCAGTGGGAAAACTTCTTACAGCCATACTTTCAGCGTCACTTACGATTGATTGGGGAAATTCCTTTGAGTCGCCGCGATGTGGAAGATATGGCAGATTCAATACGCGCCATGATTCAAGAGAGCGGAAACATGACACAGGCTACCGAACGGCTTGTTCGGAATTATCCCCATGTTTTTTTATCTTTTCTTACAGGTTTTGCTGCACATAACTCAGAGAGAGATTTCTGGGGGCAAGTTGCTCAACATCTAAAAACAACGCCCGTTCTTCACGCTCATGGCTGGCATACTCACTATGTAAATTTGGTAAAAGAACGAAAACTGCGCTACTTTTCTAGTGACGAGACCTCACGGCAATTTGTTACAACGATTCGATATCATGGCGGAATTCCTGCTTACTCTTTGCCCGATTTCTTTACCTCCATTCTTCTGCCCTCCATTCAGCGGCCTACTTTCGCGGAACTCTCTTCAGATAAGACGCTCGGTTTGATTCTCAAAGACATCTATAACGTTGATGCTCCTGTTATCAATTTTCTCTCTAAAAGTGGTGAGCTTGGAGTAATTTTTTTCCAAGCCTGTCGAGAAATGGCTAGGCATTATCTCAAAGAAAAGGAACTTCCTGCTCTTGAAAGCGCCGACCTGCCCACATATGTAATTGAATCCTTTGCCGATTACATGGAAAAAAGTCAGGAGCCAGGATTATATTTACGCAAACCCGCTCTATTCTTTGATCCTTATGATGAGCCACACCTTCACTTGCGGCTCCCCGAGGAACAAATTCCATTACGCTTTGTGGAGGATCAAATACTATGGGAAATAACATGGACTGGTCAGCAGAGCCCAATTTCACATAAGCCTGCAATTCATATGCAACGAGGGGAAGTTGTTCTACGCGAAAGTTATTTGCCTTTAGATGTCTCTTCAACTTCTATAAGAATTTCGCTGATTCGAAATGGAGCGAGTCGGCTTGAACCCATTCACCGTTGGAACTTGCCTTGTTTGCCTCCTGTTGAGCGTCCCGTATTAGCATTTCGACAATCTGGACAAAACGCACGATATATTTGGCAACGAGTTAGTAACAGCATTGCGCTGCCTGCCACGACTCTTTTGCTAATCGTACCAACTGATGTTTCCATAAGCGCTGACGGTGAAGCACATTGTCTCGAACATAGTAACCCTTATTTGGGCGGGCGGTGGAGTGGATGGAAGGCAGAGACATGGAATTTGCAAAATGCTTCTATCCTCCGCCTGCTCCGTGAGCATAATGAGATATGTCCATCAATCCCAATCGAAATTGCAGAACAAGATGCCCAGTTGGGAGGAAGCGTTAGCCCTTACAGTGATGATCCTGATGGTATACCGCTTTACGCAGGCCATACACCGAAACTAAAAATCCCAATCCGCCCGAGCGATTCATTTAGCGAGGAACTGTCTCGTTGGAAAATTGAACTGCGGTCATGGGATGATACCTTACCCGTTTTGAATTTGGAGACCGATCTTTCTGCATATTCAGAACAGATTCAGCAAACCGAAGATAATTTTGCAGAATTAGATTTAGGCGTTCCATTGGAAGGGGATTGGTTTGGCACATTCAGACTGTGTATTCAAAGTCCATTCGATATGGAGACAGAATTTTTCTTTCGCGTTTCAAAGCCTTTCTACGTAGTTGGTTTGCCCAAGTTTGTCTTTCCTTCCGCGAATGGCGCAGAACCGCTGGAATTTAGCCTTCGCTTGCCTGAGAGTGTGACTTGTGAATCTCAACCTGGCGCGGATGACATTACAGTCGAATCTGGCGCTATTGCCACCAAAGTAACAATTCAACCTGAATCAGCCCGCGCTGATTTGTTTCTTGTAAAACAAACAGAACAGAATGAAATCGCAAAATTCCCCATCTATGTTCCAGTTTCACGATTTCGATGGGCTTTTCAGCACGGAAAAACAGAAGATGAAATTCAATGGACAACCATTGCTGCCCAGATGTCTATTGACGAGATATTACAATCACTTCGAGAATTGTCTGTCTCTTTGCATATTCACATGCGCGGCCTGCAAAGCATTGTTGATCGCAGCAACCTCTTATTGATAGACCCCGATCGTCCAGACGAAATTATTCAAGAAGAAAAACTGCGAATAAACCCAATAAGTTCAGATTGGCTTCGGGTTTCGTTAAGCCCATTCCTGACTACGCTCAGTCGCTACGAGCAAACGTCTCAACTTGAATTACATTTCCAATATCGCGCCTATCGTGAGGAAGAATCAGTCCGTCTGCCTTTGGCGTTATTCACCCGAAGTCTCGACATCCAAAATATTGGATTGCAATCAATTGGCGATTTAACTTGGTTGCTTCAATGGGATGAGCCTCGTCCTCTTCGTGATCGCCGTGTGCTAATCGGTTCAGATTGGCGACCCTGGCAAGACCCCTTTGAGTTTCAGATACCAGATCGCGCTCGGGGAAAGTTTGTTATCAAAGATATCGGCCTTCTTCCTCTGCGATATAGAATTCACTTTTATACTGCTCCCACGTATGCGCCGTCAAAAACGGAAATTCCTTCAAGTGATTTTGTTGAAATCGCTTTCGTTGCACCTGAAGTTCGGCTTGCCGAATTAGCGGAACAAAAACCTCACAATCCTACCCATGAGTTTTTGACAAACTTTGAACAAGCATGTATTCTGGCTGAATTAGGAGAGCCAATCAATACTCCCGTCAATATTTGCATTGATAAAATCAAAAACGGGCAAATCACAAACCTCATTTACCTAATGAAATTTCACGACTGGCTCTCACAGCAACCCAATCAACAATCCAATGCCAACGCGACCCGGATTTGGATGTACAAACCAGAAATTGTTCGTCATGCTGTAATAGATTTTCGTCGTGAAACCCCAGAGCGTCGTGCCTATTGTTCATATGCAACCACAAATAAAAACCTTCATACCGATAGCATTTTGCTGTTCATTCGAAATGAAGACGACCCAATTGTCTTGAATTATTGCTTGAAAGAGTTAATCAGGCGGCACAAAGAAGTCAATGGACTTTCCATGATGAAAATCGTCGAGCTATTCATGGAGATGATAGAAGAAGATCGTCTTTTAAGCCGCGATGCCGCCGATTTACTCGTCATGGAGTTTCAAGCCGCAATTCAGTCATTAGCTTTAATGCCAGAAACCAGCATTCGCGAAAACCTCCTCGAACGGTTAACCAGTATGTCAAATCCAGAGTCGAAGAACCAATAGAAATCAAGAGCGCGCAAATCTACAAGAAGGAATTTTTCGATGTCCATTCATCCAATTGACACCACTCAAAAAGTCCGCGATGCCTATTTGCGATATCTCAAGACCATCAAGCCTTTTCAAGACGATAAGTTGCGCGTCGAATTTGCCGAGGCAATTGAAAAACCCGAGATGCTTGTGAAGGGACCTCTGATTGAGATTTCCCAACCATATAAGTTTGACGATGACATCAAAAGCATAAAGGATTTGGTGTCTCGCGGGGTGCTTTCGCCGCTATTCGCTAATTTGTGCTCGGAAGCCTTGCCATACGAGCGTAATTTATATTCCCATCAGGTGCGTGCAATTCAAAAGGCGGTGACGGGAAAACGAAATCTAGTTGTCTCAACTGGTACAGGTAGCGGCAAAACCGAAGCATTTCTGATTCCTATTCTCAATCACCTTTTACGTGAAGAGGAAAATGGGACTTTGTCCCAATCTGGCGTTCGCGCTTTATTACTCTACCCAATGAACGCCTTGGCAAACGATCAGATGAAACGCCTCCGAAAAGTATTAGGAAAATATCCGCAAATTACCTTTGGACGTTATGTTGGCGAAACCGAAAACAAGAAGGCGGATGCTGAACGAATTTTTAGACAAAATTATCCTCAAGAGCCAAATGTCCCAAATGAACTTAAAAGCCGCGAAGAAATGCATGAATCGCCGCCACGCATTTTACTCACGAATTATGCAATGTTGGAGTATTTGTTGCTTCGTCCTGCGTCATCTCCATTATTTGATGATGAAACAGGAAAACATTGGCGTTTCATTGCCCTCGATGAAGCCCACGTTTACGATGGAGCAAATGCAACCGAAATGGCGATGCTGTTACGGCGCTTGCAAGATCGGGTAGCAGGGCAAGATTTTGAACGTATTCAAATAATCGCAACAAGCGCCACACTTGGAAAAGTTCCTGATGATTTACCGAAGGTTGCCGAATTTGCCAGAAATCTTTTTAATCGCCCCAATGGATTTCAGTGTGATGAAAATGATCCCGAAAATGGAGACATTATTACTGCCACTCGTCTACCAATAGACGCATTAGGAGGTGTATGGGGCTTTGGTTCACAAGATTTCTATTCTGAACTACATGCAATTGTAAACGATGAAAATCTTGACGATTTTGCAAGACTCAAGAACCTTGAAACCGTGTCGAAAAAATACGGCTTACCCGATTCTGTAATTGCGAATGCTCGTTCCGAAGCATTGAAAAGCGATAATCAGACAATATCTCGGTACCTTTATGCTGCTTTGAGAGGAGACGGAAAAATCAGAGAATTTCTGACCGAACTGCAATCTGAGCCTGCCCTTCTTACGACAGTTTCAAAAAGAATTTTCCCAGAAGCCAATGACCCTGACAAAGCATTGGTTGACTTGGTGGCATTATCTGTTATGGCTCGCGCCAATGCCGAAGATATGCCACTTTTGCCAGCGCGTTATCATGTATTTGCGCGCGCTTTGGAAGGAGCATTCATCTGTCTGAACGAAGAGGCACATAAAAATCCCGATGGCTCAACTGCGCCGCGAATGTTTATGCACAGGCAGAAGTTTTGCCCGCATTGCAAAAGCCGCGTCTTTGAGCTGGCGAATTGTACGCGTTGCGGAACTTCATACTTGATTGGACAGGAAGTTAGCGGAAGTGAGCTGGATGAAGAAGGTGCAAAGTTCAATATCAATCCCCGAAACGAATATCTGCTACAAGATAGCAAACTATACTTGGCTAAACCCGCTCAACAAACGAGTTATTACGTTATAGCAGATAAGGTTGCTTTGCCAGATGAAGATGAAATTATCAGCATTGGCGAAGCCGAGACAGAAGACAACACAGCGCAACCCGAATTGGATGAATATTTTCTCTGCACAGATTGTGGACAAATCCAACAAGTAAATCTTCCTCGCCAATGCCAATGCAAGGCAGATTTGCAAAGAATCAAAAAAGTAAATATCGGGCGCAGTAAAACGCTCAGACGTTGCGTTAGTTGCGCGACACGTTCCAACAGCGGGGCGGTTTATCGCTTCTTGACGGGACAGGATGCTCCAGTGAGCGTTTTGGCAGAGGCGCTTTATCTCAATATTCCTCCTGCAAAAGATGAAAGCGCTGAATTTCCTGGCGAAGGCAGGAAGATGCTAAATTTTACAGATAGTCGTCAAAATGCGGCCTTCTTTGCGCCCTTTTTGGAGCGGGCGCACGAACGAACTCTACGGCGTGGGTTATTTATCAAAGCAATGCGTTCTACACAAGGCGCAATGGAGGGAAATTATCGCCTACAAGACATATTGCCAAGCATGGTTACTCAAGCCAATCAATTGGGCTTGTTGCCATCGGGAGATTCTTATCCAACTAAAGAAAAGAAAATGGCAATTTGGCTAATGCAAGATTTCACGCCGCTTGACAGGCGCATTAGCCTGGAAGGATTGGGTCTGATTCGTTTTGAACCCGTTGTAGATGAAAACTTCGAGTCGCCTTCTTTCTTACAGACCGCCCCTTGGAACTTGGGCAAGAGAGATGCTTTTGCATTAATTCGAAATTTACTCAATACCTTGCGTTATCAAGGCGCAATAACGTATCTTTTGTCTGATCGTGTTGAACTATTTGCAGATGAAGCGTTTCAACCCCGCAACAAGATTTTTTATGTCCGCGAGACTGACAGCGATACAAAGAAACGCATTTATAGCTGGATGCCTTCTTCTACGCGGCGAGGAAATGCACGTTTGGATTATCTCAAACGCATTTTATTCTCACGGCTTAATGATGAAAGCAAAGCGGAAGAGATTGCAAAGAAAACGCTCCAGGATATTTGGAATTACCTGACCGATAAATCCAGTTCTTGGAGAAATGTTTTCGTTGGTGAAACAGTCAAAGGGCTTGGAGTGGTATTTAGAATATCACATGAAAAGTGGAATATCATCCCAACATTTGACAATCTCGATGGTTGGCATATCTGTAATCGCTGTAAGAACATTTACGCGTCCAGCGTAGATAATCGCTGTTTGACCTACGGGTGTTCAGGAACTCTAGATTCGTTGCATAATCATCGAAATGATATTGAGAACAATTTGTATCGCCAAAATTATCTATCTGGCAACCTGATACCCTTGGCGGCAGAAGAACATACTGCTCAGTGGACACCCCAAGCAGGCGCACGAGTCCAAAATAAATTTATTCAAGGCGAACTCAATGTTTTAAGTTGTTCTACAACCTTTGAATTAGGTGTAGACGTTGGCGACTTGCAAGCTGTAGTCATGCGGAATGTTCCACCAACGACTGCAAACTATATTCAGCGGGCAGGGCGCGCTGGTCGCCGAACCGATTCTGCGGCATTTGTTCTAACCTTTGCTCAAAGACGGTCACATGATTTGAATTACTATGACACGCCCGAAAAAATGGTTGCGGGGCAAATGAAGCCCCCCTTTGCTTCCTTGAATAACGAAAAAATAATTCGTCGGCATTTGCACTCTGTTGTCTTTTCAGGATTTTTTCGTTGGGCAAAAAGCAAGGGATACGATTTCAGGAATGTTGGTGACTTCTTCATTCCTGAAGGGCGACAAGCTGGGCAGGAATTGATCCGTGAATTCCTTGAATCTCGTCCACAAAATGTTTTGACATCTCTAAAGAATATTATCCCTGAACGATTGCAGTCAGAATTTGGAATCGAAGAATGGGGTTGGATTCCAAACCTTACAAACCCAGATAATACTGGAGTTTTGGATTTGGCGGCAGATGACATCACAAGTGAATTCAATTTCCTTTCTGACCTATACAATGAGGTTATGAAACAGTTGATGGTTCCACAATCGCCGTCAAAACAGATTGAGCTACATAGGGACGCGCAAAGATATCCAAGAATTCAAAATCAAATTCGACAACGGGAGATTTTAGGTTTTCTAGGAGTTCGCAATGTCCTTCCCAAATATGGTTTTCCTGCTGATGTAGTGGAATTAAAAACTGATCACCTTTATTCTATTGATCAGGCGCAAGATGTTGAGTTGAGTCGTGATTTGCGAATGGCAATATCAGAATTTGCTCCTGGTAGCGAGGTCATCGCGGCAAAGAAGGTCTGGAAGAGTCAAGGCATACGTATTTTGCCCCACCGTCATCCAGAATCTTTCCTGTACGCTATTTGCAAGCATTGTCAAAAATTCCACTATGGGACAATCCCACCAGTATGTGAATGCGGCGAATCCCTAAAACCTAAGGGAGAATTTATCAGCCCTGAGGATGGATTTGTTGCCGCCAACCGCGTTTCAACAACAGGTGAAGAACCTCCAAAACGAATTTATGCAAGCCGTGTGTATTTTGCTAATTACAACGAAGAAAAAGCCCTACTAAATCATGAAACGACTGAATACGCGGTAGAACCTGAACTTAGAATCCCCACATCCATACGTTATTCGCGTTATGGTTGGCTTGCTGTAGTTAACGATGGCTATCAGAGAGGATTCAGAATCTGCATGACTTGTGGTTGGGCGGAACCTATTCAACAGCAAAAGGTAGGAAATCACGAAAATCCAATTACTAACAAACCATGCCGAGCCACTTTAGACACTTATCATCTCGGTCATAGATTTATGACAGATGTATTGGAAATTCGGTTATCGGGGACACAATTTCTATTGCGCAAATCTCCTGCCATGTACAGTTTGATGTACGCGTTACTGGATGGGGCGAGCGAAGAGCTCGGTATTCGCCGCAACGATATCGATGGTACGTTGTATTATCACCAATTCAACGAGCCTCCGTCAATCATCATCTACGATAATGTTCCTGGCGGGGCTGGACATGTTGAACGCGTCAAAAAGAACCTGCGCTCTGTGGCCGAAACAGCGTTTCAAAAAGTCGACAATTGTAAATGTGGAAAAAACACGAGTTGCTACAATTGCCTTCGAAATTACAACAATCAATATTTTCACGATGAATTGCAACGAGGATATGCTTTGGAACTTCTAGGCCTTATGCTTGGCAAGCCCACTGTTTCTGGATAGTTTTCACAGCGGGTTACCTGTGTACTTTCACTCGCGGCAACCCTGCCCCAACCAGACATACTCATCATCCGCACGGGGATCGCAAGGGCGAACAACCGTGCTGAAACTATTGGATGTGAGGTAAATATACCCCATGACCATAAAAACCACCCTCCGCCGCAGCCTCTACCTGGCTGAAAAGGCTATCCAACGCGCCCGCTTTGCATCCCTGCCCGCGCCGCATGATGGCTGGCCGATCCTGCTCGGCATTTCCTTCCCCAAGAGCGGCACGCACCTGCTCGACCAGATCCTGCTCGGCTTCTCGCGGGTTGCGCCGTTCTCGACGCGCCTGCATTCCTTCTACGCGGAATACGAAGGCGAGTCAGGCCGCAAGCGTTCCATTGCCGAGACCCTTGCCTGGCTGGATGCGCTCTGCCCGCGCGACGTCGCCTCCGCGCATTTGTTCGCCCACCCCGAAGCCGTAGCGCGCATTGCCGCGCCCGCCTTTGCGCCCTACTTCATCTTCCGCGACCCGCGCGACGTGGCCGTCTCGCACGTCTTCTACGTTACCGACATGGAACCGAAGCACGTCCATCACGCCTACTACACCTCCCTGCCGGACTTCGACGCGCGCCTGCAGACCAGTATCCTGGGACGACCCGATGCGGAGGTCGAATTCCCGGATATCGCCGCCCGCTTTGCCCCCTACCTGGGCTGGTTGGAGCAGCCGTCCGTGATGACGATCCACTTCGAGGACCTGGTGGAAGACCGCCAGGCGACGCTGGAACGGATCATAGACCATCTCCTCCAGCGCATCGGCGTGCTTCCCACTCCCCCCGGCCTGATGCTCGCATCCCTGGAAGCCAGCATCAACCCGAAGAAATCCCCCACCTTCCGCTCCGGCAAGACCGGCGAATGGAAGAAGCATTTCACCCCCAAACACAAGGAACTATTCAAAGAAATCGCCGGGGACCTGTTGATCCGACTCGGCTATGAACAAAACCACGATTGGTAATACGTGACAGTCGCTTCCGAAGGGATTGTCACGTATTCCGCTTACGGAACGCTGTGCGGCGAGATGCGCCCTGCCAACAGGTCAGCCAGCACTTGCAGGGCTTTGGCCTGCTTGCCCGGGCTGAACAGGTTGGGGTCCGTGTCCGTCAGCGTCAGCGGCGACTGTACTGCCTGCCCGCCTTGCCCGGAAGCCAGTCCCGGCCAGGCCGCCTGGATGGCCCCGACCACGTCCGAACTCAGGCTGCCGGCCCAATACAGCGGCTTGGGGCCAACCGGCGCCGTCCCGAACTGTACCCCGCCCGATGAGCCGATATAGGCCAGCAATTCCGGCGTGGCCAGATCCGGGTAGACGTAGATGAAATCCACCTCGCGCTGCTGGATCAAATAAACCGGGTAATAGCCATGCGCCTCCGGCGGATCCTCGGGCGGGATTTCGATAGACTGGGGAAACGAATAAGGCAAGAGATAGAAGCCGCGGCAAATCCCACAATGATAGGCCATGCCATTGGTATAAGCGTCCAGCGCGCGCAGGGCGTCTGGGTTGTCCTTGGGAAGCACCATGCCGATACGGTACTCGGTTGTTATCATTGCCCCGATGTAACCGGCCATAAAAGCCACGATGTCCGTTTGGGTATTGTTTGCCAGCACGCTGACGTTGCCTCCCGCCGTCAGGCCGGGGATGTTGATCGCCAGGAATTGTGTCTGTGGGGCCAGGGCAGCCAGCGCAGCAATGCCGGGGCCGGGATCAGGCGGCAGCGCAATCACGATCCGCAGGTCAGGCTCCAGGTCCTGCTCGCTGAGCGTGTTGCGCACCTGGTAGCGGAATCCGCTCCCCTGCGCCAGGTCATAGACCGTCTTCTGGTACAGGTCCGAACTGGCCTGGTCCAGGTCAGGCGGGATGACCAGGATGGCCAGCGGCGTGGATGGCGTGGCCGTGAACGTCGGCGTGGGGATCGGCGTATCGGTTGGGATGGGCGTTGGCGTGGCTTCGGGCGTCCCCAGGCTGCAAGCCGCCAGGATCGCGGCCAGCAAGCCGGACATCAACAAGGATCGGGAATACAGTTTTGGCACGGTCACGCTCCAGGATGAAAGTATGCCCGATTATAACGCGCAAAGGCGACCCGGTGCGCGGGTCGCCTGGCGGTTTTGGGATAAAGGTCTTGCTGCGAAGCAGGATGCGCTTGCAGGTTATTTTACGGAAACCTTGATCTTCTTCGGGCGGGCAGACTCAGCCTTGGGCAGGCGCAGGGTCAACACACCGTCGGTAATCTTGGCTTCCACCTTGTCGACCTCCACGGCGGTCGGCATCCGCAGCGTGCGGCGGAAAGAACCGCCTGGCAGTTCGCGCAGCAGGTATTCTTCCTGCTCAGTGTTTGCGCCAGGAAACTCGCCCTCGATGTGGACGACATCTTCCAACACCTGGATGGTGAGGTCTTCGGCTTTCAAGCCAGGCACCAGCGCCTTCAGCACCAGGGCGTCTTCTTCGTCGCGGACGTTCACGCGCAGCGACTGTTCACAGGCGGCATTGTTGTTCCAGGCGGCCACACGGCGGGCCATATTGCGATACGGGTAAGGTTGGATGTAGAAGGTCATGTTCGTCTCCTTTATTTTTATCGAATGAATTGCCCCTATCTTATCGGGAGAACGTAAGAAAAGCGCAGGTAAAAAGTTGTTTTTTCGTTAGAGATTCTGGCGGATTTTGTTGGATGCGCGCGCCGCCTCGAAGGGGATTTACGCGACCTGCGTGACCAGCACCTGTTTCGCCCCCGCTTCATGCAGGCGCCCGGCAACTGCCTCCGTCATCGAGGCCTGGACCAAGGCGATCATATTTCCCCCGCGCCCCCCGCCCGACATCTTGGCCCCCAAGGCCCCCGCCGCGCGGGCTGCATCGACCAGTTTGTCCAACCCCGGCGAGGAGACCGTCATCTCGCGCAGCAAGGCGTGGTTCTCATCCATTAAAGGCCCCAGGCTATCGGGAAAACCGGATTCGATGATCTGCCGGGCGGTTTTGACGATGCTGCCGATGGCGGCAAAGTAGGTTTCGAACCGTTCCGGTTTCCCTTGCCATAACCTGCGCACGTCGCCTACGGTTTCCCTGGTCGAGGCCGCGATGCCGGTATCGCCGATCACGATCGTGAACGGCCGCTCGACCTGGAAGGCCTCAGGCGGTTGGCCTTTTACAAAGTAGACCGGCTTGACGTAGGTGATGACGGTATTGTCGATGCCGGAGGGCGTGCCATGATACAGTTTTTCGGTCTCATACGCCAGCGCGCTCACCTGTTCGTCGGTCAGCGGTTTACCCACGTATTTGGCCAGCGCGCGGACGATGGCAACGGATACGGCTGCCCCGGAGCCAAGCCCCGAAGCGACCGGGATGCTGGAACGGATCAAGATGGTGACGCCGGAGAGGTAAGAAACCCCCAGCGCAGTCAATGTATTTTTAACGGTAGCAGCAATCGGGTGGGACGAGGCGAGCGTATCCAGCCGGGCGTGGAGTTGGATGTTGGGGGCGTTGATCCAAACGCCGGGGCTGAAGATCTCCTCGATGCGCGCGTCCGCATGAACCTGTGTGACGGGAACCGCCAACGCCGGCTGTCCGTATACAACGGCGTGCTCGCCGAACAGGATGATCTTGCCGGGAGCGGAGGAGGTAATCATGGTATGCGAGGCAAATGCCCTACGTGATGTAGAACACCAACAGCACCGCCAGCCCCCACAGGACAATCGCAATCTGCAGCGGCCGGTCGGAGAGCACCAGGTCTTCGGGCGCGCTGCCGGTATTCTGCACTTGCAGCAGGTATTGGTAACGCATCACCGCGTAAATGATGAAGGGAATGGTGAACATCATGGCGTGGTTTTCGGGTAGGTTGGGGGCCGAGAAGGTGTACAGGCTGTAGGTGATGATGGTCATACCCGAGGCCAGCGTGATGAGTTGGTCGAGGAACCCCAGCGTGTAGCCGTCCAGCACGCGGCGTTGGGAGGCCGGGCCGTCGGCCAGTTCCGAGAGTTCAGCGCGGCGCTTGCCGGCGCCGATCAGCAGCGAGAGGAAGGTCGTGAAGACATAGATCCAGGGCGAAAAGCGGACGACGTCGATCAGGGTAACGCCGGCCGCCACGCGGATCAGGTAGAAAGACGCCAGCACGATGATGTCGAGCAGGGCTACGTGTTTGATCCACTTGGAATAGGTCAGGTTCAACGCCAGGTACAGCAACGCGATCAGCGCAAAGGCCGGCGAAAGCCAGTAAGCGGCCGGGAAAGCGACCAGGATGAGCAGGCTGGCGACGCCCCAGGCAACCGGGATGGGCAGTTTGCCCGCCGCGATGGGCCGCTTCTGTTTGACCGGATGCTGGCGGTCGGCTTCCACATCGGCAATGTCGTTGATGATGTATACCACGCTGGCGACCAGGCTGAACACCACCGCCCCCGCTACCGTATGCAAGATGGCGTCCACGTTGGTCAGTTTGCGGTCGAAGACCAGCGCGGCAAACAAGAAGACATTCTTGGCCCATTGTTTCGGGCGCATGGTTTTGAGCAGGGACTTCCACATGCGGCTATTTTACCTTTTTTTCGCTTCGAAGGGTCTGCAAAAACAGGAATGCCCGGTTCCTACAGGATTGTGGGTTGAGAGGCTTTTGAAAGGTTCTGGAATGCCCTTGAGGATGTATAATTCAATCATCACCCTGGAAGGTTTTTGGAATGGGTGCGGCGACCCTGAAATTTTCGGCTGCATAAGGAGACATGGAAGGATACTTGCATGGATGAGCCTGGAAGCGCTCTAATTTATGCAGGAGAACTCCTGCAACAGGGTAAGGGAGCGGAAGCGCGCAACCTGTTGGTTGGTTACATCAAGCGCAATCCCGCCTCCGCCCAGGCCTGGTGGCTTTTGAGCCAGGCGCTGGCGGACCCCAAGCAGCAGGCCGATTGCCTGGAGCGCGTCCTGCGTCTCGACCCGTCCCACACCCTGGCGCGCGCCCGCCTGGCGCGACTGAGGGGGAACGCGGGGCAGCCTGCCCGCCCTCCAGCGGTATCCCCTTTCCATTTTCCTGGGGAAAGGGAGGCGGGTGTTTCGTCCCCACCCGTCCAGCCCCCGCCCGCGACCAGCCTGTTCGATGATCCGCCGCCCGAACCGGCCAGCCTGGGTGGACGCGCATCCCCTCCTCCCAGGCCGTTTCCAGCGCAAGGCAGGCGGCCTCCGGTAAGGAAAAAAGGCCCCGACATGCTGCAAATTGCAGTTGTCACGATCTTTGTATGCTTGGGGATGGCCTTGTTGGGGCTTTTGGGCGCGCTGGCGTTGGGGCAAAAGATGGCCTCGGATGCGCAGGCCACCCAGGTCATGGCGCAGGCGTGGACGATGAACCCGCCGAAGACGCTCCCGCCCACCTGGACGCCGACCTTTACGGCCTCGCCTCGCTCTTCGCCGACCTTCACCGCTTCCCCCTTACCCAGCCAGACGCTCCCGCCCACCAACACCGCTACCGCTGCGCCGCGCAAGTATGGCCCGTCAGCGGGGTTGTATGCCCCTGACTTCACCTTGAAGAATGCGGCGACCGACGCGCAGGTCAGTTTGAGCGGCTATGCCGGTCATCCGGTCATCCTGGTTTTCTGGGCTACCTGGTGCGGATATTGTGAGCGCGAAATGCCCTCCTTGCAGGCCATTTACAATGACTACAAAGGGGCTGGGCTGGTGGTGCTGGCGGTGAACGCTGGCGATTCGGCCTCCAAGGTGCGTTCTTACCGGAAATCCCACAACCTGACTTTCCCGATTTTGCTCGACCCCAAGCAAGACGCCACAGGGCGTTACCGGGTCTCGTCCATCCCGGTCAATTATTTCATCGAGCCGAGCGGCAAGATCGCCTATGTGGCCTCCGGCATGATGGACTACGCCGGGCTTGCAAGCATGGTCAAGGTGATTATGAACGCTCCAAAGTGACCGTCCAGGTATCTTTGGGCGTTTTTCGGCAACAGCCGGACGGGGGCGCAGTCACATTTTTGTCCAATTTCGAAAATGCGTCTATAATTCAATCACAGCAATTGCAGTCCTGGCAATCAATCGCTGGCGCCTATGTCCACTGTTGATGAGATCAAATCCCGAATCGATATCGTAGACCTTGTCTCCGAGGCAGGGGTAAAACTGCGCAAGGCCGGTCGCAACTACACCGGCTTTTGCCCGTTCCACGACAACAAGCGCACTCCCGCCTTTGTCGTCTGGCCTGAGACGGGCACCTGGCGCTGTTTTGGCGCATGTAACGAGGGCGGCGATATCTTCAAGTTCGTGATGAAACGGGAGGGCATTGACTTCCGGGAGGCGCTGGAAAAACTGGCCGCGCGCGCGGGCGTGCAGGTGGAGTCCTACCAGCGCGAAACGCCCGAACAAAAAGAGGCCTACGATCATCTGCGCGAATTGCTCGAAGAGGCGTTGATTTACTATCGAGGTCATTTGCTCGCCAACGCGGATGTATTGTCCTACCTGCGCGAGAAACGCGGACTGAGCGACGCCGCCATCGAGACCTTTGGCCTGGGCTATGCGCCCCCCGGCTGGGATAACGCCCTCAAGCATTTTACCCAGCGCGGTTACTCGAAACAAGATTTGATCGATTCCGGCTTGCTGACCGTCCGCGAAACCGACCAACCCGCCGGCTCCCAGTCTGTATACGATAGATTCCGTCACCGCATCATGATCCCCATCCGCGACGAGCACGGACGCATGGCCGGCTTCGGCGCGCGTATCGTGGACCCGGATGACATCCCCAAATTCCTCAATTCGCCGGAGACGCCGGTCTTCTCCAAGGGACGGCTGCTCTACGGCCTCGACCGGGCGCGCAAACCCATCCGCGCAGCAGACCAGGTCGTGATCGTCGAGGGCTACCTGGATGTGATCGCCGTCCACCAGGCGGGCTACGAGAACGTCGTCTCGCCGATGGGCACGGCGTTGACTGAAGACCAGTTGCGCCTGCTCAAACGGTTTACGCGCAAGATCGTGCTGGCGCTCGACCCGGACGCTGCCGGGCAGAAAGCCGTGCTGCGCGGCCTGGACGCCGCCCGCCAGGCGATGGACCGCGAGGGCGAACTGCGCTTCGACGCGCGCGGCCTGCTGCGCAACGAAGCGCGCTTGCAGGCCGACCTGCGGGTCGCGTCCATGCCTGACGATCTCGACCCGGATGAGATCGTGGCGCGCGACCGGGACGAATGGGCGCGGTTGATCGAGGCCGCCAAACCCATCGTGACGCATGTCATGGAGACGCTGGCCGCCGGGCAGGACTTGAATAACCCGAAAATCAAGGCGAACATCGCGGCGCAGGTTGCGCCGCTGATCGAAGATCTGCCGAACCCGGTGGAACGGGATACCTACCGTCAGCAATTGGCGCGCTTCCTGAAGGTAGATGAACGCTCGTTAATCGGCAGGCAGGCCCAGGCTCCGAGAATGAGGCGGCCCAGGTTGCAGGCCAGGGGCGAGCGTCAGCCATCTGCCCTCCCAACGGCGGTTCCCGTCAGCCCGTTCTATAAGACGGAGACCTATTGCTTGGGCGTCCTGTTCCATAAGCCGGACTTGCTCTACCGTCTCGACCGCCAGTTGCAGGAGGCCGGTTTACAGCGACTCATCCTGGAGGATTTCGAGTATACTGACCATCAGGTGTTGCTGGGACTCATCCGCCAATCCCTGGAGCAGGATGCGGTCGACCATCACCAGTATGTGCTCGACCAGTTACCCGAATCGCTCCAGGATCTGGTCCGCGAACTGGGCCAGCAAACGCAGGAACTCGATCCCGTCGAAGAGCGCGTGCTGGAAGAGTTACAGCGCAGCGTCATCAAGTTGCGCCGGATGGGGTTGAGTGAAAGCCTGAACCAGTTGCGCTTCATGTTAGAAGACGCCCAACAACAGGGTGACTTGAAAGCAACCCCATACCAGCAACAGGTGTTGCAACATACGAAATTGCTGCGCGATCTTGACCAGGCTGGAAGAAAGTTGTCATTACGCCGAGCCGAATAATGCTATGACCCGCAAAGCCAAAGCGAAACCCAAGTCTGTCCCCAGGCCTCGCCCGCCGCGTTCCCCGGTCGTAAAAGATGCGCCGTTGGAAACCGGGCCGATCGTTTTACCTGTCGAGGAAGAACTGGACGATGTGATCGACCTGGACGGCGAGGACGTAGAAGACATGGTCGAACCGGACGAAGACATCCTGGTGGATGAACTCGAAGAGGACGATGAGCCTTTTGTCCTGAAGACCCCCGAACTGGCGGCAGAGCTGTCCGAGGATCCGGTGCGGTTGTATTTGCGTGAGATCGGCCAGGTGAAACTGTTGGATTCGGATAGCGAGTTCCGCCTGGCTACGGTCATCGAGGCGTACCGTTTTGTGGAAATCGTCCTGCGCCGGCCCAGGAAGCAGGGCGTTTCGGCGGCTGGCGCGGTGTTTCGCTCGGTGACCAGCGAGTTGCTTACTTCGTGGGAGCGCCTGGCAGACGACGCGCGCCGCCTGAACAGGGACCTGCCCGACCTCCCGCTGGTCCTGGCAGAAGCCCAATCGCTGCACGCAGGCTGGGAGAGCGATGCGCCATCTTACCTGCGCGCCTATCTCGATAACGGCCTGTGGGGGCAAGACCCCGCCTGGGACAGCATGGTGCGTAAGGCCTTCAGCGTTTTTATATGCCTGTACCTGCTCCCGGCAGGATTTGCGGATTGGCTGATGAGCGCCCTCCAGCAGAATCACACATTGCCGGTGTTGCGCACCTTTCAGCGTAACGAACCTCCCGATTCGGACCTGGACGATGAACTTGCCGCCGTTAAATTACGGGCCGACGGCGCCAACCATGCCTTGATCCGCGCCAACCTGCGCCTGGTGGTCAGCGTTGCCAAACGCTACCTGGGGCGCGGCATCTCTTTCCTCGACCTGATCCAAGAAGGCAACCTGGGATTGCTGCGGGCGGTCAACAAGTTCGATCCGCGCCGGGGCTTCAAGTTCAGCACCTACGCAACCTGGTGGATCAGGCAGTCCATCAACCGTTCGATTGCCGAGCAGGCGCGCACTATCCGCATCCCGGTGCATTTGTTCGAATCCATCACGCGCATCCTGCGCGCGCAACGCCAGTTGACCCAGGAATTGGGGCGCGATCCTACCAATGAAGAATTGGCGCTCGAGGTGGGCTACCTGCCTACCGCGGACGTGCAGTCCATCCTGCGCGCCCAGGCCGAAGCAAGACCGCTCGACCCGGCCGTGCAGCGGCGCTGGGAATACGCCACGCAAAAAGTGGACCGCGTGTTGCGCTCGGCGGAAGAGCCGGTCTCGCTCGAAGGGCCGGTGGGCGACGAGGATTCCAGCCAGTTGGGCGATTTCATCGAAGACGAAGACGCCCCAGAGCCGTTGGACGCCGCCTCGCGCGAAATGCTCCGCGAGCAGGTGCAGCGCGCGTTGACGGCGCTTTCTGACCGGGAGCGCCAGGTGCTGGAACTGCGCTTTGGGCTGTTGGACGGCAAGGATCATACCCTGGAAGAAGTGAGCCGCTATTTCAATGTCACTCGCGAGCGCATCCGCCAGATCGAGGCCAAGGCGCTCCGAAAGTTGCGGCATCCTACCCGCAGCCGGCATCTGCGCGATTACCTGGGTTGATGGGACCGGGTTCGCGAACGCCAATTTTTTGTTGTCGTTTTAGCGCGTCGTTTTGTGAAATTTGTCACTTGTCTAATCTACCAAAATACCTTATGATATACTTGTCTGCATGGCAGAATAAAAGTATTGATAAAGCGGTATACATCTTAGATTCCTGGCGCCTGCCTTTGAAAAATCAGTTCGCCAATATTGCAGTACGAGAATACGCATCATCGAAGAGGTGTCTATGTTGCTTGAATATCTCGCCATTGCTGTTCTAATTGCACTGGCAACGTTAGTCGCTTTGATCGCCATTGGTCTGGGGGAACTATTCGGACCGAAGAAGAAGACGCAACAAAAATATATGCCCTATGAATCAGGTATGCAGCCTTATGGGCCGGGGACGCGGCGTATGCCGGTGCGCTTCTACCTGGTCGCAGTGCTGTTCATCCTGTTCGACATCGAGGTTGTGTTCTTCCTTCCCTGGGCGGTTGTCTTCAGGCAGCTCGGCTTGTTCGGGCTGATCGAGATGGTCGTCTTTATCGTTATCTTGCTGGTGGGTTACTTTTATGCGTGGAAGAAAGGAGCCCTGGAATGGGAGTAGAACAGAAACTCGGCAATATGGGCGTGGTGACCACGACGCTCGAAACGGTGGTCAATTGGGCGCGTACGCGGGCGATGTGGCCGATGCTGTTCGGCCTGGCTTGCTGCGCCATCGAAATGATGGCGGCGCAGGCCGCCAATTTCGATATGAGCCGCTTTGGCATGGAATTGATGCGCGCCAGCCCGCGCCAGTCTGACCTGATGATCGTGGCCGGGCGCGTTTCGCGCAAGATGGGACCGGTGCTGCGTCGCCTGTATGACCAGATGCCCGAACCCAAATGGGTGATCGCCATGGGTGATTGCGCTTCCTGCGGCGGCGTGTTCAACAATTATGCCATTTACCAGGGGGTGGACGAGGTGATTCCGGTGAATGTCTACGTGGCGGGCTGCCCGCCGCGCCCGGAATCGTTGATCCATGCGGTGGTCACGCTATACGAAAAGGTGCAGGCAGAGAAATTCAAGGATTACGCCCACATGGGATAAGAAAAACCCACAAACCACGAAAGGATTGAACGCTATTTTTCGTGGTTGGCGATGGTGAGATTTTATGGACAAAAAACTCGAAAAAATCGTTCAGGCTGCGCAGAATCAATTTAGCGCCAGCGTAGAAGAATTTCGCGGAGAAGCGCATGTCTTTGTGAAGCCAGAGCAGGTAGTAGAGGCGCTGACCTGGCTGCGCGACGAACAGGGCTTCGAACTGCTCTCGGCGCTCACGGCGGTGGATTATTGGCCGCAGCAGGAGCCTCGCTTTCACGTCATCTACCAGTTGACTTCGGTCTCGCAGAACCTGTCGGCGCAGGTGAGAGTCCCGGTAACGGCGAGCAGGCCGGTCGTCCCGACGGTGAGCGGGGTGTACGCCAGCGCTAATTGGCGCGAGCGCGAGGTCTGGGATATGTTTGGCATCCGCTTCGAGGGTCATCCCGATCCGCGCCGCATCCTGATGCCGGAGGACTGGGAAGGCCATCCGCTGCGCAAAGATTATCCCCTGGGCTACGAAGAACCGCAATTCACCTTCAACTTCGAAGAGATCGATTTGCGCAAGCCCTACGCCAAGGAATGATGGTTATGACGCAATTACAAGAAGTAACCGTTGATGAATTGAGACACCTGGTTTCCGACCGCGCTGTCGAAGGCGATACGATGCTGTTGAACCTGGGGCCGCAGCATCCGGCGACGCATGGCGTGTTGCGCCTGCTGCTGGAACTGGATGGCGAGATTGTTGTGAACTGCATCCCGGATGTTGGTTTCCTGCATACCGGCGTCGAGAAGAATATGGAGGCCAAGACCTACCAAAAGGCCGAGGTGATGACCGACCGCCTGGACTACCTGAGCACGGTCACCAACAACCTGGCCTATTGCATGGCGGTGGAGAAACTGGTGGACCTGGATGTGCCGCCGCGCGCGCAGGCCATCCGCGTCATCCTGACCGAATTGCAGCGCATCGCCTCGCACCTGGTGTGGATCGGCACCCACGCGCTCGACCTGGCGGCCATGTCTATGTTCATGTATTCTTTCCGTGAGCGCGAAATCATTCTCGACATCCTGGAACTGGTCTCCGGCCAGCGCATGATGACCACCTACATCCGCCCCGGCGGGGTGTGGCGCGATGTGCCGGTGGAGTTCGAAGCCGCCGTGCGGGATTTCATCAAACTCTTCCCGAAGCGGATCGACGAATATGAAGCCCTGTTGACGAAGAACCCGCTCTTGCTGGACCGCCTGCTTGGGATCGGCCTCCTGCCGAGGGAAACCGCCCTCAGTCACGGCGCAACCGGCCCGATCCTGCGCGCCAGCGGTGTGGACTGGGACCTGCGCAAGGCGCGCCCGTACATGGGCTATGAGCAATACGAGTTCAACGTGCCGGTGCGCACCGAAGGCGACAACTACGCGCGTTACCTGGTCCGCGTGCAGGAGATGCGCGAGGCGCTCAAGATCGTCGAGCAGGCGTTGGACAAGTTGCCGATGGGGCCCGTCCGCAGCGACAACCGCAAGTTCGTCCCGCCGCCGCGCTCGGAGATCGGCGTCAGCATGGAGGCGCTCATCCACCACTTCAAGTTGTGGACGGAGGGCTTCGATGCGCCCAGGGGCGGCGTCTACTCGGCGGTGGAAGGGCCGCGCGGCGAGTTGGGCGTGTACCTGGAAGGCAATGGCGGCCCGAAACCCTACCGCGTCCACATGCGCACTCCCTCCTTCGAGCATGTGGGGTTGTTGCCTGTAATGGCAAAAGGCCACCTGGTGGCCGACCTGATCGCTATCATTGGCTCGATAGATTTTGTGCTGGGAGACATTGACCGATGAGTCTGGCAGAAAAGTATCCAAAAGAAGTCAAAAAGATCCTGGCGAAATACCCGCCAGAACACAAACGTTCGGCAGTCATGCCGTTGTTGTACCTGGCGCAGCGCGAAGAAGGCTACGTGGACCGCCATGCCATGCAAGAGATCGCGGCGCTGGTGGACATTACAGAAACCGAAGTTGCATCTATCGTCGGCTTTTACACGCTGTACCACGACAAACCGGCCGGGAAACTCCGCATCCAGGTCTGCACCGACCTGCCCTGCGCCCTGCGCGGCGCGGACCAATTCCTGGCCGACCTGTGCGCCAAACTGGGCATCGAACCCGGCGGCACCACTCCCGACGGCCTGGTGACGGTGGAACCGGTCATGTGCCTGGCGGCCTGCGACAAAGCGCCCATGTTCCAGACGCAGGGGCCGGATGGTATCAAGTACCATGAGAATATGACGGTTGAAAAGACGATGGAGTTGGTCGAGGCGTTGAAGAAAACATAATTTATTGCACGTAAATGGGTATGAGTGAAGAACCGCGATTAGATGTCGAGAAACAAGTTGCTCATTGGCGCAAGGGCGCCGATGAAGCCTGGGAAACGGCTGTTGATATGATTAATAGAGATCGCCGTATCCAATTTGGCCTGTTCTTTGTTCACTTAGCGCTTGAGAAAATTCTCAAAGCCCGTGTCTGGAAAGTGAAGCGAAAAATGCCGCCACATATTCATAATTTAACTCGACTCGCTGAAATTGCCGAGTTATCTGTTGATGTGGATAACAGGAAAGTATTGGCTGAGATAAATGAATTCAACATCGAAGGTAGATATTCCGATCTATTAGGTCCTCCCATTGCATTACAAGACGCAAGAGGATATCTGCAAAGAGCAAAAGGAACTTTTGAATGGTTGAAAAGTCAGTTTTGATAATTATCAAGAAGTACCTAAGGGCTGTCGCAGAGCGTGGTATTCCTGTGCAAGCGGGGGTTCTATTTGGATCGTATGCGACAGGAAAAGTGCATGAATGGAGTGATATCGATTTACTTGTAATATCGCCGCGCTTCGATGGGGAATACAAGCGAAGAGACATTGACTTACTATGGCATGTTGCGGCGGATATTGACAGCCGCATAGAGCCAATTGCAGTTGGTGAGCGACAATATCGTGAAAGTAACGATAGTTATATTCTTTTTGAGGCCCGTCGCGAGGGACAGATTATTCCCCTGGCAGAATAGAGACCTATGGCACATATACTCCTCCGTCATCGTGACATCCCTGGCATCGAAAAACTCGATGTCTACAAACAGAACGGCGGCTTCCAGGCTTTCGAGCAGGCCGTCAAAAAGATGAAGCCGACCGAAGTGACCGACGTGGTCAAGGCCTCCGGTTTGCGCGGGCGCGGCGGCGCGGGCTTCCCCACCGGCATGAAGTGGGCCTTCATGGATAACAATAACTGGCCGCACTACGTGGTTGCCAACGCCGACGAGTCCGAGCCTGGCACGTTCAAAGACCGCGAGATCATGGAGAGCAACCCCTTCCAGTTCCTGGAGGGCGTGGCGCTTGCCTCCTACGCGGTCGGCGCAAACGCGGCCTACATTTACTTGCGCGGCGAATTCTGGCAGGCGGCCGCCTGGCTGGACGAGAAGATCGAAGAGATGGAAAAAGCCGGCTACCTGGGCGAAAAACTCTTCGGCACAGATTATGCCCTGAAAATCTATACCCACCTCGGCGCGGGCGCATATATCTGCGGCGAGGAGACCGCCCTGCTCGAATCCATCGAAGGCAAGCGCGGTCAGCCGCGCGTCCGTCCGCCCTTCCCGCCCTCGTTCGGCCTGTACGGCAAGCCGACCGTGGTCAACAATGTCGAGACGCTCACCAACGTCCCGCCCATCATCGTCAACGGCGCGGACTGGTACAAATCCATGGGCACGCCCGACAGCGCAGGCGTGAAGATCTTCTCGCTCTCCGGGCGCGTGCGCAAGCCGGGCAACTACGAACTGCCCTTCGGGACGACCTTCCGCGAACTGATCTACGAGCACGGCGGCGGGATTCTGGATGGACGCCCCGTCAAGGCCATCATGCCGGCTGGCGCTTCCTCTTCGCTGATCGTGGTGGACGACAAAGCGCTCGACACGCCGATGGACTACGCCTCCGTCCGCGCGCTCGGGGCGGACCTTGGGTCTGCTTCCGTTATCGTCATCGAC
>JBMOMO010000026.1:0-4116 GCA_049324135.1 Chloroflexota bacterium
TAGAAGTTTTTCGGAAAATGTCAGTACTTTTTTGCAAACCTTCCCTGTCAGGATTGAAAACCTCTCAAGGAAGGTTTTACCCGCCGCGCCGTCGAGATTTTCATGCGCCTGCGCCATCCCGATTTGCAGTCCGCGCAGGAAACGCTGGCGGAGATCGAAAGAGCAGTGAACGGTCATCAGTGACCAGTGTTCTGTGACACTGATGACTGATGACTGTCCCCGAACCCTTCCGCATCAAAGTGACAAACCCGCGTACGCGTGATGTATAATTTAGAAAAAGGAGACCTGTCATGACTCGCACATTTACCGCTTTACTCCACAAGGAAGGCGATTGGTACGTGGCGGATTGTCCCGAAGTCGGGACGGTCAGCCAGGGGAAAACGGTCGAGGAAGCAATTGCGAATCTTACCGAAGCAACCGAACTTTACCTCGAAGAATTTCCCCAGAAGAGTTTTTGAAAGTTGTAAAATAACCAAATGACCGAACCACCCAAAACATCGGAAGTCTGTGAGACTTCCGATGTTTT
Organism: Chloroflexota bacterium; assembly: GCA_049324135.1. Lineage (GTDB taxonomy): Bacteria > Chloroflexota > Anaerolineae > Anaerolineales > Villigracilaceae > JAABUE01. The sequence continues at coordinate 527 of JBMOMO010000026.1, forward strand.
GTTTTTATTTACCGCAAAAAACAATTTCATTGTAAAATTAGCCAGTCATTGGAGACCGAATGGCTACCCAGGGGATACGCCAGGCTCGCTACCCAAAATTTGACGCACACTCAAATTACAGGAGACCCAAATGACCCCCATGCACTACCCGCCCGAACCCTTCCGCATCAAGTCCGTCGAACCCATCCGCCTGGCCACGTCCGCAGAGCGGGAAGCCGCGCTGAAAGAGGCCGGCTACAACATCTTCGCCGTCAAGGCCGAAGACATCTTCATCGACCTGCTGACCGATTCCGGCACCGGGGCGATGAGCCACGACCAGTGGGCCGCCATCATGCGCGGCGACGAGTCGTACGCCGGCGCGCGCTCCTACCTGCGGCTCAAACAGGCCGTCGAAGACATCTTCGGCTTCAAATTCTTCGTCCCAACCCATCAAGGGCGCGCCGCCGAGAACATCCTGAGCGCGGTGCTGGTGCGGCCTGGCATGTACGTGCCGAGCAACATGCACTTCGACACCACCGACGCCAACATCCGCGCGCGCGGCGGGCGTCCGACCAACCTGGTCATCGACGAGGCCTTCGAGCCAGCCAACCCGCATCCCTTCAAGGGGGACATGGACATCGCCAAACTCAAGGCCTTCATTGAGAAGGTCGGCGCGCAGAACATCCCCTTCGGCATGATGACCGTCACCAACAACGCCGGCGGCGGCCAGCCCATCTCGATGGAGAATCTCAGGGCGGTTGCGGCGGTCTACCGCGAATACAAAATCCCCTTCTTCATCGACGCGGCGCGCTACGCCGAAAACGCCTTCTTCATCAAACAGCGCGAACCCGGCTATGCCGACAAATCCCCGATCGAGATCGCCCGCGAGATGTTCGCCCTGGCGGATGGCATGTGCATGTCCGCCAAGAAGGACGCCATCGTCAACATCGGCGGCCTGCTGTGCCTGAACGACGAGGCCGTCTTCCAACGGGTGAGGAACGAACTCATCCTGCGCGAGGGCTTCCCCACCTACGGCGGCCTGGCCGGGCGCGACCTGGACGCCATGGCGGTCGGACTCTACGAAGGGCTGGACGAGGCCTACCTGGCCTACCGCCTCAACCAGACCGCCTACCTGACAGCGCGCCTGAACGAGGCCGGCGTGCCAACCATCCAGCCGGCCGGCGGGCACGCCGTCTACGTGGACGCGCGCGGCGTCCTGCCGCACATCCCGCAGGGCGAATTCCCCGGCCAGGCGCTGACGGTCGAACTGTACCGCGAGGGCGCCATCCGCGGCTGCGAGATCGGCTCGGTCATGTTCGCCCATCCCGACCCCGAAACGGGCGAGATGCTCTATCCCAAACTCGAACTGCTGCGCCTGGCCATCCCGCGCCGCACCTACACCCAAAGCCACATGGACTACGTGGCCGAGTCGCTGGCGAACATCAAACAGCGCGCCGGGTCCATCCGCGGCTATAAGTTCACCTACGCGCCCGAACTGCTGCGTCACTTCACGGCCCGGTTCGAGCCGGTATAATCGCACCTGTCATTGCGAGACCGAAGGTCGAAGCAATCTCCCGTTTGACGTGGGGATTGCTTCGCTCCTCGCAGTCACTCGCAATGACAAGTAAATCATGACTCGCTGGATCGACCCTGCTCCCGTAGACATCCCCGCTTCGTTCTCGACCCTGGGCCTGCCTCCGCTCATCGCGCGCACCCTCGTCCGGCGTGGATTCCGCGACCCCGCCGCCGCGCGCGCCTTCCTGCGCCCCGACGAACTGCCGTCCACGCCGTTCCCCGGCATCGAAAAAGCGGTAGAGGTCATCAACCTGGCTATACGCAAAAGGGAACCTGTCTGCGTGTGGGGCGATTTCGACGTGGACGGGCAGACCTCCACGGCCTTGCTGGCGCAGACGCTCCAGGCGCTTGGGGCAGATGTCACATATTACATCCCGGTCCGCGGGCGCGAGAGTCACGGGGTTCACGTCGAGAGTTTGAAACCCATCCTCGATAACGGGAGCAGGCTGCTCGTCACGTGCGATACGGGCGTCACCGCGCACGAAGCCATCGACTACGCCCAGTCCCGCGGCGTGGAGGTGGTCGTCACCGACCATCACGATTTGGGGGAAACGCTCCCGAACGCGAAGGCCGTCATTAATCCAAAGTTGCTGCCCGAGGATCATCCGCTCGTCAACCTTGCGGGGGTTGGGGTCGCATACAAATTGGCGGAAGCATTGCTCGCCAGTTACCAATTACCAATTCTCCCCGAAGATTTACTCGATCTCGTCGCCCTCGGCCTGATCGCCGATGTGGCCGCGCTCAAAGGCGAAACGCGCTCGCTGGCGCAAAAGGGCATCCAAAAACTGCGCGAAACGAGCCGTCTCGGCCTGAAGGCGATGGCCGAACTGGCGGGCGCGTCGCTGGAGACGCTGACCGAAGAGACCATCGGCTTCACCTTTGCGCCGCGCCTGAACGCGCTGGGACGGTTGAGCGACGCCAACCCCGCAGTGGAATTACTGCTGACCAATAATCCCTCCCGCGCGCGCGTCCTGGCGGCGCAGGTCGAAGGGCTGAACGCGCAGCGCAAGTTGTTGACCAGCCAGGTCTACGCGGCGGCCGAAGCGCAACTGCGCGAGAACCCCGCCCTGCTGGCCGAACCCGCCATCCTGCTGTCGCATCCCAACTGGCCGGGCGGCGTGGTGGGCATCGTGGCCAACAAACTGGTGGAACGCTACCACAAGCCCGCCCTGCTGCTGACCGAATCCGAGGGCGGCCTCCTGCGCGGCTCGGCGCGCTCGGTGGAGGGACTGCATATCACCGAAGCCATCGCCGCCAACAAGGATCTGCTGCTCGGCTTCGGCGGCCACCCCATGGCGGCGGGACTGTCCATGCAAGCGGAGAAATTGACCGAATTCCGGCGCGGCCTGGGCAAAGCCATCGAAAAGCAACTCGGCGAAATCGCCATTGAAGAACCGGCGCTGCAAATCGACGCCTGGCTGGAACTGGATGAGATCGACCTCGAACTGGCTGAATCGCTCGAAATGCTGGCGCCCTTCGGCGCGGGGAATCCCGAACTGACGCTGGCGACGCGCCAGGTGGTTTTGAAGTCCGTTACAGAGATCGGCAAGACCAGGGAGCATCTGCGCCTGAACGTCGAGGACGGGAACGGCGTCACACAGAGCCTGTTGTGGTGGGGCGGCGCGGGCGAAGACCTGCCCGAAGCGGGCAGCAAATTCGACGTGGCCTATTCCCTGCGGGCGAGTTCCTATCGCGGGCAGAAGCAGGTCGCGCTGCAATTCCAGGAATTCCGCGTGGTGGAAGAAGCGCCGGTCGAGATCAAGAAACAGGAAATAGAGATTAGAGATTGGAGAGTAGGGAGTAGTCGGAAAGTGGAGGCGCTGCAAGAAGGTGTATTGGTTTGGGCGGAGGGCGCGGACAAAGCCAAAGGGACGCCGCGCTTCGCGTTGCGCCAGGCGGACGAGTTCGCCATTTACACGGCTCCTCCCTCCCCCGCCGAACTGCGGAAGGCGCTGGAGATCGTCAAGCCGAAAACGATTTATGTGTTTGCCATCCCGCCTGGGGAGGAACAACCCGAAGCCTTTTTGAACCGACTG
>JBMOMO010000027.1:0-30922 GCA_049324135.1 Chloroflexota bacterium
CGCTCCTTGAGCGAACGCATGTTGGCGGGCGTGGCCGCCAGGTACGGCAAGGACAGCAGCCAGTACGAAATGGCCGGCGGCACGCGCAAGAGCGAGATCAAACGCCCGCGCAAAAAACCGGCCGCCGAAGGATAAATCGAAACACGGCATCGTGTACAATAGACGGCATGGAACCGCTCGTCTCCCACATCCGCGACCGCTACCAAAAGACGCTCGAACGCATCGCCGCCGCAGCCCGCGCCGCCGGGCGCGACCCGGATGCGGCGCGGCTGGTGGTCGTCACCAAAGCCCAGCCGCTCGAAATCGTCCAGGCGGCGGTAGAGGCCGGCGCGCGCGCCCTGGGCGAAAACTACCCCGAAGAAAGTGTAAGCAAAATATCATATTTCGGCCCCCAAAGTGGGGTAGAATGGCACATGATCGGCCACCTGCAAAGCCGCAAGGCGCGCCTGGTGATCGAACATTTCGACGTTTTACAATCGCTGGACAGCCTGAAACTGGCCGAGCGCCTCGAGCGCATGGCGGCCGAAGCCGGGCGCAGCCTGCCGGCGCTGCTGGAGTGCAACGTCGGCGGCGAAGAGAGCAAATACGGCTGGCCGGCCGCGCGCCCCCAAGACTGGCCCGCGCTCTACCCGCAGATCGAAGCCGTCTTGCGCCTGCCGCATCTCCAGGTATGTGGATTGATGACCATGCCGCCGCTGGAGACCGACCCCGCCGAAGCGCGCGTCCATTTCCGGAGCCTGCGCCTGCTGCGCGACCAACTGGCCTCCCGCTACCCCCAGGCCGACTGGCGCCACCTGTCCATGGGCACCAGCGCCGATTTCGAAGCCGCCGTCGCCGAGGGCGCCACCCTCGTCAGGGTCGGCGCAGCCATCCTCGGGTCCCGCCCGAAGCGTTGAGGAGGAAGATGATTTCGTACGTTGCGCGTTTGATCAGCATCCTGGCAGATTTCCTGGTCTTGCTGGTGATCGTCAAAGTGGTCTTGTCGTATGTGATGGACCCCTACCATCCGGTGCGACGCTCCATCGACAACCTGGTCGAGCCGTTCCTGGCGCCCATCCGCCGGGTGGTGCCCCTGATTGGGATGTTCGATTTCAGTCCCCTGATCCTGATCATCCTGGTGCAGGTTTTATCGTCTGCGCTAATTACTTTCCTGTACGCGTTGAGGTAACCATGGGCCAACGAAACTATCGCCTCCATGATGGAAAAAAAGGGGCAGCCATTGCCGTGCGCGTTACGCCTCGTTCCAGCCGCAACCAGATCGTAGGCGTGCTGCACGACGGCACCATCAAGATCCACATCACCGCCGCCCCGGCCGAGGGGGAAGCCAACGACGAACTGATCAAGTTCCTGTCGGGCGTGCTGGGGATCGCCAAGTCCCGCATCGACATTGTGGCTGGCGCGACCGGCCGTGATAAATTGATCTCCGTCCTCGATATGGACGCCGAGTCCCTGCACAAAAAGATCGTCGAGAATATCGAATAGACCGCATGTCATTGCGAGGCGAAGCCGAAGCAATCTCCTCGCAACAGGAGACTGCCTGTCCTCCCGAAGGACACCGGGACGATGTGGCGTCAGTCCAGGGCTTCGTTCCTCGCAGTGACATTTGTTGATACATGTCATTGCGAGGCGAAGCCGAAGCAATCTCCTTGCAACAGGAGACTGCTTCGTTCCTCGCAGTGACATTTGTACGGGGAGGGGGATTCAGCCCACCGGGCTGTATAGCGTCTTATAGATCGTGTATATCTCGTAGATAAAGCGAATGTAATCGCGCGTCTCCTGGAAGCGGACGACTTCGAGCAGCAGGTCGGGGTCGTCTCCGGCCAGGTCTTTCCAGGCGGCGGCGTTGCCCGGCCCGGCGTTGTAGGCCGCCAGCGCGGCGTACAGGTCGCCGTCCAGCAGGTCGCGGTTGGAGGCCAGGTAATACGCTCCCATGCGAACGCTGACGATGGGGCGGTACAGGTCTTCGTCGTCGTAGTTGAGCGGCCAGCCCATCTGGTTGGCGAGGCTGCCGCCGGTGCTGGGGATGATCTGCATCAGGCCGCGCGCGCCGGCCGGCGAGCGCACGAAGCCCTCGAACAGGCTTTCCTGCCGCACCACGCTGAACAGGAACAGCGGGTGGAAGCCGTTGGCGGCGGCTTGCGGCTCGACCAGGTCAGCGTAGTAGACGCCGTAGCGCAAGTGGTTGAAGTAGGGCGGGGCGTTCAGGGTGGCGGCCTGCTCGTCCAACCCGGCCAGCGTGAGCACCTGCCGCGAGGCGAATACGGCCGAGCGGTACAATCCCAGGTCGAGCAGGTAGTTCGCCAGGCGGAAGGAGTTTTCCGGGCTGGCGCTGACCGCCTCGCGCAGGCTCTCGAACTCCGCTTTTGCCTCTTGGTACAGGCCCAGTTCCCAGAACTCCACCCCGCGCGCCAGGCGCGGATCGCTTGCCAGCGGCCCCAGCCCGGTCAGGTCGGTCTCGGCTGGCAGGCCGAACTGGATGCGCACCCAGGCGGCGGCGTCCTTGCGTTCGGCTTCCAGGTCCACTTCGAGGTCGTACAATGCCGGCGCTTCGAAGGGCGCGCGCCCGATCAGCAGTTCGCGGGCGCGCTCGCTGTAATAGCCGGTCGGGTCGATGGACTGGGCTTGCTGCCAGGCGGCGTTCTTTGCGGCCTGGTCGCCCAGTTGTTCCTGCGTCTTGCCGATCCAGACGTAGGCGCGCGCCTGGTCTTCTTTTTGCGTGGAGAGCAACAGGTCGCGCTGGAAGACCGGCAGGGCTACTTCGTAGGCGCCCAGGCGGTAGTGCGCAATGCCCGCCAGGAACAACGCTTGCGCCGTCTGCTCGTTGTCCGGGTACTCGTCCGCGACGCGCTGCCAGGTCCTGGCGGCCTCTTCCAGGCGGTCGTCCCGCTCCAGGACGCGGGCGGCGCTCATGAGCGCGTCCACAGCCTCGGGGTGGGTCGGCGCCGCAGCCACGAAGTCCAGGTAGGTCTGCGCCCCGTTCTTGTAGTCGCCGGTATTCAGCCATTGCGTGGAGGCCTTTTCCTGCCAGGCGTCTGCCCATTTGGGGTGGGTGGGATAGTTCGCGATGAAGGCGGTGAAATCCTGGATGGCGGCTTCGTAGTTTTGCAGCGCGCGCTGGGTCAGGGCGCGGTAGTAGCGCGCCGCGCCGTCGCTGTCCAGGCCGGCCTCCAGGTGGCGGTCGAAGGCGGCCAGCGCCACGTCATATTGCCCGGCAAAGTAATCTACCAAACCCCGGTCCAGTTCGCTGACCGGGACGCTGGCGTTGACCAGTTCGACCAGCGACAGGTAGGAATAATACGAAAGCGGGTAGTTCTCGACCGCATGGCGGAATTTTGCGTACGCCTGGTCGGTTTGCTCCAGTTCCAGGTAGGCCTGGCCGGATAGGTAGTCCATGTGGGCTTTGACGTAATTGTTGTCCGCGCGGGTGAAGAGCGCGTCATATGCGGCCAGCGCGGAGGCGTAATCGCCGATGCCTGCGCGGGTTTGCGCCAGTTTGGTTTCCAGCGCCAGGCTGTCGCTGCCCTGGGCGGCTGGTAGGGCTGCAGTATAGGCCGCCAGGGCTTCGGCGTAGTTGGCGTTTTCGAAGAAGGCGTCGCCGCGCGCTTCTTGCGTGTAGGCATCAAGGATGCCGGGGCGCAATTGCAGGTAGGCCTGGTAGGCGTCCGCGCTTTCGGGATAGCGCTGCATGGCGTAGTAGGTCTGACCAAGAGCGAATTGCGCGTAGGCAATTAATAACGAGTCGGGAAACTGTTGGACCAATTGCTGGAGAGAAGCGATGGCGGCCTCGTAATGATCGTCCGCGATTTCGGTGCGTCCCAGCCCCCACAGGGCGGCCGCCTGGACTTGCGCGTCGGCGCTGGCGCTGTACGCGGATTGGAACGCTTCCCGCGCGGTTTCGTAGTCGCCGTAGAAGAGCGCCTGTTCCCCGCCCTGGATGCGGGTGATCGGGTTGGGGGTGGGCGCGGGCGGCGTAGCGGGCGAGGCGTTGGCGGTAGGGGATGCTGGCGGCAGGGCGGTCGCGGAGGGGGAGGCGGTCGGCGCAAACGGCAGGGCGTCGCAGGCGGCCAGCGCGATGACCAGGAGGAACAAACTTGCATGGCGAGGCTTTGTCATGGCGCTGCTTATACCGGCAAAGCGGGGGGGTGTCAAGTTGAATGCAGTTGAACGAGACTCCCTTATAATAGGGGGAGCGGATTTCTTATTCGTTGCATCCCTGAAAGGAGTCTCTATGCGAAGCCTTAATAGAAGAGCGCTTGCTGTACTATTGACATTCACATTTCTTGCCCAAGCCTGTAACCTGCCTGTGGCCGGCAGCCCTACGCCGGATGCGCAGGCTACTGCGGTAGCGGCCACGCTTTCGGCGTTGCAGACCGCTGCTGTGCCTGCCCCGGCGCTGGAAGGCACGGCCACACCCCTCCCGCCGGCGACAGAAACGAGTCCTCCTACTTTCACACCCACGCCGCAAAATCCCTTGGTGTTGAAAGCCACGCTTTGCTGGGTGGGGCCGGGCGCGGCCTACGAAGTGGTCAGCGCGCTCAAGCAAAATGAGCGTGTGGAATTGCTCGGGCAGGGCAGCATCGCCGGTTGGTGGATCGTCAAAAATCCCATCTACAACGATCCGTGCTGGGTGCAGGCTGCTGACCTGCAACTCGACCCCGGCATGAATGTGTCCGGCTTGAAGGTCTACTACCCGCCTCCCACGCCGACGTATACGCCCTCCAACACGCCTACCTTTACGCCAACCCCGTAGCATCGTAAAACCGGGTCTCCTTGTTGGTTGGGAGACCCGGTTCGTTCTACGCGATGAACATCCAGGGACACAGGCGTTTTTCCAGCCAATCCACCGTAAAGTACAGTCCCAGCCCCAACAGGCTCATTGCCAGCACGCCCGCGTACATGGCAGGGTAGTCCAGCAATGTGCTGCCCTGGTAGTAGATATAATAGCCCAACCCCTTGCGTGTAGCAAACAACTCGGCGATGTACAGCACCGCCACCGCCGTGCCTACCGACTGGCGCAGGGCGGTCAGGATGGCCGGCAGGCTGGCGGGCAGGTACACGAAGCGGAACAGCGCCCGCCGTCCCGCGCCCAGGCTGCGCAGGCTTTGCAGCAATTGGGGGGGCAGTCCCGCCGCCTGGTCGCGCACCAGAACCACGATCTGGAAGAACAGGATCAGGAAGATGACCGTGATCTTGGCCAGGTCGCCGATGCCCAGGAAGAGCAGCACCACCGGTACGAAGACCACTTTGGGGATGGGATACAGCAAGTAGATGACCGGGGAGAAGATGCGGTTCAGCCGCCTGGACCCGCCGATCCCCAACCCGGCCGGGACGGCCGCCGCTATCGACAGCAGCATCCCGGCTGCCACGCGCCACAGGCTGGCCGCGAAATGGATGGGTAACTCCCCGCCCACCTCGCGGAAGAAGACTTCCAACACCACCACAGGGGTGGGCAGGATCGGGCGGTTCACCAGCATGGCGGCCGCCTGCCAGACTGCCAGCAGCCCAAGCGTGGCGAGCAGCACGTCACGCCGTTTCATGCGATAACCCCTCCCGCAAGGCCTGGCATAGCCTTCGATACTCCCTGCTCTCGCAGTAATCAGGCTGCCCAACTGACGGGTTCTCGAATACGTTGGCGCTTCGGTTGGGCGGCTGCCCCAGCAGCAAAATCTTTCCTCCCATTGCGGCGGCTTCTTCGATGTTATGCGTCACAACGACCAGGGTGATGCCGCCCTCGGCGCACAGTTCCAGCGTCAGGGATTGCAAGTCTGCGCGGATGACGGCGTCCAGCGAGGCGAAGGGCTCGTCCATCAGCAGCAGGTCGGGTTGCAGCGCCAGGGTGCGGGCGATGGCGGCGCGTTGTCGCTGCCCGCCGGAGATCTGGGACGGGTATTTCCTGGCGATGGCCGCGATGCCGAGACGTTCCAGCCAGGGCGTGACGTCCCGTTCGGGACGGTAATCCTGCGGGGTGTGGACTCCGTCTGCGCCATAGAAGTTGCGCACCTTCAAGCCCAATTCGGCGTTCTGGCGGACGGTGGCCCAGGGCAGCAGGCCGTAGTCTTGCAGGATCAACCCTGTGCGCGGACGTGGGCGGGTCAGCGGTTGCCCATCAACCAGGATCTGGCCCGAGGTCGGAAATTGCAAGCCTGCCAGCAGGTAGAGCAGGGTGGTCTTGCCGCAGCCGGATGCGCCCAACACTGCCCACGCCTCGCCGCGCTGGATGCGCCAGTCGAAGGCCTCGAAGAGCAGGGCGGATTGCGGGTAGCCAAATGACAAAGCGTGGAATTGGATCATGAATTCATCGGCAAAATTACGGGAGACCGCCCGGGGACGGCCTCCCGCATATTATAACGGCAGCAGGCGGCGGTCAGGGCAGGTACGCATCCGTCACTGAGTCCGCGTAGGAGACGTCCACATCCAGCATCCCCTTACCCTTAGCCCATTCCAGTGCGTCCAGCCATTCGGCCTCGGTCGGCACGCCAGCGGCGGGGAAGGGCGGCACTTTGTAGGCCTCCAGCAGCGGCGCGGGTACGATCTTGGCCTCGCTCAAGATGGCGGCGTACTGGGTCGGGTCGGCGTTGATGAGCGTCATGGCTTCCTCGATGGCGGCCAGGAAACCGCTCACCGCTTGCGGGTGCGCGTCGATGAATTCTTTGCGGAAGGAGTAGACGCTGAACCCATATTCGGGATGCGCCGAGTCGTCCAGTACGATCACCGCGCCCGATTGCACCGCCAGCGCGCCGAGCGGGTCGGGCAGGGTGGCGGCTGCGAGTTCGCCGGAGGCCAGCAGCGACATGCGGTCGGGGATCTTCGGCACGGGGATGGTCTTGATCTGGTCGGCGCCCAGGCCGGCGTCCTGCAGCAGGCGCTCGGTGACGTATTCGATAACGGTGCCTTGCGAGACGCCGATCTCCACGCTTTTCAGCCCCTCGGGCGCGGTGATGCCGCTCTGGGCTGACGCCAGGATGAAGAAGTGACCGTAGCCCTGGGCGGGGCGCAGCGCGTATCGTACGACCTGCATCTGCACGCCTTCTTTGTTGAACTGCATGACTCCCAGCGTCTCGTTGATGGTGGCGTCCACCTGCCCGGAGGCCTCCAGTTGGACACGCTCCGGCGCAGAGGCAACGGGGACCAGTTCGACCGAAACGCCGCGTTTTTCGAAAAAGCCCTGTCCCTGGGCAACGTACAATGGCAGCGCGTCGATGATGGGCAGGACGGCGACCTTTACGGCGACCGATTCCGCTGCGGGCGCTTCCGTCGCTGGGGACTCTTCCGCCTCTCCCTGGACCGTTGGGGCTGCTTCCGCTTCCCCGCCTGGCGGGGCCTCGACGGATCCCGCCGCCGGCCCGCAGGCCGCGGCGATCAGCGCCGCCAGTGTGATGACGAACAAGATGCGTAACTGTTTCATAATCGAATTTTCTCCTGAATATTTTTTGAACCGCAAAGCACGCCCCCCCATGCTGGGGGCCCAGGTCGCAAAGAAAAGCAACGAAAAACTTTGCGTTCTGGGCGCTCTTTGCGGTTAATTTTCTTCAAGTTGACGGATTCTCTCTTTAGGAATCCCCACACTTTGCAACAACAACCTGCGCAGCGCGGGCAGGGAGCGTTCCGGGTCGGGCTGGCCGGTATACACCCAGCGCAGTACGATCTCGTTCAACGCCCCGACCCAGGCGCAGGCCGCCACCTCCGTGTCCAGCGGCGGGATACTGCCATCCGTCACGGCCGCGTCCAGGTTTTCGCGCACGATCTGGATGAAACGCTGGTTGACAGCCTGGCGTTTCTGCTCGAAAGCCGCGCCCAATCCCGTGGCTTGCACCAGCGCGATCTTCGCCAGCGCCCGATACTGCCCGAAGGTCTCCAGGCAGACGCGCAGGGCAGCCTCCACGCGGGCAACGCCGCTCGCCTCTGTGGACAGCCGTTCCCGCAGGCGCGACTCGAGCAGGTCGGCAAAGGTGTCCACCAGCGCCAGGAAGATGTCCTGCTTGCTGGGGAAGTAGAAATAGAACGCGCCCTTGGAGGTCTGCGAATCCTTGACGATGTCGTCTACCCTGGCGTCGTGATAGCCCTTGGAGGCGAAGACCTTCACCGCCGCTTCGAGGATGCGGCCGCGGGTCTCTTGGGTGGAATCGAGGGGAGTGTCTGTCATAGGGAAGTGATAGACCGACTGGTCGGTCTAGTAGAAGGGAAGAATATCACGATGGAAAGCGCATGTCAAGGGAAGTTGGATTTTGGGTATGGGCGTTGGGACAGTTTTCGTTTTGCGCCCCAAAACTTTTGGCGGGTTCGAGGGTTACAGCCTTTATACCCTGGTATACGACCTGGAGGAGAGCGCATGTCAAAAACAGCCATTGTTACCGATACCGACGCCAGCCTGCCGCTGGACCTGGCGGCCAGGTATTCCATTGTCCAGGCGCCGATCGGAATCCTCTTTGGGGAAGAGAATTTCCGCGACGTCTATGACGCCACCTGTGGGGATATTTTTGCCCGCATCGACCGGGAAGGCAGGGTGCCGACCACATCAGCGCCTTCGCCGGGACAGTTTTCGGAGGCTTACCAGGCCGCGTTCGATGGCGGCGCTGGGAGTGTGCTGTGCTTCACGGTCAGCAGCGAAGTCAGCGCCACGTATGCCGCCGCCGTAACTGCCCGGGAGATGCACCCCGGGCGGGAGATCAAGGTAGTGGACACTCGCAGCCTGTCTTTTGGGCAGGGGTTGATGGTGCTGGCTGCCGCCGAAGCGATTGCCGCTGGCGCGTCTATGGAAGAGGCGGCGGCTGCGGCGCTGGATACCGGTCAACGCACCCGTTTGTTCGCCGCCCTGCCGACCCTGAAGTACCTGGCGATGAGCGGGCGCGTCGGTCACCTGGCAGCGGGCGTGGCGGGGTTGTTGGATGTCAAGCCCATCCTGACCATCCGCAACGGCAAACTCGACCTGCTGGAACGCGTCCGCACCCAGAAGAAATCCTGGGCGCGCGTGGTCGAGTTGTGCGTCGATGCGGTTGGGGATCGTCCGATCGAGCGCATGGCCATGCTCCACGTCACCGCCAGCGACGACGCCCGGCAACTGGAAAGTATGTTGCGCGCGCAACTGGATTGCCCGGCCGAGATCATCTTTGGCGAACTCAACCCCGGACTCGCCATCCACGCCGGGGCCGGGTTGGTGGGAGTTGCATTTGTGACTGGGAAATAGTTGCCGCTTGCGATTGGCAGCGCCCTGCCCTCAGATCGCATTTTCGAAGTGGGTAATTTCCGGCGCGTCGCCGGGCCTTTTTTCCACGGCAATGACATCGATCTGCCAGTGTTCGATCCCTTGCCCGGCGGCGTAATGTTCCGCGGCGGCGCGCATGTGTTCCTGCTTGCGCGGCGTGACGGCGATTTCTGGCGGGCCGAAGGCGCCCGTTGTGCGCGTCTTGACCTCGACGAAATGCAGGAAGCCGTCTTTTTCAGCCAGGATGTCGATCTCGCCATAGGGCGTGCGCTGGTTGCGGGCGAGGAGGGTGTAGCCGCGCTTCTCCAGGTATGCAGCCGCGACGCTTTCGCCCCAGGCGCCGACCTTTTGGTTGCGTCCGCTCATGTGCGGAATCGCTCCAGCAGGCCGCGCAGGCGCACTGTCCAGTTCCGCTGGCGCGGCTGGGAAGCGTAAACCAGGCGTTGGTAGTGTTCGAGCATCATTTGGGTGGTGCGCTCGATAGCGTAGCGTGTGGAAGCCTGCCGCGCGGCGTCGCCCATTTTGCGCCGCAGGTCGCGGTCCATGCACAGGCGCGTCAGTTTGGCGGTGAAGGCTGGCAGGTCTTCATTGGACAGGAAGCCGGTCAGGCCGTCCTCGACCGTGTCGCCCACGCCGGGCGAGTGGATGCCCATCACGGGCAGCCCGGCGCCCATGGCTTCGATGACCGAGAGCGGGTGTACTTCGGTGACCGAGGCGGTCACGAAGGCGTCGCACATGGCCAGGTAGCCGGGCAGGTTGCTGTAGGGGATCTGGCCGGTGAACCGGACGCGCCCGGCAACGCCGACGTCGCGGGCGTATTCTTCGATCTCTTGTTTGATGCTCCCGCCGCCCAGGATGAGCAGGTAGACGTGTTCGAGCGCTTGCGCCACGCCGCTGAAGGCTTGCAGGAGGAATTCCAGGTTTTTCTCCGGGGCGATGCGGCCGGAATAGACCAGCAGCAGGTCATCTTCGCAGAAGTCGTATTCTTTGCGCGCGAGCGGTTCGGCCTGGAAGAAGCGCTGTAATTCTACGCCGTTGGGGACGATCTCGATGTGGCTGCTGACTTCCAACTGGCGCAGTACCTTTTCCATGCCGGGCGAGGGTGAGATGACCAGGTCCACTGCGTCGCAGAAGGAGGGCATGTAGGCTTGCAGCAGTCCCTCGCTGACTTCTTCGGGCAGCATGGGCAGGTAGGCTTGCGCATATAGGTCGTAGCGGGTGTGGTTGGTGAAGATGATGGGGATGCGCAGCGGGCGGCAGTAGTGCAGGGCCAGCCGCCCGCTCAGGAAAGGGTGGTGAACGTGTACCACGTCCATGCTTTGGAGCAGTTTCTTCGCGGCGCGGGAATATCTCAGGGACAGGTAAAAGCCCGTGTCGGCCAGGGGCAGGCCGGGGCTGCGGATGACGCGCGGTTCGTCGTCCTGGTAATCGAGGCCGCCAAAGGTGAACACGTAGACGTCGTGTCCGGCTTGTTCGAGGAAGCGTTTGTTCAGTTCGATGTAGTTGGTAATGCCGCTCAGGTAGGGCTTGTAAGCGTCTGCCATCATGCCGATGCGCATAGGTCGTCGGTTCCTTTCGGGGTAATGCTACGGCGTGTTTGGATGGCTGTCAAGATGGAGCGCTATTTGCCGGGCAGCAGGTTCAGGTTGGCGACTGCTTCGGTCACATTTTCGGGCCAGATGAAGATGCGGTTGTAGGGCGCAACCTTGTAGTAATTTTGCGGGTAGAAGATCTCGCGCGTGGTCATGTCCAGGCAGTAGCGGTAGATCCAGGCTTCGCGTTCTTTGCTGGAAAGTTTCTTGCCTTTGATGAGTTGGCCGGTGATCTCGTACAGGCGATAAGCGGAGCGGAATTCGTAGCCGGTGAGCATGAGCGGTTCGTCCCAGGCGCCTTTCTGGTGTTCCAGCGCCCATTTGCCGGCTTCTTGCAGCAGTTCCAGGTCGCTGTGACAGGGCAGGCTGGGGTAAATCGGGAAGGACGCAGCCCAGCCGGAGGCCACCATGAGCAGGTTGAAGGTGGCGCGCTCTTCGCGGGTCATGCCGGCGCGCTCCTCGGCGCTGTAATTTGGCGCCATGTAGGCCAGCAGGCGTCCGTAATCGTCGAACGGCTGGTCGCCGACGGCGATGAAGACCGTGCGTTTGCTCCCGTTTGGTCGGGACAATTTTTGCTCGACCAGGTCTTTGAAGAACTCGGTGGCTTTTTTGCCTTGTTCTTCGTGCAGGCTCCCAACCGCGCCAGCGGCGAGGCGCGGGTGCAGGAAGGCGGCCAGCCCGTCTGCAATGGGGGCCTTGCCTTGTTGGATCCAGTCGGCCAGTTGGGTGAATTTTTCATCGTGTTTGGAGGGCTTGGTGTTGCCAGGGTAATGCACTTCGGGCGTATCGATGCTCAACATGCGGATGGATACGGAAATGAAGGGCGTGTCGCCGTCGGTAGCGCGCAGGTATTGTTTGTTGCCCAGTGAGTCCAGTTCGATCCCGGACGGATCCCAGAAAATCTGTACGTCAGACATGTCTATGCTCCCTGGGGCGGGCACAAGGCCCGCCCCTGCTTTGGTAGGCGAATGGTGTGTAACCCTAGTATAGTGGTTTGGGGAGGAAAATGCAACTGTTCTTGTCTTATTTTTTACGTTAGAATTGGCCGGTAGAGGAGAAGTAATGCCTGTCAGATTAATCTTGCGCGACAAAGAGTTCGAAGTGAGGCCAGGGATGACCTTGCTCTCGGCTTTGGAAAAATGCGGGATTTCGCCGGAAGCCGTGATCGCCAGCCGCGAGGGGGAGTTGATCCTGGAAGATGAAATCTTGCGGGACGGTCAGGTGATCAAGTTGGTGGCAGTGATTTCGGGCGGTCGAGTATGAAGTGTAGGAAGTGTGGCGGTAAGGCCTCGGTCAACATGCGCCAGCATAAACTGGCCTTGTGCCGGGAGCATTACCTGGAATGGTTGCCGGAGCAGGCCGAGCGCTTCATCAAAAAATACGCCATGTTCACCCGCGACGAGAGGCTATTGGTGGCCGTTTCGGGCGGAAAGGATTCGCTGGCTTTGTGGGACATCCTGGCGCGGTTGGACTACCAGGCGGATGGCCTGTATATCGGCCTGGGGATCAACGGTCCATCCCTGGCGAGCGAGGGGCGCGGCTATTCGGCAGAATCGCAGCGCCTGGTGCAAAAATTTGCGCACGAGCGCAACTTGACTTTGCATGTGGTGGAGGTGGAAAAAGAGTACGGCCAATCCATCCCTGCGCTGGCGGACCTGACGCGGCGCGGCAAGGGACGTCCCTGCTCGGTGTGCGGGCTGGTCAAGCGGCACGTGATGAACCGCATCGCTCGCGACCTGGGGTATGCTGTGCTTGCGACCGGCCATAACCTCGACGACGAGGCGGCTGTGCTCCTGGGCAACACCCTGACCTGGTCTGGCGATTACCTGCTGCGGCAGGGACCGGTGCTGCCTGCCTCGCCTGGGTTGGCGCGCAAGGTCAAGCCGTTGTGCCGCTTCTACGAGCGCGAGATGGCCGCCTACGCCTTGTTGCGCGGAATCGAATACATTTACGATGAATGTCCCTACGCGACCGGCTCGACCACGATCTACAACAAAGAACTGCTCAACCGTTTGGAGAGCCAGCGCCCCGGCGCAAAATTGTATTTTTACCTGCGCTTCTTGCAAGCGCGTGAGGAAGGGCTTTTCAGGAATGAGGAAGCCGGTCCGCCAGTACAATTGAATCCCTGCCCCGCTTGTGGGCAGCCGACTTCTGCGCCGGGACTGTGCTCGTTTTGCAGGTTGGTGGAGCGAGTGACGAGCGCCGACGACGATTCATCACTTGGGTCGTGAGCAAAAGGGGTCGCCTTGCCTCCCTTTTTCTCTGTAAAATTTCGGTGAAATCATTGCAGTTTCCTGAGAGTTTTCCCTCCCAAACAGGATTTTTCGACACACAAAGGCAAGAAGCAGTATAATCTTCCCGGATCACATGAGTCTCTTTACCCAAGCCTTTTCCTTGTTAGCCGACCCTCCTGGAAACCTGATTTACCACCTGGTATTGGTTTTTTCCATTT
Source organism: Chloroflexota bacterium (assembly GCA_049324135.1). Classification (GTDB taxonomy): domain Bacteria; phylum Chloroflexota; class Anaerolineae; order Anaerolineales; family Villigracilaceae; genus JAABUE01. Next base: position 13,247 of record JBMOMO010000027.1, read on the forward strand.
CCGGGGCATTGCAGGCCGCTTTCATCCACTGGCGGATGAGCGCCTTTCCCCAGGCCCGGCGCACCGTCATTGGCCTGGTCATCCTGATGTTGCCGCAAGTCTTGCTGTTTGTGATCAGCGGGTTGGGTTGGCAGGGACTCGTCAACCTGGCGGTTTTCCTGCCGCCTCTCGACCGCGCTACCATGTTGATCGGCCTGGTGTGGATCTTGTGGCTGTGGACTTTTCCTGAACCGAGCCGCGCCGCCGACGCCGCTACCGTGCTGTTGACCCTGTTCATTGTCATGGCGCTTGCGCTTGGATTGGCTGCCTGGGGCGCGCAACCGACTGGTACGCCTTACAATATCACGTTACAGGATTTTATCTGGCAGGTCGCCTCGCTTGGCTTTATTGCGCTGGGCGCCCTGACCCTGTTCGTCAGGCGGCCAAACGGCTGGGGGAATGGTTTTGCAGTGTTGTTGTTGGCTTTCATCGGGCACAGTCTGTACCTGGTTTTTGGGCGCGAGGGAGGAAACTATCCTGGCATCGTGCGCATGACGTATATGGCCATGTACCCGTTCTTGATGACCCTGCCGCAGCGCTTCCCTATGCCGGCCTCGCTTGCGCATCCTACCGTTGTCAAACAGGACGCTCCAGCCGAAGAGCGGCGGCACTACAGCACAGACCCGAAAACCTTCCACGCCCTGTTGTCCCTGGCGGCGGAGACCGATGCTGACCGAATCAGTCATGCCATCACGCGCGCCATTGCCCAGACGATCCTGGCGGATTTGTGTTTCCTCATTTATTTGACCGATAACAAAAATCAACTGGTCATTGCAAGCGGCTACGACCTGATCCGTGAAGAAAACCTGGAAGGCGCCAGCCTGGGCAAGGCCTCCATCCCGATGCTTACCAGCGCCCTCCAGCGGGGGCGTACGCTACGCTTACCTGCCAGCAGTACTTCCGCAGACATGAAGGGAATCAGCGAACTGCTCGGCTTGAACAACCCGGGTCACTTGATGGCTGTCCCGATCATTACCCCGGAAAAAGATACGCTGGGCGGTATCCTGGTGCTTTCCCCTTATTCGGACCGCGCCTGGCGCGCAGAAGACCAGGCTTTCCTGGGCAATATTGCGACCGCCTTGGTGCCTGTCATCCAGCGCAGCCAGCGCATGTCCATCCTGGAGCAAAAGCAGCAGTCCGCCGACTCCACCCTGACGACCGTGCGCAAGCAACTGGAGGATTTGCAGCAACAGAACAAGGAACTCCAGAAGCGGCTCGAGACGCTCCAGAAACAGGCGGACAAAGTACACGAACAGGACGAGAGAGTCTCTTCCTTGTTGATCGTCCAGCAGGAAGCGCAAAAACAGATCGAGCAACTTCAAAAAGAGAACGAAGAATTGCGGGCGGCAAGCCGGAAGAAGGGCGGCGTCCCAGCCAGTGACATGGAGTACATGGAGGCAGAATTGCGGGCTTCGTTGGGGCAGGTGGCTCGCCTGCAAAATGACCTGGCCGAAGCGAATATGAAATTGCTGCAATTGGAAAAAGGGGAGATCAGCGCCCGTTCCACCGAGCAGGCCGAAGTGATCGCCTCCATTGCGCAGGAGTTACGCCAGCCCATGTCTTCGGTGGTTGGGTATACAGACCTGTTGTTGGGCGAGTCGGTGGGAGTGTTGGGCTCCCTGCAGCGCAAATTCGTAGAGCGGATCAAATCTTCTTCCCAGCGCATTGGCAGTCTCATTGACGATATGATCCAGGTGACTACCCTGGAATCGGGCCTCATGGAACTCAATCCTGAACCGGTGGACTTAAACCTGATCATTGACAATGCTATGTCCTATACCAGCAGCCAGATCCGTGAGAAGAATATCTCGTTGCACCTGGACCTGCCCAGGGAACTGGAACCTATTTATGCCGATCGGGAGGCCTTGCAGCAAATCCTGATCCACTTGCTGCAGAACGCAGGTGCCTCGACGCCTATCGAAGGCACGATCATGCTCAGGGTCCAGACCCGAAGCGAGAACGAACAGGAATATGTCTTGCTGCAAGTCAAGGATAATGGCGGCGGTATTACGTCGGAAGATATTCCGCGCGTCTTCACCCGTCTGTACCGCGCCGATAATGTGCTTATCCAGGGCGTAGGAGATACTGGCGTTGGCCTGTCGATTGCCAAGACGCTTACTGAAGCGCAGCATGGGCGTATTTGGGTGGAAAGTGAGCCAGGAGTGGGCGCTACGTTCAGCGTGTTGTTGCCAATTGCAAAAGGGGTATAGACATGCAAACCATTCGCCAGTTGGCGGGCAGTATCCTTCTGGCTTTGCTTTCTGCGCTCCTGGTCATTGGCGGCATCTCGTTGGCCTTGGCAGAGAGTTACATCCCGGCCGTCAGCCCAACCGAGACGCGCACCCATCTCCCGATTTTCATTTCACCCATTGCGACCAGCGCGTTGCCCAGTGTTGTTGCTACGGCCTCTTTGTCTTCGACGCCCAGTGAAACCCTACCGCCGCCGCCCTCTTCCTGCCCACCGCCCTCTGGCTGGGTGGCAACCAGGGTCCAGCCATTCGATACGCTGGCATCATTGGCGCTCCAATACAGGACCACACCGGAACTCCTTAGCCAGGCGAATTGTCTCGTCTCGTCAGACCTTACCCCTGACACCTTGTTATATGTCCCGCCTGTCCCCACGCAGACGGTGGTCCCGTGCGGCCCGCCACCCGGTTGGATTCTGTATACCGTCCAGGCGGGCAATACCATGTACAGCCTCAGCCAGGCCTTTGGCGTATCGGTGGCGCAATTGCAGCAGGCCAATTGCATGCCGTATTACCAGACCAGCATCAAGGCGGGGCAACAGATCTGGGTCCCGAATGTTGCCACCCGCACCCCGACCCTGACGCCGGTCTCGATCATCTTCCCAACCCTCACCTGGACTGCCAGCGTCGTTCCCAGCGATACAAAGACGCCCACTCTTGAACCGACCTTACCGCCTACGCAGACCCAGGCGTCTTCGCCTACCTTGTCCCCTACTGCGCCTCCAAGCGCGACTCCAACGACGCCTCCAACTGCTACGCCTACGATAACCGCTTTCCCGTCCTCGAGTCCCTGAACGCGACGGGTGTCTTGCTTGCCGGGGCATGAACCCATGAAAACCCACTGGGTTGAGATTGTCGAAACCTTCTTTCGCCAAAAGGGATGCGGCCGCCGCATGACGTTGCTGCTCATTTGCGTCCTGTTTGCGATTGGCAGCCTGGGGTGCGGGAGCGATCCTGCGGCTTCTGGGTCGCCCTATACCCTGGTGACCGTAGACCCTGACGCCACGCCGACGGCTACGCCTTTCCAGGCCGCCTTGCAGGCTACGCCTACCCCTTTCCAGCCGGTCTTTCCTACCCCTACTGGCACCATCCTCCCAACGCCGACCAACCTGCCTTTTGTTCCGGCTACCTCCACGCCCGATCCGCTGCTGGCGCTTCCCAGCCCGGCTCCCCTGCCTACCCTGGTACTCAGCCTGGCAACCAGCCCGATTGCGCCTGTCCCCACGCTCGACCCGAACCTGCAATTGACGCCAGTTGTCCCGCTCGACACGCAGGAGACGGTCAACTTTCTGCTGATCGGTTCGGACAGGCGTCCGGGCGGTTCCTTCCGTACGGACACCATGGTCATTGCCATGCTGCGCCCCAAAGACGGGCAGGTTTCACTGATTTCCATCCCGCGCGACTTGTGGGTTTACATCCCGGATTGGGGCAACCAGCGTATCAATACTGCCTACCAGCACGGCGAAATCTATGCTTATCCTGGCGGCGGCCCCGGCTTGCTCAAAGATACTGTGCTATACAATCTTGGCATCCAGATCGATCATACTGCCATGGTCGAGTTTGATGGCTTCCGCCATATCATCGACACCCTGGGCGGCATAGACGTGCCAGTGGCCTGCCCGTACACTGACTGGCGGTTGATCGATCCCGCCTATGATCCCAACCTCGAAGCCAATTGGTGGTTGTACACGGTCGGGCCGGGCGTCGTCCACATGGACGGCGACCTGGCGCTCTGGTATGCCCGCTCGCGCATGAAATCCAGCGACTTCGACCGCGGCCGCCGCCAACAGGAAGTATTGCGCGCCATCTACGCGCGCGTTTTGCAGACCAATACGATCGCGCAACTGCCCGCCTTGTACACGAACCTGGTGAGCATTGTCGAGACCGACTTGAGCCTCACACAAATGTTGCAACTGGCGCTCTACGCGCCCAAACTGACCAACGCCGATTTCCGTAGTTACTATATTCGCCCGCCGCTGGTCACGTCCTGGATCACCCCGGAAGGCGCTTACGTCTTGTTACCGAATGAAGGCCCCATGTCCCAGATGTTGCAGGAAGCCATGGCGCCCTCGGCGCGGGCGGTCGAACGGCAGGCGGTCATCATCGAGATCCAGAACGGCACATCCTTCGACGGATGGGATGCGCTGGCTGCCTCGCGCCTGAACTATGCCGGTTATGAAACCCGCATTGCGCCCGCCGACCGGCGCGACTATACCTACAGCACGTTGATCGACCTGAACGCCGCCCCTGACGCCAACCGCAACGACGCCATCCTCACCATCCTTGGCCTGCCGCCCGCCAACCTGGCCTCCATCCCTGACCCTGGCAGCCCGGTCAACTATCGCTTGATCCTGGGTCACGATTACCAGCCTTGTTTTACTCCGGAACAATTATCGCATTGATGGACGTTTCATCGTTGACAGCGGGCAACTTGCATTGCTGAACGATCTATCTCCATTCTTGGGGGAGGCCCCCCCAACGTAGGGGGAAGCATCCCTAACTTTGGGGAACGATCCCCCCGCTTTGGGGAACGCCTCTCCCACTTTGGGGAACGTTTCCCCCACTTTGGGGAAAGCCTCCCCAACTTTGGGGAACGATCCCCCAACTTTAGAGAAAGCCTCCCCCACTTAGGGGCTTGTCTTCCTGGTTGCCCTGGTCGTTTTGGCTTGCGCAGACCACTTGAAGAGGGGACTGCGTTAACGAGCAACGCTCCCCGAATTGGAGAGCGTTGCTTGTTCCACAGACGTTAATCTTGCAGGATAGTCTTGTCCTATCCTATCAGTTTTCGTACCGCTTCCAACTGACCGGCGCTGCCAAGTTTTTCATTCTTGCTGGCGATGAACCTGGCGTATTCAGCCATGAAGACCTTCCCCGGCGGGCGCAGGTCGAAGTTCTCAGGCTTCTCGAGGAAGAACTCACGGTGCACGCGCGTCCACACCAGGCGGCCGTCCGTGTCGATGTTGATCTTGGTCACGCCCAGTTCGGCAGCGCGCTTGAACTGGTCGGCGTCCACGCCTTTGGCGCCTTTCAGGTTGCCGCCAGCCTTGTTGATGCGTTCCACCTCGTCTTGCGGCACCGAACTGGAGCCGTGCATGACCAGCGGGAAACCGGGCAGGCGCTTTTGGATATCTTCCAGCACATCGAAGTGCAAGCCTTGTGAGCCAGTGAATTTGAAAGCGCCGTGACTGGTGCCGATAGCGCAGGCCAGCGAGTCGCAGCCGGTGCGCGCGACGAATGCCTTAGCCTGGTCGGGGTCGGTCAGTTTTGCGTCCGCTTCAGCGACGCTGACGTGTTCCTCCACGCCGCCCAGTTGTCCTAACTCGGCCTCGACTACGATCCCTTTGGCGTGCGCCGCGTCTACCACCCGTTTGGTGATTTCTGCATTCTTGTCGAAGGACTCGTGGCTGGCGTCGATCATGACCGAACTGTAGAACCCGCTGTTGATGCAGTCATAACAGGTGTCTTCGTCGCCGTGATCCAGGTGTACCGCAAAAATGGCGTCTGGGAAGATCTCATCCGCCGTACGAATCAAGCCCTCGAGCATATTTTTGTGGGTATACGAGCGCGCGCCCTTGCTGATCTGGATAATGAAGGGCGCCTGACTGTCCAGGTTGCCTCGGAAGAGGCCCATCGTTTGTTCCAGGTTGTTGATATTGTACGCGCCAATAGCATACTTGCCATAAGCGGCTTGAAAGAGTTGTTTGGTTGTGACGATCATCGAGATACTCCTTTGAAAGGTTTTTTGAGGCCCATCTGATGCCGGCTGTTGCTTGCTTCACAGTTCACAACGACATCTTATCGGTCTTTCGAATTCAGGGAAACTTTGGAGATCGTTGCTGGCAGCGCTTTACTCTCTGCGCAACGGGATAATTATACTTCAAGGCCCGCTGTAAGCCCTGGATACAACTTCCTCCCCCAAATGTCGTATACTTATCTGAGCAAGGATAGACCAATTGGCAGTATAATCCCCCTAAACCAAACTGCCGTTTTCCCTTATGGAGGCTGACATGAGCGATTTTCTCGACAAAGTAACAGGCCAGCAGGATATTTTCAAAAAACTGGCCTCGTACATCCCCGGCTTCAATGGCTATATCGAGCGCCAGAACCGGCGCGCGGCCGACAAATTGCTGCGTGAGACCGTTGCAGACCGCTTCGAAGAACAATGGAGACGCGCCTCGAACATGCAAGCAGACATCGTTGCCGCGAATATGTACGACCTGGTGGACGACATGGAAAAGGCTGCCATCCAGTTGCGCACCTTCGTTGACAAGATCCGCACCGCCAGTTACGGGTATGCCGGCTTCTTCGATGCAGTCAAGATCAACGAAGCAGAGTTGGAGAAGTTATACCAGTTCGACGCTGCCTTTTTCCAAGTTGCCGAATCGGTTGGGAGGGCGTTGGATACCGTGGAAGCCAGCATTGGCGACGAAGAAGGCCTGAAGGCCGCCATCCGCAACCTGGTCTCTTTGGCGCGCGAAGCGGTCACCACCATGGAGCGCCGCTCCGAAGTCATCACTGGCAGCGGAGGGCAGTAAATTTCCCCGACACAGTTTTTGTTCCGCCACCCTGTTCTGTTTTTGTGCTGGCGCTTTACGCGTAAATCAGGACAGGTTGGCGGAATTGTGGTTTAATTAAGGCATGTGGAAAACATATTACACCGCTGCCTCCCTCAAAGAGGCTCTCCGTATCCTGGGCGAACAGGGGGGGCGCGCCCGCATCGTGGCCGGAGCCACCGACTTGATCTTGGAACTGGAACGCGGCCTCCGGCGCGAGATCGACACCCTGGTTGACATTACCCGCATCCCTGGCCTGGATCGCATCATTCTCGATGAAGATGATGTCATCCACCTGGGTCCGTTGGTTACGCACAATCACTGCGCCGCTTCCAAACTTGTGCGCGAGCGCGCTTTCCCGCTTGCCAGGGCCGCCTGGGAAGTGGGTGCGCCGCAGATCCGTAACCGCGGCACGGTGGCTGGCAACCTGATCACTGCCAGCCCCGCCAACGACACCATCACGCCGCTCATGGCGTTGGGCGCATGGGTGATATTGGCCTCCCCGCGCGGCGAGCGCAAGGTGATGCTCGCGGACTTCTACACCGGCGTGCGAAAGACGGTCATGCAGGCGGACGAGATACTGGTGGACATCGCCTTCCCGGCCCTCAAGACGGGGCGGCGTTCCCAGCGCGGGCAACGCGGGACATTCATCAAACTTGCCTTGCGCCGCGCCCAGGCCATCTCGGTGGTCAACGTTGCGGTCGTCCTGGACTTCAAGGCTGCTGCCGTTACCTCAGCCTCCATCACGCTGGGAGCGGTTGCGCCTACCATCATCCACGCGCTAGAAGCAGAAAACTACCTGGCGGGCAAGCCATTGACCGAAGCGACCATGGCCGAGGCGGCCCGCCTGGCGATGGAAGCCTCGCGCCCGATTGACGATATTCGCGGTTCGGCCGCCTACCGGCGCGAGATGGTGCGCGTGTGCACGGCGCGCGGGTTGCGGTCCCTGCTCGAGGGTGAGGAGTCCCCTACGGGGATCGGACAACAGGCTGGGGTTCCGTCTGACCCGGTGCTGTTGTGGGGGCAGGGACGCCCGGCGATAGCCGGTCAGCCTGTGACGGCAACATTCCCGGGGCATCCCATCGAGACGACCATCAACGGGAAGATGTATTCATTCAGGTCCGGCCACGAAAAGACCCTGCTGCGCCTGCTGCGCGAAGAGGCCGGACTGACCGGTTCGAAAGAAGGCTGCGCCGAGGGCGAGTGCGGCGCTTGCACGGTGTTCCTGGACGGCAAGGCTGTGATGGCTTGTCTCGTCCCGGCCCCGCGTGCGCATGGCGCGGAGATCGTTACTGTGGAAGGGCTTGCACGGGATGGACAATTGCATCCCGTGCAGCAGGCTTTCATCGACGATGGCGCAGTGCAGTGTGGGTATTGCACGCCCGGCTTCTTGATGTCGGCGGCAAAACTCTTGGAAGAGCGTCCCCGCCCTGACCGGGACGAGATCGAACAAGCCATTACCGGTAACCTGTGCCGCTGCACGGGTTACTATAAGATCGTCCAGGCCATCGAAAATGCCAGCAAGCAGAAAGCCTGACGCAGAGGTGCCTCGTGAGTAAATACAGGACTTCCGTACGTCGCCCGGATGCAAAACCTATCCGGCGGCAGCATCCTATCTGGCGCGGGATCGGCTGCATGATCATTGTCATTGTTCCGCTGTTGTCCTACGCCATTGCTGTTGTCACCTTGCCTCTTTTCTCTGCAAGGGGGTTGGTGCCTTATGAGTTTACTACCATGCCGTTAGCGCCAGACTGGTTATGGAAATTTGTGCCCAGGTTAGCGTGGCTGGTGGAACAGGTTATCAGTCACTATAATATCAAAGCTCACCTTGCACTGGCGTTGATCTACACCATCTTCCTGGGCGGCTTCCTGGCGCTCGTCTATGCCATCTTGTACCAGGTCTTTGGTCCCTCGCGTTACGGTCCGATGGACGCGCCGCCGCCAAAAGTCAAAGTCAAAAAATATACCAGATAAGGCCATATAATGACTACCACACAAATCGGGCAATCTAAACCCCGCGTCGACGCCCTCGACAAAGTAACCGGAGCGGCGCTCTATTCCGGCGACCTGTCTATGAAGGGCATGCTGCACATGAAAATCCTGTTTGCCGGGCGTCCCCATGCGCGCGTCAAACGCATCCTGGTGGACCGCGCCCAGGCTGCCCCCGGCGTGGCTGCTATTTTTACCGCCAGGGATGTGCCGGTCAATGAGTATGGCTTGCAATGGAAAGACCAGCCTGTCCTGTGCGGCCCCGGGTCTTCCAGGTCTGGCGCGGACATTGTACGGTTCGTGGGCGACCAGGTAGCGGTCGTGGTCGCGCAGACAGAAGCGCAGGCCGAGGCGGCGCGCAAATTGATCGAGGTCGAGTACGAAGACTTGCCTGTGATCACGGACGCGGAAGAGGCTATGCGGCCTGGCGCTACGCGCGTGCATGAAGAGATCGGCGACTCGAACATTTGCGTGCACGACAAAATCCGCAAAGGGGATGTGGAGGCTGGTTTCCAGCAGGCAGACGTCATCGTCGCAGGCGAGTACCGTACACCTGTGCAGGAACATGCGTACTTGCAACCGGAGGCGGGCCTGGCTTATATTGACGACGACGGGCATGTGACGGTCAAGGCGGCCAGTCAGTGGACGCACGCCGACCGCGAACAAATTGCGCATGCGCTGGGCTTGCCGGACGAGAGCGTGCGGGTGGTCTATCCGGCCATCGGCGGCGCTTTTGGCGGGCGCGAAGACATGTCGGTGCAGATTGTGCTGGCGCTGGCAGCCTGGAAACTCCAGCGCCCGGTGCGCATCATCTGGAGCCGCCAGGAATCCATCATCGGGCATGGCAAACGCCATGCGACCATCGTGCGAGGCAAATGGGGCGCGACCAGGGATGGGAAACTGGTGGCCGCCGAAGTCGAAATGATCGGCGATGCTGGCGCGTACATGTATACTACCAATAAGGTGTTGGGAAACTCGACCATTACCTGTACCGGGCCATATTTCATCCCGCACGTCAATGCGGATGTTTATGGCGTGTACACCAACAATGTGCCTGGCGCAGCCTTCCGTGGATTTGGCGCGCCGCAAGCCTTGTACATGGCCGAACTGCAAATGGATAAACTGGCCGAAAAACTGGATATGGATCCGGTTGAATTCCGCTTGAAGAATGTTTTACGTGACGGCCTCACGTTGGATGTCGGCACTCCAATCCCCGGCCCGGTCAGCATGGCGGAGGTGATCCAGACCGCTGCGGATAAATTCGGCTGGAAGGCCGGCGACACGCGAAAGAAGGACAAAAAGTTGCCTGCTCACTTGAAGCGCGGGCGAGGTTTTGCGGCGGGTTTCAAGAACGTGGGCTTCTCATTCGGGTACCAGGATAATTGCTGGGCGCGTATCGAGTTGCACGGCGCTACCGAGATCGAAAAGGTAGTGCTGTTACACGCCAGCGCGGAAGTGGGCCAGGGCACGCATACGATCATGACGCAGATGGCTGCGGAGGCGGTTGGCGTCCCCTTCGAGAAAGTGACCTTGATCGCCTCGGACACAGCCATCATGGGCAGTTCCGGCTCCGTGTCGGCTTCGCGCATGACCTTCATGTCCGGTAACTCGATCAGGGGCGCGGCTGAAATCGCGCTGGAGAAATGGCATAGGGAAGAGCGCCCGGCGATCGGCGAGTTCAAATACCTGTCGCCGCTTACTACGCCTTTCGACAAGGAGACCGGTTATTCGATGCCGAACTTTTCCTATGCGTATGCAGCCCAGGCTGCCGAAGTGGAAGTTGACATCGAGACCGGCCAGGTGCGCGTGTTGCGCGTGGTAGCGGTGGACGACCTGGGCAAGGCCATCAACCCGAACCTGGTGGAAGGCCAGATCGAGGGCGCAGTGGTGCAGGCGCAGGGCTATGCCCTGATGGAAGATTTCAAAACGAAAGACGGCCACGTATTGACAGACCAGTTGAGCACCTATCTCATCCCCACCATCCGGGACATCCCGGGGAAAGTGGAAACCGTGATCGTCGAAGTGCCTGAACCGAATGGGCCATGGGGCGCGCGCGGCGTGGGCGAACTGCCCTTCTTGCCGACCGCCGCTGCCCTCTCCGCCGCCGTCCACGATGCGACCGGCGTGTGGTACGACGAATTCCCGCTCACCCCTGAACGGATCCTGCGCGGGCTGGGTAAGATCTGATTTGGGACACGGGCCGCGCGGAAATGGCGGAGCGACGAACTTCGCTGCCTGCGCGACCTGCTTGTGCCACTTGTGCCATGAAATGGTACGAAGTGGTATGGCCTGCTTTCCATGCCCTGGACATTTCCCTACCTGGACGAAACTGAAGACCTGGACGAGGCAGCCCGAGCCAGCGCTGTGGGTCGTTTTGTGCGCCTGCCGGATGGGTATACCCATTATGAATTGGGCGGCCCGCGAGATGGGACAGTGGTCGCGCTGGTGCATGGCTTTTCCGTGCCTTACTTCATTTTCGATCCGACCTTTGATTTCCTGGCCCGTTCCGGTTTTCGCGTTTTGCGATACGACCTGTTCGGGCGCGGGTTTTCGGACCGTCCCAAACTGCGCTATGACATTGATTTGTTTTGCAAGCAATTGCGAGACTTACTGGATATACTTGGCTTCGATAGTCCCGTCAGCCTGGTCGGCCTTTCCATGGGTGGGCCGGTGGCGGCGACCTTCACGGCGCGATTCCCGCAGCGCGTCCGCAAGTTGGTTTTGATCGATCCCGCCGGGGCAAGGCCGGTGTCGCTCCCGTGGGGGCTGCGGGCAGCGACCCTGCCGGGGGTGGGGGAACTGGCTATCGGCCTGTTTGGGAGCGTGGCGCTGCTCAGGGATGTCGCCTCCGGCGTCTTTGGTCCCGACCTGGTGGCCGAGTTCCAGCGCCGGTACCGCGTCCAGATGAAGTATAAAGGCTTCCGGCGCGCCCTCCTTTCGACCATGCGCCATGGGATGCTGGGAGATTTCTCGGCCGCATACCGGCGCGTGGGAGAGAGCGGTATCCCCGTCCTGCTCTTCTGGGGCGAGAGCGATGCGACCTTATCTTTTTCGTGTAGCCAAGATATACTTGCAGCAATTCCTAAAACAAACTTCCAACCAATACCTGACTGTGGGCACACCCCACATTACGAAAAGCCGGAAGAGGTGAACCCCAGGTTGTTGGAATTCCTGGAATGAAAATGGGGCGCAGCGATGTCCCACGAAATACCCGCAGGGTGAAGGTTCGAGCGGAAGGATGATTCGTTAGAACATGTGGCAACCCTTTTTTGCTTTTCTCGGGCGCAACCGATATATCCTGGCTATCTTTGGCCTGTTGCTGGGCGCTTCACTCGTCAGTGTGACGCTGGTGGTGGCGCGCATGGCCTACAGCGACTCGCAGCAATATCGCGGCCTGATCTGGAACTTATTCCTGGCCTGGATCCCATTCGTGCTGGCCTACGTTGCTTACGCGCTCTCATGGAGGCGGTTCTGGCTGTACGTTGCTATCCCGGTCTTTGCCTTCCTATGGCTGATCTTCTTCCCCAACGCGCCTTACATCTTGACCGACCTGCAATACCTGAGCCGTGTCTCGCCCGACGCTCCCCTGTGGTACGACATCATCCTGCTGGTCTGGTTCTCCTGGACCGGGATGTTACTGGGGCTGGTCTCGTTGTACCTGATGCACGAGATCGTCCAGCGCAATTTTGGGCGTTGGTTGGGTTGGGCCTTTGTCCTGGTGGTTTCCGGGTTGAGCAGCGCCGGCATTTACGTGGGACGCTTCCTGCGCTGGAATTCATGGGATATCCTGGGCAACCCATCGGAATTGGCCATGGACCTGCTTGGGCTGGCGATTGATCCCAGCCTGCGCCTGTTGGCCTTCACTACGCTGTTCAGTGTGTTCTTTGTTTTTATCTATTTGACGTTGTATTCCTTTGGACACCTGCTGCGCGAACAGAGCGACCGTACTTCACCTAACCCGGCTATCCGTTAATTGCCGGGCGAGCGTCGAGTTTGAAATGAAAACATACCTGACCTATTTTTCCCATAACAAATATCGCCTGACTATTTTTGGCCTGCTGGCGGGCGCCACCCTGATGGCTGTTGTCCTGGTGCGGCTGCGCTTCATCGGCACGGATTCGTTGCGCTATGCCTTCCTGGTCTGGAACCTGTTCCTAGCGTGGATTCCATTCATCGTGGCCTATATCATTTACACCCTGCCGCTTTCGCGCCGCGCCTTGTTGGTGATTGCGCCTTTGAGCGCCCTGCTCTGGTTGGTCTTCTTTCCCAACGCGCCCTACATCCTGACGGACTTCCAACACTTGAGCGCGCCCAGCGACGGTTCCCCGGTTTGGTATGACGTGTTGCTCTTGATGTGGGCCGCCTTCACCGGCTTGTTCCTGGGCATGGTGTCGCTGTTCCTGATGCAGGAGATCGTGCGGCGCGAATTCGGGCGCTGGTTTGGCTGGGGGTTCGTGCTGGCCGTGACCGGTCTCACCAGCATGGGCGTTTACATGGGGCGTTTCCTGCGCTGGAATTCCTGGGATATCCTCGGTAATTTTGGGGACATGGCGCAGTTCACCCTGTATTACATCCTCCATCCAACATCGCGTTCGCTGGTCTTTGCCGGGGTGTTCGTCCCATTTTTCCTGTTCGTATACCTGCTCTTGTATGCCTTTGGGCATCTCCTGCTCGAACGAAAGGCTAACGAAAAAACAAAAGGAGAGGCAGCGTAAAGCAATGGCAGCATACATCCTCATTCGCGGCGGGGGCGACCTGGCCTCCGGCGTAGCCTTGCGCTTGCATCGCGCCGGGCTGCCAGTGGTCGTCAGCGAATTGGCGCAGCCGCTGGCTGTGCGGCGCAGCGTCTCGTTTGCAGAGGCGGTCTACGAGGGGGCATGGACGGTGGAAGGGGTGATGGGAAGGCTGGTAGAACGGGAACAGGTCCCGGCGGCGTTGGAAGCGGGCGAGATTCCCGTCCTGGTGGACCCGGAGGCCTCCATCCTGTCCCGGTTCGACTTTTGCGCCGTCATCGATGCGCGTCTGACAAAGTTGCCGCCCAGTCCTTTGCCCGCCTCCGTCCCGCTTCATATCGGACTTGGGCCTGGGTTCCGCGCCGGGGAGAATTGCCAGGCTGTGATCGAGACCCGCCGCAGCCATACCCTGGGGCGCGTCTTGTGGGAGGGCGCTACCCAGGCGGATAGCGGCCAGCCTGAAGGCGACCCGCGCCGCGTATTGCGCGCCCCCGTTGCGGGTATTGTGGTTGGCCATGCCCGGATCGGGGAGCATGTGGAGGCGGGACAGTTGGTTGCCAACATTCAAGGCGAGGCCGGGGTCCAGGAGGCGTTGGTTGCCAGCCCATTTGCCGGGGTGCTGCGCGGATTGATCCGCCCCGGCTTGCATGTGACCGCCGGCCTGAAGATCGGCGATGTGGATCCGCGCGATGACCCGTCTATGTGCCAACTGGCGTCCGATAAGGCGCTTGCTATCGGCGGGGGGGTGCTGGAAGCGCTGTTGGCGCGAGGCGTGGTTTCTTGCCGTGCATAGATCAGTTTATCGTTTAGAGGTGAAGAAAGGATTTTGAATGACAGGAGAACCCGTTTCGGAGCAGTTGGTTGGAAAACCCAAACGACGGCTCGACTACCCTGCCTGGCGGATCGTGAGCATCCTTGTGACGCTTGGAGCAGCAGGTGTTTTGGCCTATTCCGTTTACAAGTCTCAAACTTTGGTTTTCAGCGGCGCAGTCGTATTCTTTTTGTTATTGTGGCTCATTCCGCCCCTGTGGGATTGGATCGTGTTCACGTTTGGCAGGAAGCCCGAAACCACCTGGGAACGTATCAGCCTGAACCTCGCGCTTGCCATGCTGGCCGCCCTGACGTTCGAAGATGCCTTCGAGGTGGTAGTGCGGCTGGCAATCAGGTTGCTATTCCTCCTGGGAAGGTGACGCCGCACCGCCCATCACGGGCACGGTTCGAGCGTCAGGTCGTTCGTGTAGATGCGCGTCCGGCCAATGGTCTTTTTGTCTTCGTCCACTGCCACGAACTGGTAATGCACCCAGGCCTTGAGGAAGTTCTGGCGTTCCTGGATATTGTTCGCTCTCAGGGTGTACAGGAAGACCCCGCCGCCGTCGTTGTCGAGCACCGTACCGGACCAGGGCGTTGTTTCACCCGGTTTCTTGAAGGATTCCAGGCGGATGAACAGGTATACGCGGTGCACATCCAGGGGATGTTCTACGGTGACGGTCATTTTGGTGTAGTTTCTCTTGCATACGCCCCAGAAGATATTGTTGTGGCTCAACTCGACCGAGACGAAGCCCTCTCCCGGTATGTCGGCGGTTGCGCTGACGCCCGGCAGGACGGCTTGGGGTGTGTCCGGGCCGGGGAAGATGACGGGGGTCAGCGTTTCGAAGCCGGGGATGGGCGTGACCGTATCGGGCGGCACGGGCGTCTTGGAAGGGGTGAGCGTGACCGTGCTGGTCGGCGTCAGGCTGGCGGTGGGGGTTGCGCTGGGTGTGTTGGTAGGCGAGGGCGTGGGCGTGTACAGGAACTCCATCGCCGAGCAGGCTTGCAGCAAGAACATTCCGATAACGATGAACCGACCTGGCGTTTTCATGAGGCACCTCTTCGACGCGGCGACCAATCGTCCAGCCGCGTGATGGATATTTTACCTGTTTCTGGCGCATCGTTTATGCTTTTGGCTGAACAGTTGTATAATGCTTGTAATGCGATGAGAATTGACAAGGAGCCGTTGCAATTTTATAACAGGATAAGACATGTGCGGAATTTTCGGTTATGTTACCAATAAAGACGAAGAACTTGGTCCCATCCTGATCGAAGCGGCGAAGAGACTCACGTATCGTGGTTATGATTCCGTTGGCGCGGCGACGCTAAACGGGGATCAGATCGATCTGCGGAAAGATACCGGTAAGGTAGAGGAAGTATCTCAAAAATACAACTTTGCCGAAATGCGTGGACAGCGCGGCATCACCCAATTGCGCTGGGCGACCTTCGGCGAGCCGTCGCAGGTCAACAGCCAGCCGCACTTGGATTCGGATGGCGACATGGTCGGCGCGCACAACGGGAACGTGGTGAACAACGTGGAGTTGCGCGAGCAGTTCATCGCCGAGGGCATGACCGTCCGCTCGCAGAACGATGGCGAGACTTGCGTCCATGCTGTCGAAAGATATATCAATCGCGGATACGAATTCATCGACGCGATCCGTTTGGCGTATGGCGATCTCGAAGGCGACTATGCCTTCGTCATCGGGCGCGCCAATGACGATAAACTCTACGCTTTCAAAAAAGGTTCAGGGATGGTTGTCGGACTCGGCGAAGGCTTCACCTGCGTCTCGTCCGACCTGCCTTCGATATTGCCGTTGACGCGCGAAGTCATCCGCCCGCAGGATGGGGAGATCGTCACCTTGTGGGCGGACAAGGTCGAGGTGCGCTCGGTCAAGGATGGGAAACTCATTAATCGAAAGCAGGAAACCGTTACGGAGTCGATGGACGCGGTGCAGAAGGGCGGGTATCCGCATTTCATGTTGAAGGAAGTCCACGAGCAGAGTCAGGTCGCGCGGGAATTGTCGCATGTCTTGAACGGCAATCGCGAGGTGGACACGCTGGTGGAGAAGATGAAGAAGGCGCGCAATCTGTATTTCATCGGATGCGGAACGAGTTATCACGCCGCGTCGGTGGGAGCGGTGTACTTCGCGCAACTCGCGGGGCGGACGGTCATCCCTGTGCTGGCGCCGCAGTTCATCCCGCAATACGCGCCGACGGTGAACCACGAGGACGTGGGGATTTTCGTCAGCCAATCGGGCGAGACGAAAGATGTTCTCAACGCGCTCGAAGCGGCGGAGTCAATGGGCATGGCGTGCTTTGGGCTGGCGAATGTGGTCGGCTCCACGCTGACGAAAGCGACATCGTTCTCCCTACCCTTGTGCTGTGGATACGAGATCAGCGTCCCCGCCACGAAGACGTTTACGAATCAGGTTGTCACGTTTTTGTATCTGGCGTACAAGATGGCGGGACGCGACACACACGAACTGGATACAATTCCCGCGTTGATGGACAAGACGCTGGAGATGGTCGCGCCGCAAATCGAAGTTATCGCCCAAGAAATCAACGAGTGGAATGACCTGTATTGTCTCGGCTACGGAGCGACGTACGCTATTGCACTCGAAGGCGCGTTGAAATTGAAAGAGATCACGTACGCCCACTGCGAAGGGATGCTCTCGACCGAGTTCAAGCACGGACCTCTCTCTGCAGTCAGCAAGGGCTTCCCGATCATTTTCGTTTCGGACGGCAGCGCCAACCCGCTCATCGTCAGCGGCATTAATGAAGTAAAAGTGCGCGGCGCACGGACGATCGTCATCGCCGAAGAGGACGCCCGCCTGCGCGCCAACGGTGATGACTTGATCGTGCTCCCCAAGTCCGATCCGCAGATCGCGGCGCTGTTGGGGGTGCTGCCGTTGCAGTTGCTGTCGTATCACATGAGCGTGATGCGCGGGTTCGATCCCGATTTCCCAAGGAATTTGTCGAAGACGTTGACGGTGGATTGATTTTGTATTGAAGGGCAAAGGACCTCATGGGAGCGTACAGTTGCAACAAGGAACTCACGACCCACCTGCGCCTCCCGAAGGAGTAAAAGACCATGACGATCAACAAGTGGGGCGGGCTTGCATCTTTTCTACTAACAGCGTCGTTTGTCTTTGCGCCATTGATTTACTTGACTGGAAATTTGCGAGATGCCGTCGGAGTATTTACATATGACCTGGCAGATTTTCTCTATGGACCAATCCTGTCAGCCAGTATTGTCACCCTGGTCTATGTGCTTCGCGAACGCATCGGCGCGCGCGCGTCTCGTCGCAT
>JBMOMO010000028.1:0-2631 GCA_049324135.1 Chloroflexota bacterium
TCGCGTTAGCTGCGGCACTGATGGTGTTTAAGCCACCAACGCCAAGTTCACATCGTTTACAGCTAGGACTACCGGGGTCTCTAATCCCGTTTGCTACCCTAGCTTTCGCGTCTGAGCGTCAGAAACGGTCCAGAAAATCGCTTTCGCCACTGGTGTTCCTCCCGATATCTACGCATTTCACCACTACACCGGGAATTCCATTTTCCTCTACCGCTCTCTAGTTTGGTAGTATTGGACGACCTCTCCCAGTTGAGCCAGGAGCTTTCACGCCCAACTTACCAAACCGCCTGCACGCGCTTTACGCCCAGTGAATCCGGATAACGCTCGCCTCCTACGTGTTACCGCGGCTGCTGGCACGTAGTTAGCCGAGACTTATTCCTGGGATACTGTCCTTTCTCATCTCCCAGAAAAGCGCTTTACGACCCGAAGGCCTTCTTCGCGCACGCGGCGTTGCTGCATCAGGCTTTCGCCCATTGTGCAATATTCCCTACTGCTGCCACCCGTAGGTGTATGGACCGTGTTTCAGTTCCATTGTGGGGGGCCACCCTCTCAGGCCCCCTACCCGTCGTCGCCTTGGTAGGCCGTTACCCTACCAACTAGCTGATGGGACGCAGGCCCCTCCCAAAGCGGATTACTCCTTTAGACATCGGATTCTAGTCCCGATGACCACATGCGGTATTAGCAGTCCTTTCGGACTGTTATCCCACACTTTGGGGCAGGTCACCAACGCGTTACTCACCCGTTCGCCACTAGGATACCTCCGTATTGCTACAAAGGCACCTCGTTCGACTTGCATGTATTAGGCACGCCGCCAGCGTTCATCCTGAGCCAGGATCAAACTCTCCGCAAAAAATCACTCTTGCGAGTGTACGTTACGGATTACTGGATTGACGGAAGTTGTTGCTTCCTATCACTATTCAATTGTCAAGGTTCTGTTAACGAAGCGGGCAGGATTTTACTCGCTACGCTCCTGCCTGTCAAGGCTCAGACAGACGAAAGCGCCGATGTTTCCTTATCAACATCGGCTCGTCAGACTGCATGGCCTTCAGGCCCGTGTCTCTGACGCGAGACGTTTTCTCTCAGTTGTCAATGATCTGCCTTGGGGGACGAGATCGGTTGAATGTACTGGCAAGGTTTGATTATACGGGTTTGCTCATCTTTGTCAAGAGGAATAAGGTACTTGTCAGGCAATTGAACCTTAAAATATTGTGGATCGCGGCCTTTACGCCTCCCGGGCAGCGGTCGCCTCGATGACCTTCACCGCCGCCCCCACCCCATCCTCCGCACGGATCATCCTACCCACAGCCTGCGCGCCGCTCCGAAGGGCATCCCCCTCCGCCTCGGCCAACGCCGCAACCAGTTTCCCGGTCGTCAGTTTTCCCACCGGGATGGAACGCGGCCCAGCGCCAATGGCATGGACGCGCGCGCCCCAGAAAGGTTGGTCGGCGGCAAATGATACCACAAGATTCGGGATTCCGGCGCGCAGACCGGCAGCCGTTGTGCCTGCGCCGCCGTGATGGATGACGGCCTTGCAGCGCGGCAACAGCCAATCGTGCGGGGCAGAGTCCAACACCAGGACGCTTTCGGGCAGGGAAATCGTTTGCAGGTCGCTCCAACCGCTCAAGATGACGGCGCGGTTGTGGGTTTGCTCCAACGCGGCCAGCACGGCGCGATAGATTCTCCCAGCGTCGCGGTGGATCATGGATCCAAACGTGACGCAAACAGGCGGCTCCCCGGCGGCCAGGAAATCTGACAGCGCGGCCGGCGGCCGGTAGGATTCGGGCGCATCGAGGAACAGGTAGCCTGGGATGTGGATGTGGGGCGCGCGCCAATCGTCGGGGCGGGGAATGACAGTTGGGCTGCAAGCAAGCAGGAGCGGGGTCGCGAAGCGGTTTCCGTCTGGCGTGAAGGGCCAGCGCAGGTCCAGGTCGAAGGTTTCGGGGTCGGCTTTGCGCAGTCGCCTGAAGCCGATGTCCCCGCCATGCCAGAATATCTGGGTATGCAGCCAATGTCCGAAATAGCAGGGGAGGCCGGGAGGCAATCCCGGCATGGATGCAGGCGGGAAGGCGCGCGTGGGAGCGAAGATCGGGAAGGTCTGCACGGAAACGTCGGGGAGGCCGCGTTTGCGCGCCAGGGCGTGACCGCCGGTGGTGAACAGGAAGGAGTGGACGACCAGGTCGGCGTCGTCGCAGGCAGCCGAGGCCTGGCGAGTGACCTGGCCGGCAATCGAGAAGATGTAATCGCTGATGGCGCGCACCATGCGGATGGGGTTGGCGCCGGCGTCGTTGAGGCGCTGGCTGATGATTTCAGGGTTGCCCGCCAGGGGGGCGAAAGGGATGCGATAGGCGCCGACGAATGGTTCGAAGCGGTGCGGCGCCGCCAGTTTGACGCGATGCCCGGCGCTTTGCAGGCCCACCGCCAACGCAAGGAAAGGCTGGAGGTCCCCGCGTGAGCCGTAGGTGAGGATGGTGATGTTCACAAAAAGGGGCTGGGCTGATGAATGGAAAAGGGGCTGGGCAAGCCAGTCCCCTACTCCATTTGCTGCCGCCCGGCCAGCGCGCGCAGCAGGGTGTTCTGGTCGGCGTATTCCAGGTCGCCGCCGACGGGCAGGCCGCGCGCCAGGCGGGTGAT
>JBMOMO010000028.1:2731-30884 GCA_049324135.1 Chloroflexota bacterium
CCTTCAAGCGGGTCAGCGCTTCGGCCAGGTCGTCGGCAAAGGAGGCGTCGGCGCGCAGCAGGAAGAACGCCAGCCGCGAGGCGGACTTGGGGCCAATGCCCGGCAGCCGCTCGAAGGCGTTGATGAGTTTCTGGAGGGGGTCGGGGAGGAGCATAGGGAAGAGAGTAGAGAGTAGATGATTAGAGAGCAGTGACCGTTCCCCACTCTCTAATATCTAATCTCTAGAACGGCAACCCGCCCGCCAGCGGACCGAGTTTCTGCGCTGCCAGTTCGCGCGCTTGGTCGAGCGCCAGGTTGACGGCGGACAGGACCAGGTCTTGCAGCATTTCGGCGTCGGCGTCTTGGAGCAGGTCGGGGTCGATGACCACTGCGCGGCATTTCTGGTCGCCGGTCATGGTGACTTTGATCGCGCCGCCGCCGGCTGTGGCGGTGACGGTCTCTTCGGCCAGCGCGGCCTGCGCCTCGGCCAGTTGCTGCTGCATGCGTTGCAGTTGGGCCATCATGCCGCCCTGCCCGCCCATGGCGGGACCTCGATTGAATCCTTTTGCCATAAATTCTCCTCTTCTGGACATGGATTTTATGGATTATTGCGGATTTTGTAAAGAATAATCCGCGCCTCTCCATCAAATCCGCATAATCCGTGTATAGGATTTACTCTTGCATATCCACGATTTCGCCGCCGTTTTGGATAGCGGTGGCGACCATGCCATCCGGGTTGACATCCGGCGGGAGTTGGCCCCTGGCGGTGGTGACCACGCACTTGATAGCCAGGTCTACGCCCAGCAGGTCGTGGATGGCCTGGCGGGTGGCTTCGATCTGGTCGGGCTTGTCCATTTTTTCGACCAGGACGGCGCTGGCAAGTCCCAGCACCAGGGCGCCGCCCTGCACGTCAATGGATTTGACCGAGTTGAGCAGCGCGGCCAGGTTGACCGAGTGTCCCTTGACGCGCGCCTGCACCTGCTTCCAGGCCTGGATGACCTGGGCGTTGCTGACCAGCGGCGGCGTGGAGGCGGACGGTTCCGGCTGGGAGGCAACGCTGGCGGCCGGGGCGGCTTCCACCGGCGGGGCCGGCTTCGGCGCGGGGGACGTTTTCCCGGGCGCGGGCGGAGGCGGCGCCGGCGCGGCGGGCGTCACGGGCTGGGGCGCTTCGAGGGCTTCGGCCAGCGCCAGTTCCAGTCCCAGGCTGGGCTGCCAGCCGCCGCGCGTATCGGCGGCAGCGGCGTTGAAGACTTTCATCATGCGCAGGACTTCGTGCGTGGAGAAGACTTTGGCGTGCGCCGTCATGGTGGACTTGACTTCCCTGGCGGCTTCCACCTGGTCGGCGTTGCCCATTTGGACGAGCAGCAGCCCGCGCAGGTAGTCGACGATCTGGCGCGCCAGCGAGCGCGGGTCGGCGCCGGAGTCGAGGGCGCGGTGGATGGCGTCCATAGCGGGAGCAGGCTGCCGGTCCGCGATAGATGCGACCAGGTCCAGCACGGTCTGGGAGGTGGCGGTGCCGAGCACCGTCTGCGTGAGCGCCAGGTCTATTTTTTGTCCGGTGGAGGAGAGTTGGTCGAGCAGGGAGATGGCGTCGCGCATCCCGCCGGCAGACTGGCGGGCGATGAGGGTCAGGGCGTCTTCGTCGGCCTTGATCTTTTCGTCCCTGGCGATGCGCTTGAGTTGGGCGACGATCTCGTCCACCGGCATGCGGCGGAATTCGTGACGCTGGCAACGCGAAAGGACGGTGGCGGGGATTTTGTGGATTTCGGTGGTAGCCAGGACGAAGATGGCGTGCGGGGGCGGTTCTTCGAGGGTTTTGAGCAGGGCGTTGAAGGCGGCAACAGAGAGCATGTGACAGTTAGAAACAAGGATGTCACGCACAAAATAATTATGATTATCTGCGACCTCGATGTTATAGACGAAATCAGGGGGGGCAACCTCCTCGATTTCCCGCACAATACTCACACCTAAGTTAGCGATCGTTTCATCGTCTATGGGATGAACAAATTTCCCCCTGTATTGTGGAAGCAATTTGTAATCCATGCTGGGGGGGACATAAGAAGCAATAAGTGCGTGCAGTTTTTTGGTTCCGTCCAGCGTAAACCAAATGACCGGTCCTTTTGCTGTTGCACTCACGCCGCCTTGCAATCCCCAAGTTTCCTCCAGCCAGCGCATTACCTGCTGCACTTCATTTACAGAAAAGCCGTATGTGCTTAGCGTAGAACGAATTGCAGGGTAATGAGAAGTGCCTCCATCGGCACGGCGCACATATTTGTTATCTTGAGTGATTAACGAACCATCATCTAAATACCACAAGGCTAGCCCAAGTGGAGAGATTCGCTTGAGATATTCAGGTGAAATTCTCTTGTGTCCATTCTCATCGTACAATTCACGGTGTAATTCTGCGATTTGAGGATAACTGCGCGTTACTAAGCGAAATGTGCCCTTTTTGGAATAGGTATTAGAATAGTTTTGGAAAACTGGTGAGTTCTGAACCAAATTGCCCAAAAGCTGGGCTTTATACTCCAAATAATCTTTCTGGTCGAAGCCTTGCGTAATGCTCAAGCGCGCTCTCATTTTACTGCCGGTAAGAGAGAGATGTCCATCGCCAATTGCCACGCCAGCTACAACAGCAAGTTGCTGTTGAGTCATACGTTCATAGGAGGTGTAAACAAAACCACCTGGTCTAAGTTCGTTGGCGCGTCGCTGCCCGGATGGAGTATAAAACTTGTGGCTAATCGTACAGATAACAGCACGATTATTGTCAAACTTGATTCGCACCGTTGGCGTAGAGGACGGCTTGCGTATCCAGCGAACCACTGGTTTTGGTTCAATTTGCCGGGTATGCTCGTTGTAGGATAAAACTTCAACAGCAAGTTTGTTCGTCACAATTTTGCCAATGGGCATCTTGGAACCATCGCCAAGTGTGACTAGGTCGCCATAACGAAAGCATTCATCTATAACATAAACCTTGTAAATCCCTTGAGAAGGGGCAAAGTTGATCTTGTCGCGCAGGTCGCGGACGTCGTCCACGGAGGTGTTGGAGGCGGCGTCTATTTCGATCAGGTCGAGGAAGCGGTTTTCGTTGACGGCGACGCAGTGGTCGCATTCGTTACAGGGACGCCGGGCGGGGTCTTCGTGCAGGCAGTTGACGGCCTTAGCGATGAGGCGCGCAATGGTGGTCTTGCCGGTGCCGCGCGGCCCGGCAAACAGGTAGGCGTGACCGACGCGGCCAGCGCGGATGGCGTTGGTAAGCGTCTGGACGATGTGTCCTTGTCCGACGACTTCGTCCCATTGGTGGGGTCGCCATTTACGGTAGAGGGCTTGGGTCATTTTAGTTCGATAGTCGGATAGTCGAATAGTCGGGTAGTCGATTCTACCTCACGGTACGCGGTAGATGGCGCGCAAATTATCCTGCAAGTCATACAGGCTGGCGACCTCGCCCGATTCCCAGACAGGGTCGCGCAGGCCCATGTACAGGTCAACGACCGTGTCCGAGCCGGAAGCGGTATGCACCTGCACAGCGCCGTTCGGGAACAAGGTCAACTGCGGGAAGGTGAAGGTATTGCCGTCGTCGTCCTTGAGTTGCCAGTTGGCAAGCGCCAGTTCGCCTGCGCCATTGTAGCGGATGACCACCACCTCGGCGTCGAGCGTACCCGCGCCCACCACACTGACGATTTCCACCGGGATGTCTGCATCAGGCTCGAGGGTAGCGGCCGGCGTGGAACCGTCCTGCGCCGGGACGGCCGCCTGGGGAATGGGACTCAACTGGGCGCGATAGGTGCGGTCATACCAGAACAGGATCCCGCCCGTTACGCAGGCCGAGACAAAAACATTCAGCAACAGATAGTAGAGCAGTCGGCGGCGATCCATACCCTGTATGATAGCATAAAGTACAACTGCAAGGAAATATTTTAATCAACACAATTTTCTAATGCAATCCCAATGCTTCCACAAAAAAGAATATGCTACAATACCACCCTATAAATCCAATCGTATGGTTTGAGGAATGAACACGAGCGTACCAGGAATCTTTTGTCCAGCCTGCAAAATGAAAAATGAGCCGGGGGCGCAAGTCTGTATCTACTGTAACACCCCCATCGGCAGTAACCAGCGCCAAAGGACAGTGGTCCTGCCCAGGGTAGCCGAAATGACCGGCGCGCTGACGGGTTCCCTGGAACATGTCTTGGACGCCCCCACAGAGCGTTTCATGGACTTCGAACTGCCTTCCAAAGGGATTGCGCTCATCAACCTGGAAGACGGCCAGCCCATTGCGATGCTGGAAGAAAAAGCATTCATCCTCGGGCGCACCTCAACCGAGATCACAACCCAGGAACCCCTGGTAGACCTGACCGCCTTTGGCGCCCTGGAATTGGGGATTTCGAGGCTACACGCCATGATCCGCAAGACCCGGGACGGATACCAGATCACCGACCTGGGCAGCAGCAACGGCACCTGGCTGGAAAGCCAGCGCCTGATGCCCAAGCAACCTTACCCGCTTGCCAGCGGCGACCGCATCCGCATGGGGCGCTTGAACGTACTGGTTTTCTATCCCTAACGGACCAAAGACAGCGCCACCCAATCCCCCACCTGCCTGCGCGCGTTCAAAACCAAACCCTGGGCCTGCGCGGCTTCGATGACCTTTTGCTCCTGCCCTTGCAGGATGCCGCTCAAGATGAGCGTCCCGCCCGGTTCCGCCAGGTCAGCCAACCTCGCGTCCAGGAGGCGGATGATGACCGGCGCAAGAATGTTCGCTGCGACCAGCGGGGCCTGCCTGAGGGGGAACCGACCGTCCAACACTTCCGCCACCGATCCCTGCCCGATGATGAATTCCGCGCCGACGCCGTTGTGATCGGCGTTTTCACGCGCATTCCTGACCGATTCGATGTCGATGTCCACGCCCAGGGCAGCCTGCATGCCGAGTTTCAGCGCGGCAATGGACAGGATGCCGGAGCCGCAGCCAACATCTATGATTTTGGATTTGCGATTTACGATTTGCGATTGATTGTCAAAGAAGACTTCGATAAGTTCGAGACATAATTGCGTGGTAGGATGCGTGCCAGTCCCAAACGCCATACCGGGGTCTATCTTGATGGCGATGCGCTCCGGTTCGGGCGAATCCAGCCAGGCCGGCACGATCATGAGCCGCTTGCCGATCGGGATCGGCTGGTAGCGCTCCTTCCAGGCCTCCATCCAGTTCTGATCCGCCACCTGCTGGTAGACCGGCGGCGGCAGCGGCTGGATCATGCCCAGGTAGTAGAGCGCCTCTTCGAGTTTCTGGCGCGTCTCTTCGATATGCCCGTCCATCTCCAGGTACGCGCGGACGACGATCGGGCCGGTCGGCGTGCCTTCGTCCTCGTCGTTGACGAATCTCACGCCCTGCTCGGTCGTCACGCCGTTGGGCGCAAAACGCGCCAACACGTCGGCAACGGCTTCGGCCAGTTCGCCGGAAACGGTCAGGGAGACTTCGAGCCAATCAGTCATATCAGGTTGCTCAAACACAGCCGTAAAGTCACGATAACCATAAAATTTCGACTTCGCCCTCCAGTTTCTTGAATTCCTTATCTCCGGTCACCAGTATCCCATTTTGACTTTTAGCCAGCGCGGCGGCAAAACAATCTGCATAGGAGATATTCCCTGCCATTTTGTATTCCGCCGCACAGCGAGTCAAATCCCAATTCGCATCCACAATTACGATTGACAGACCAGATACAATCTGCACATAGTGATCGGCAACCTCAGGAGAATGATCTCGCGCAACGGAATACCAAACCTCTCCCAGGTTGGTCGCAGACATTACCAGGCTGATCTCGCCCTTTCCAGCATGCAAGAGTAATTCACGGACTGCATCGGCTCCCGGTTCGTTTTGAAAAAAGGACAAAAGCGCGTAGGCATCCAGAACATACCTGGCGCCTGTATTCATTTGTCCCTCGCTTTATCTTTTTGACGCTCCTCCAAAAGAATTTGGAGCGCCCTGGAACCTTTAAGGGAGCCTTGTAAATCCCGCAGATATTGATCTGTGACAGGCCTCAGGATAATCTCTGTCCCATTATCCACCATGACAATCTTGGTTTTCTCTGTGATCCCATATTTACGGCGTAGCACAGCAGGGATGACAATTTGCCCTTTCGTTGTTGGGTAGACTTCCATAAGAATTTCTCCTTTTTCTCCACCAATCTTACATCAACTGGAAAGGTAAGTCAACAACAAATTCGTGTTTATTTCGTCATAAGGCAACACAACATAGACCGTCTTGGCCGATCTACCCTCCCAACGCCTCATTCAGCCAATCCAAAAAGCCCTTCTCTTTCGGTCTGACCGTCGAGCCGAGCGATTCGGCCAGTTTCTCGAACAACTCGCGCTGTTCCCTGGTCAACTTTTCGGGGATTTCCACGTTGACGATCACCAACTGGTCGCCCCGCCGCCCATTGCCCCGCAGGTGCGGCACGCCTTTGCCGCGCAGGGTGAAGACCTTGCCCGGCTGTGTGCCGGAGGGGATCTTCAAGGCTTCATCCCCGTCCAGGGTCGGGACCTTGACCTCCGCGCCCAGCGTAGCCTGCGCCACGTTGATATCCAGGTTCAGCAGGATGTCATTCTCGCGGCGTTTGAAGAACTGGTGCGGCTTGACATCCAATACCAGGTACAGGCTGCCGTGCGGCCCGCCGTAGACGCCGGGACCGCCCTCGCCCGCCAGGCGGATCTGCGTGCCGGAATCCACGCCCGCAGGGATCTGTACCTTCTTCTTGACGGTCTTGCGTTCCAGGCCGCCGCCGCGGCAGGTATGGCACGGCGACGAAATCACCTCGCCGCGCCCGTTGCAGGCCGGGCAGGTCGCCGTCTGCATCATCTGGCCCAGGAAGGTCTGGCGCACCTGGCGCACCTCGCCCTGCCCGCCGCAGGTGGCGCAGCGCGTGGGCGCAGTGCCGGGTTCCGCGCCCAAGCCGCCACAAGTGGAACAGGTCTCCTCGCGCTGGAACTCGATCTCCTTCTCCACGCCAAAGGCGGCTTCCTCGAAACTCAATGTGACCGCCATTTGCAGGTCGCGCCCGCGGCGAGGCGAGCGGCGCGAGCGCCGTCCGCTCGTGAAGCCGAACCCGCCCAGGATTTCCTCGAAGATGTCGTTGAAATCCATGCTGGCGAAATCAGGCATGCCGCCCAGGTCGCCCAGGCCGGCGCGCCCATAACGGTCATAGCGCGCGCGCTTGTCCGGATCGGACAGCACACCGTAGGCTTCGTTGATCTCTTTGAATTTCTCCTCGGCGTCCGCTTCCTTGTTCACGTCCGGGTGATACTGGCGCGCCAACTTGCGGAACGCGGCCTTGATGTCATCGCTGGACGCGCCCTTGGAAAGACCGAGGATTTCGTAATAATCGCGGTTGCTCATAACGCTCAAGAGAGTAGAGAGCGGATGATTAGAGAGCAGGGGGTCTCGACTGTTCCCTACTCTCTACTCTCTATTCCCTTACTCCTTCACTTCTCCGTCAATGACATCCCCATCGTTCTCACCAGACGATGGGCCTGCTCCCTCGCTATGCGGGGCTTCGGCTCCCGACCTGCCGTTCCCAACTTCCTGGCTTTCGTACACGCTGGCGCCGATCTTTTGGATGGCTTCGCCCAACTTCTCGGTCGCAGATTTCATCGCCTCTACGTCCTCGCCCTCCACCGCCGCCCGGACTTCGGCCACTTTGGCCTCGATGTCCGCTTTCACCTCGGCAGGGACTTTCTCGCCGAACTCCTTGAGCGCCTTTTCGGCCGCGTAGGCAGTGTTGTCGCCGTGATTGCGGGCTTCGATCAGTTCCTTGCGTTTGCGGTCGTCCTCGGCGTGCGCTTCGGCGTCCTTCTTCATCTGCTCCACTTCGCTATCAGACAGGCCCGACGAGGCCGTGATAGTAATGTGCTGGCTGCGACCGGTGGCCTTATCCGCGGCGGTGACTTTCAGGATGCCGTTGGCGTCGATGTCGAAGGTCACTTCGATCTGCGGCACGCCGCGCGGCGCGGGCGGGATGCCGTCCAGGATGAACTTGCCCAGCGACTTGTTGTCCGCGGCCATCGGGCGTTCGCCTTGCAACACGTGGATTTCGACCTGCGTCTGGTTGTCGGAGGCAGTGGAAAAGACCTGCCCCCGACGGGTGGGGATGGTGGTGTTGCGCTCGATCTGCGGGGTAGCCACGCTGCCCAGCGTCTCGATGGAAAGCGTCAACGGGGTCACGTCCAGCAGCAGGATGTCCTTCACTTCGCCGCCCAAGACGCCGGCCTGGATGGCCGCGCCAACCGCCACCACTTCGTCGGGGTTGACGCCCTTGTGCGGTTCCTTACCGAAGAAGGCGCGCACCCGGTCCTGCACGGCGGGCATACGGGTCATGCCGCCCACCATGACGATCTCGTCCACCTGGCCGGGATTCAGCCCGGCGTCGGACAAGGCCTGTTTAACGGGAGCAATCGTCCGGTCGACCAGATCGGCGGTCAGTTGCTCCAGTTTGGCGCGCGTCAGCGTCATCACCAGGTGCTTGGGGCCGCTGGCGTCGGCGGTGATGTAAGGCAGGTTGATCTCACTCTGCATGGTGGTCGAAAGTTCGATCTTGGCCTTTTCGGAGGCTTCCTTCAAACGCTGGAGCGACTGGCGGTCGCCAGACAGGTCGATGCCGTTGTCTTTCTTGAACTCGGCGATCAGGTGATCCATGATGCGCTGGTCGAAGTCGTCGCCGCCCAGGAAGGTGTCGCCGCTGGTGGAGCGCACCTGGAAGACGCCTTCGCCCACCTCCAGCACGGAGATGTCGAAGGTGCCGCCGCCCAGGTCGTAGACGGCGATGATCTCGTTGTCTTTCTTGTCGAGGCCATAGGCCAGCGAGGAGGCGGTAGGCTCGTTGATGATGCGCAGCACTTCGAGGCCGGCGATCTTGCCCGCGTCTTTGGTGGCGTTGCGCTGGGCGTCGTTGAAATAGGCCGGGACAGTGATGACGGCCTGCGTGACCGGTTCGCCCAGGTAGGCTTCCGCGTCAACCTTGATCTTGGCCAGGATCATGGCAGAAACTTCGGGCGGGCTGTACTCTTTGCCGTCCAACGTCACGCGCACGTCGCCGTTTTCGGCGCGCCCCACCGTATAGGGTACGCGCTGGCGGGTGCGTTCGACTTCGGCGTCGTCGGCCTTGCGCCCCATGAAACGCTTGATCGAGAAGATGGTATTCTGCGCGTTGGTGATGGCCTGGTTGCGCGCCACGCGCCCCACCAGCCGCTCGTGGTTCTTGTTGACCGCCACCACCGAAGGCACCAAACGCTCGCCTTCCGCCGAGGGGATGACAACCGGCTCGCCGCCGCTCATCACAGCCGCAACCGAGTTGGTGGTGCCTAAGTCAATACCGATGATCTTTGCCATGAAATCAATTCTCCTGTGTCAAATTGTTATTGCGCCACCCTCACCATCGCCGGGCGGATGATCCGCTCGCCCAGCATGTACCCGTTCTGCACCACTTCGATCACGCGGCCGCTTTCCACTTCGTCGCTCGGTTCGCTGGAGATGGCCTCGTGGACGTTCGGGTCGAAGGGTTGCCCGGCGGCCTCGATGCGCTTCACGCCCTCGGCTTCCAGCGCATTCTGGAACTTGCGCGCGATCAACTCCATCCCGTCCGCCCACGAATCCCCCGCCGGGCGGTTGGCCAGCGCGCGTTCCAGGTCGTCCAGCACCGGCAGCACCTTCTTGAGGATGTCGCCCTTCATGGAGGCATAATCCATCTCGCGGTCGCGTTGGACGCGGTTCTTGTAATTGACGAACTCCGCCTGGGCGCGCTGCCAGCCATCCAGGTTCTCGGCGGCCCTGGCTTGCGCCTCTTCGAGTTGCTTTTGCAACGCCTCGATCTCAGCCTGGGCCTGCCGGCCGCCTTCGGGCATTCCGGCAGCCTCAACCGGAATCCCGGTCTCTTCTTCGGGTTGGGTCTTCTTGGGTTTCTTGTCTGTCATACCTTCACCATATAAGAATTACGTTTTACGCTTTACGTTTTACTCTCCACCGATCGTATCGTTTACCAGGTCGCTCAACAGGCCAGCCACGAAGCGCACGGTGGGGATCGTCCTGGCATAGGACATGCGCATCGGGCCGAGAACGCCCAGCATCCCGGTCGCCAGTCCCGGCACGCCGTAACGCGCCAGCACCATCGAGCATTGACGCAACTCTTCCCAGCCGCCTTCGCCGCCGATCAAGACCTGCAAGCCGCCGACCATGCTGTTGTTGGTGGTGCGCGCCAGCAGGTCCTGTAAGGTGGAACGCTCTTCGAAGATCTTCAGGGCGCGGCGGGCATCGTCAGATTCGGCGAATTCGGGTTCGGCCAGCACGTTGGTCAGGCCGTCGGTGTAGATGTTGCCAGAGACGCTATCCGCGGCGCGGCGCATCTCTTGCAAGATCAGGATCAGGATGTCCTGGTCGAGGGCGTCGGAACGGGCCGGGGTCTGGGAAATCCTGTCCACCGCCAGGCCAGCCAGAAGTCCGTTGAGACGCGCGGCGCACTGGCTGAGTCGCTCCTGCGAGACGGGTTCCGCCAGCGTCAAGATCTGCTGCGAGACTTCGCCGCCCGCCATGACCATCACCATCAACACCTGGCGTCCCTGCGTGGAGATCAGTTCGACGTGTTTGAAACGCGCCATGTCAGCGTGAGGAGCCGTAACGACCGAGACGCCCTGCGACTGGTGCGCCAACACCGAAGCGGCCAGCGTCATCCACTGGTCTACGTCAGGACGCGCCTGGTAGAACTGGTGCGCAATGGTGTGCTGGATGGGCTCGGGCAGTTCGGCCTGGTGCATCATCTGGCTGACGAAGAAACGGTAGCCCTCCTCGGTGGGGACGCGCCCCGCCGAGGTGTGCGGCTGGCGCAGGTAGCCCATCTCGGTCAGCATGGACATTTCGTTGCGGACGGTGGCAGAACTCAGGTCCAGGTGGTAGCGTTCGACGAGCAACTTCGAGCCGACAGGTTGCGCCTTCTCGATATAGTCGCGGATGATAAGCACCAGCAGGGTCTTCTGTCGTTCGGTCAGGTCTGTCATGGTTTTACCAGCCCCTGCGCTCCGAGCGCAAACGGGTATTCGCATCACAATTTAGCACTCTCTGTTCGAGAGTGCTAATATCACAAGAATAATGATAACATGCCTGAAAATGAGCGTCAATAAGAGGAGTGTAAGAAATATCCTTACAATTCGCCCGCAGGTGGACTGCGGGCGAAAGTTTACTGATTTTGGATTGGCCGCCAGGCCGGGTCGAAGTCGTCGCTTGGATCGGTGGTCAGGCGGGTCTTGGTTGCGCCGCTGGCGGTCATGTAATAGATGTCGTGGTTGTCTTTCTCGTCCACGCTTTCGTATACCATCCAGAAGCCGTCCGGCGCAAATTGCAAACTCTGGATGCCAGCCACGCCTAATTTCACACGCGCAGCCTCCTGGGTCTCGCGGTCTTCGTAACGGATTTGCATCATCCACGGCAGGGAGGGGACGTTGACCTGGCGCTGGCTGAAGAAAATATATTGCCCGTCGGGAGACCAGACCGGCAGGAAATCCCAATATTGCTGGCCACTGCGTACTACCTGCTGCGCGCCCTCGCCGGTATCGGTCATCGTCCAGATCTGCAACGCCCCCACGCGCAGTTTTGTAAAGACGATCTGGTTGCTGAAGGGAGACCAGGCCGGCTGGCTGTTCTCTTCATCGGTGGGCGAACTGGTCAGACGGGTCACAGCGCCGCTTTCGACATCCAAACTGTAGATTTCTTTATGCCCGTCGCGCAGGGAGGTGAAGGCGATCCGCTTGCCGTCCGGCGACCAGGCCGGGTCGAAATCGCCGCCGGGGGCAGTAGGCAACGGGGTCAAGTCGGTACCGTCGAAGTTGACCAGGTACAGGCTGGAGGCGCGGTACGAATCGGTGTTCAATTTGCAGGGCGAGGTGAAGACCAGCCTCGACCCGTCCGGCGACCAGGAAGGCTGGCAGGCGCCTTCAGGCTGGTTGGTGATGGGATGCAGGTCGCTGCCGTCTTGCGCGTTGACCAGGTAGATCTGCGGCATACCGGTGCGCGCGGAGGCAAAAGCGATCTGCCCATACCCGCCGCCAATGGGCGTGGAGGAAGGCGTCAGCGCAAGTTCGGGCGTTGGTGTGGACGCCAGCCCGGCGGTGGTCGGGAGGGAGGTCGGGGTGAATGTCCAGGTCGGTAGGACGGTAGCAGTTGGAGGCGGGAGGGTGAGCGTAGCCGTCTCTACCGCCTCCGGGAGGGGCGTGGGAGTGTCCAGCGGCAGCGGCGTGGGCGCGGAGGTCGGCGTGGCCTGCGCCCGCATCCAGGGAATCGCGCCGGCCACCGAAGCCGGGATCAGGTTGGGCAGCAGGAACGTGGCGCTGACAAAAGCGGCCGCCAGCACCAGCAAGGCCAACAAAACCACACGCATGCAGCCCAGGCCTTTGCTGCCCCGTCCGTTGTTCTTTTTCTTCTTCTTTTTGGGCGGTTTGAATTCGATCTCCGGCTCGGGCGCAGAAAAGCCCAAGTGATCGGAAATCGGCTCCTGCGGGGTCTTTTCCTTGCTCCCGCCATCGATGGCGGCGCCAACATCGGCAGGCGGCGGCGGGACGGTGTAATTCCCGGGCAGGCGCTGGGTCTTGGCTTTGGAGCCCAACAAGGCTTTCTTGAAATCTTCCGCTGTCTGGAAACGGTCCAGCGGGTCAATGGCCATGGCCTGTTCGATGGTAGCCGCCAGGCGGCGCGAAGTCTTGCCGTTCCGCTTTCGCAGGGGGGTCAACTGGGCGTTGTCCATGGCGCGCGCCAGGCCGTCTTCCGGGATGATGCCGGTCAGCGCCGCGTAGAGGGTGGCGCCGAGCGAGTAAATATCGGTGCGCGGGTCGGTGCGGGCGGTGCCGTACTGTTCGGGCGGCGAATAGCCCGGCGTCATGGCGCGCGCGCCGGTGGTGGTGGCCTGGCTGCCATGCACGACCTTGGCAAGCCCAAAGTCCACCAGGAAGATGTGACCGTCCGGCGTGATCTTGACGTTGCCGGGCTTGATGTCGCGGTGCAGGATGGGCGGCTTGCGCGTGTGCAGGTATGACAGCGCATCGCACATGGCAGCCCCGATCATAATGGCTTCTTCCTCAGAGATGGCGCCCTGGCGCTCCATGCGCTGGCGCAGGTCTTCCCCGTCGATGAAGTCCATCACCAGGTACTGGCCCTGGTCTCCCACCACGAAGTGATCGGAAACGCGCGGCAGGTTGGGGTGCCGCAAATTCGCCAGGATGACCGCCTCCAGGCGGAACTGGCGGGCGTATTCATCGGTTGTAAAGAGATTCTCTTTGAGCGCAATATCCACGCCGAGGTTTTCGTCCACAGCGCGGTAGACCGAGCCCATGCCGCCCTGTCCCAGAATCTCGACAATACGGTAGCGCTTATGCAGTAATATGCCGCGTTCCAGTGTCATCTAGCGAAGATACTCCAAGTAGAGGTGCTTTTTGCCCAAGATTTGCTGATTATAACATCCTACCCCCTACAGGTAGGGTCAGGATAATTTCAATTTCGTGAAAATTTGGGGCGCGCCAGCGGAGACCCACAAGCCCAGCAGGACATAACGAAGATAGCGCAAGACATACGGCAGCAGGGACTCGCCGCGCGGGAAAAGCGCGCCCAAACCGTACCATACCAGGAACACTCCCACCAGCCCTACCAGGTAACGCGCCGCCCGCTTCCAGGCCGGACCCGCAGCCTGCCAGCCGCCTCGAGGCGCCATCCAGGCCACCCCCACCAGCAGCCCGAAGAGCGCGCCGGCGTTGGTCAATGCGCCGTTGAGGGACAGCGGGGCAGGGAGTTCCTCCACGCCAGCCCCGGCAGCCATCGCCGCCCAGTCGCGCAGCGCCGCCTGTCCTTCCTCCTGCCAGGCGGACAGGAACAGGGCGTTGAGCAAGACAATCGCCAGCGAAACCAGGAACGCGACCAGCGCCTGCCGCCCAAAGGATTGCCGCCTGGCCCAGTCCGCTGCCGGCTGCCAGGTACGCAAGAACAGCCACAAGAGCGCCAGCCCCAGCAGCCAACCGGTAAACACATCCCCGAAGAAATGCACGCCCAAGAACGGGCGCGACAAACCGATCATAAGCATCAAGAAGAGGGCCGCTCCCCAGGCCCAGGCGCGCCGCAAGTAGGCCGCCGCCATGCCCCATACGCTGACCGAGAGTTGCGCATGACCCGACGGCAGGCCAAAGGAGGTCTCTGCCGACAGCGCCTTGACATCGGCGCTCACCCAATACGGGCGCGGGCTGTGAAAGGCCAGTTTGAACAGGTCATTGATCCCGCCGCTGACCAGCAGGATCACGCCCACCCGCAGCCCCAGGGCCGCGTCCACCGACCAGTACAAAACCGGCAGGGCCAGGATGAAGAATTCCTCGGAACCCAGGAAACTGAAAATTTTCATCGGCGCAGCCAGCCAGGTCCCAAAGGATTGAAAGGCAATGATCCAGGACAAGTCAACTTGCAAAAATGTAATCATGATTCATCTCCTTTTCATTGACGACCGTGTGCGGATATTGTACACTCATTGCATGAAAAAGACACAGCCGCGCCGCTGGGACTGGCCTTCATTCGCCTTGCTTGTGCTTATGCTGCAAGTCGCATCGGTGCGGCTGGTCATCACGGATTGGGCTGAGTTCCTGTTCCTGTCCGAGACGCTGGCCGGGCTGGGCGTCATCCTCGGCCTGGCGCTCGGCTACAGCCAGTTCAAACGCTTCGGGGTATGCTTGCTGGCGCTGGGATACTCGGTCGTCCTCATCCCCTGGCAATTGAGCCTGGTCACCCCGGGCGACGTGGCCCTGCTGGAGCGTCTCGCCAGCGTGGGCGGGCGGCTGCTGTTTTCCGTGGACCAATTCTTCCAACGCGAAGCCGTGGAAGACACCCTGCTGTTCGTTGCTTTCATCTCGACCGTTGTCTGGTGCATCAGCCTGGCTTCTGCCTACTGGTGGGCGCGGCATGAAAATTACCTGGCGGCCGCGCTGCCGGGCGGCGTCTTCACCCTCATCATCCACCTATATGACCCGTTCATCGGCCAGCGCATCCTGGCGCTGGGAATATACATCCTGCTGGCGCTCTTCCTGCTAGGGCGAAAATATTACCTGGAAAACTGCGAAACCTGGCGCACACGGCGCATCTTCCAAATGCAGGGCACCTCCTTCGACCTGATGCGCGGCATGGCGATCACGGCAACGCTGATGGTCGTCGTGGCGTGGACGGTCCCGGCCTCGGCCGCCGGTTGGGAATCTGCCATCCGCTCCTGGAGCCGCCTCACCCGTCCCTGGCGCGAGGCGCAGGAGTGGCTCTCCACCGCCGTCGAGTCGCTCGAAGCGCCAGCCGTGCGCGGCGGCGGCGATTTCTACAGCAGCCAACTCGACCTGGGCTCCGGCAACCCGCTGGCCGATACCGTCCTGTTCACCGTCAGGGTAGAGTCCCTGCCCGAACGGCCTCCCCGCCTGTACTGGCGAGGCTATGTCTACGACGCCTACGAAAACCGGCAATGGGTCAACACCTACGCCGGGACAGACGAGTACAGCCCCGACCTGGACGCCTTGCTCATCCCAAACCTGGCGGGACGCACCCCCGCCCGTTTCACGATCGCGACGCAGATCAAACAAGCCCTGCTGTACACCGCCTCCCAACCGGTATGGATCAGCCGGCCGGGAAAGATCAAGGCCATCACCGTCCCCAACCAAGAACACGACCTGGTCGCCTGGTACGCCGACCCACGCCTGTCGCCCGGCGAGCAATTCCAGGCGCAGGTTGCGCTTGCCAACCCATCCATCCAGGATTTGCAAGCCGCCGGAACGGACTACCCGGCCTGGGTCGCGGAGCGCTACCTGCAACTGCCCGAAGACTTCTCGCCGCGCATCCGCGCCCTGGCCGCACAGGTCGCCGCCGGCCAACCCACTCCCTACGACCAGGCAACCGCCGTCACCCGTTACCTGCGCAGCGAACTCGAATATGCGAACCCGTTGCCGGCCCCCCCGCCGGAAAACGCCGACCCGCTCGAATGGACGCTCTTCGAAAGCAAGCAAGCCTTCTGCAATTATTACGCCAGCGCCGGAGTGCTGATGCTGCGCTCACTCGGCGTCCCGGCGCGCCTGGCGGTCGGCTTTGCCGAAGGCGAATTCGACGCCCCCGACCTGTACACCGTCCGCAGCCTGGACGCGCACGCCTGGCCCGAAGTCTACTTCCCCGGCGTCGGCTGGGTGGAATTCGAACCCACCGGCAACCAAAGTCCCCTCATCCGCCCGGACATCCCCGACCCTGCCGAAACAGCGGACGAGAACCCGCTGGACAGGATCCAGGCCGCCCAGGCGCTCGGGCGTGAACCGGATGATCCCGGCCTGGGACGAGGCGTGGAAGAAGACGTGGAAATCCCGGTCGCCAGCAACCAACGCGCGGCCAACCTCATCCGCATAGGCGCGGCCGCCGTCCTGTCCGGCGCGCTTTTCCTGCTCGACCGCAAATACGCCATCGTCGGACGCTTCCCGCTCTACCTGCAAACCGCCTACGAAAAAAACGGCGGACAGGCTCCCACCTGGATCGCCCGCTGGGCAGGCTGGACGCTGCTCACCCCCATCCAACGCGCCTTCGAAACGATCAACCAAAGCCTGGGCCTGCTCGGCGAGACCCCATCCCCCTACCACACCCCGGCCGAACGCGCCCGCGCCCTGGAGCAGCGACTTCCCCAAGCCGCCAGCGCCATCCAGAGCCTGGCAACCCAACACCAGGCCGCCCTTTTCACCCCCCAAGCGGGTCATACCGGCAAAGCCCGGCGCGCCAGTTTTACGATTTGGTTGTATACTTTACACATGCTCCTGCAACGCTTCTGGAAAAGACTGGATGACCGCTTCGGCAACACTGGACAGTTCTCATGATCGGTAACAAAACCAAGCCCACCACCTTACACGAACAACTCCTGACCCTCAGCCAACAGGCTGGGATGATTCGCGGCATGTTGTACAACAACGCCACCCTGCCGAAGACCGTCGTGGACAACCTGCTCAACCTGGAAAACGCGCTTGTCTACCTCAGCCAGCAGATCGAATCCTTCGAGATCGAACATGGCAACCTGCGCGCCCTGGCCGGCATCGGGCAGGTAGTCAACTCCACCCTCGAACTGGATTCGGTGCTGCAAATCGTGATGGACACCATCGTCCGGCTCACGCGGGCAGAGCGCGGTTTCCTGATGCTGCGCGACGAAAACGGCGAAATGACTACCCGCATTGCGCGCAACTGGGAGCAGGAATCGGTCAAGCCCAACGAGGCCGCCGTCAGCCGCACCATCATCCAGCGGGTGATCGAGGCTGGCGAACCGATCCTGACCACGAACGCCCAGGACGATCCCCGCTTCGGGCGGCAGGAAAGCGTGGTCGCCTTCAACCTGCGTTCCATCCTGTGCGTGCCGCTGAAGGTCAAGAACGAATTGATCGGCGTAATCTACGCCGACAACCGCATCCGCACCGGCATCTTCTCCGAGAACGAACGCGACCTGTTGACCGCCTTCGCCAACCAGGCCGCCGTCGCCATCGAAAACGCGCGCCTGTTCTCCTCCCTGCGCCACACGCTGGACGAAGTGATCGAACTCAAGAACCTGATGGACAACATCTTCGCCTCCATCGCCAGCGGCGTGATCACCGCCGATATCCAGGACCAGATCACCCTTTGCAACCGCGCCGCCGAGGGCATCCTGGGGCGCGCCGCCATTGAGATGATCGGCCACCCATTGGATGAAGTCCTGCCTGGCGTGGCTGGCAGCATCGTCCCGCACCTGGTCGCTGTGCGCAAGACCGACAAACCGGTGGTGGGACTGGAGATCAGCCATACCCTGCCGCAGCGCGGATTGGTGGACTGGCGCCTGAACCTGTCCCCGCTCAAGGACGCCGACCAGACCACCCAGGGCGTAGCCATCGTGCTGGACGACATGACCGAGCGCAAACGCCTGGAGGCCCAACGCCGCCTGTTCGAGCGCATGGTCTCGCCGGCGGTGATCGAGCAACTGGACCCCAACAGCCTGCAACTGGGCGGCAAGCGCGTAGACCTGACGGTGCTGTTCGCCGACATCCGCGGCTTTACCTCCTACAGCGAAAAAATCTCCCCAGAGCGGCTGGTCTCGATCCTCAACCTGTACCTGGCGGCCATGGCCGAAGCCGTGCTGGCGCAGGAAGGCACCATCGACAAATTCCTGGGAGACGCCGTGATGGCCTGGTTCAACGCCCCCATCCCCCAACCCGATCACACCCTGCGGGCGGTCAAATCGGCCCTGGCCATGCGCGCGGCGGTCGAGCGGCTGTACAAGACCCTGCCGCCCGATTCGCACCTGGCCTTCGGCGTGGGCATCCACTACGGCGACGCGGTGCTGGGCCTGATCGGCACCGAGCGCCGCCTGGAATACACCGCCATCAGCGACAGCGTCAACACCGCCAAACGCATCCAGGAGAACTCGGCCAGGAACCAGATCCTGATCAGCAAGGATGCCTACGAGCGCGTCCAGCGGGACGTGCAGGCGCAACACTTCGCCCCACTGGTGGTCAAGGGCAAGGCCCAGCCGGTGGAAGTGTACGAGGTGTTGGGGTTGAAGTAGGCCATGCAAACTTCGAAGCCTGCCTGCGCGGCTGGATCAACCACGTCCGCTATGCCGATACATGGGGATTGCGACGGGCATTGCTCACGACCAGCAATATACGAGACGGTCACCTTGCGAGGTGACTGTCTCGTATCAGTTCCAGATCACCCCGCCCGCAAGGCGGCCAGGGCGCGCCTGCCCGGCTCCACCGCGAACAGCAGCAGGGCTGTCATCACGGCCGCAGAGGTCAGGCACCAGGCGCAGGTGGCGCCGATGACGAAGGGTTCCAGGAAGGTCAGGTAGACGGAGAAGAGCGCGCCGCCCAGCGTCATGCCCAGCAGGGACAGGGCGGCCCAGTCGGCCAGGGGGCGGCGGCCAGAGCGCATCGCCAGCCAGGCCAGCAGGATCAGGACGTACCCGGCCAGGCCCAGCGCGCCGATGGGCAGCACGCCGAACAAGCGCGCGTATTCGCTCTGCTGGACGGTGTTGCAGTCGCCCACCGGGCCGCATACCGCCGTCACCTGCGCGCTCTCGACGTAGGCCAGGTAGCCGGCCACGCCCGACCCAACAACGCACAACAATGGAACCAGTAGGGACAGGCCTCGCGCCTGCCCTGTTCGCGCCTGCGCCAGGGAAACGGACGGCGCAACGCCGAAGAAAGCCCTGCCCGCCCACACCAGCGCGCCCAACATGCCAACCAGCACGATGACCGAAAGCGTGTTCCCGGCCAGGTCGCGGGTGAATTTTTCCTGCCAGGTCAGGTCGTGCGGGTCGGGCAGGACCAGGCCGGGCGCGGGAGCGGCCTGGGTAACGGAGGTCCCCTGCGGGGATGATACAGCCCCGGGCGTCGGGTCTTGAGGCGCGGGGTCGGCGGGCGCGGTCGGCGTCACAGCCGCTTCGGCAGCCGCAATCGCCTCCGTCAGGCTGGGGATGGCCGGCCAGTCCACCCCGCCCTGCGCCAGGTACTGCGCCACCAAAGGTGGGAATTGCGTCGGGATTTCGACCGAGCCGACCAGGACGACGTCATCCACGACCAGGGTGGGGACGCCCAGGCGTTCTTGCGGGATCTGGAAGGTATCGATGGCTTCCATGTACAAGGCCTGGCCGTTCGGCTGGGAGATGTCCACGCCGATGATTTCGAGTTGCGCGCCGTACTGGTCGAACAGGGGCGGCAGGTCTTGCTGGATGACCTGGGCGCAATGCGGGCAGGTGGGCGAGTAAAATAGCACCGCGCGCACCACCGGGTCGCTCCCCTGGGCATGGACAGGGGCGGGCATGGACAACAAGGACAACAGGATGGCCAGGGCGAGCAAGAACAGGACAGGCCGGGTTGGTTTCATAGATGACTCCGCGAAGGAATTGTTCGTGTGGTGGGATCAATCGACAGGCCGGGCAAAGGTCAGCAGCCGCACGCCCTCCACCTGCCGGAAGGAGGCCCCCTGCCCGACCGTGCGCAGGACGGCCTCTGCATCCACGATGCGCGTACCAGACATGATGTCTATGCCGTAGTCGAAGACGATCGGCGAAAGCGGCGTGCTGGGGCCCAGCAGCATGACGGTGGCGCGCGGCGGGCAAAGCGCCAGCAGGCCGTCGAAGGTGCCGTTGACCAGTGAACTGCTGGTGATGGCAACCAGGTCGGCGCGCGGCAGCAGGTCGGGGGCCGCTTCGGCGGGGTATTCGCCCTGCGCGGGGCGCTGTTCGATCACCCACAACTGCCCGACCGCCTGGCGCAGTTGCGGGATGAACGGGAAACTGCCGATCAGCGCCACGTTGCGGTCCTTGCCGCGCTCGGCCAGCACCTGGGCGGCGTTGATCTCGACCGCCTGCGACTCGTCCATCGCCAGCAGGGAATTGAGCGCCGCCACGCCGATGCCGGCCTCCAGGGGCGAGGCGGAGAAGGCCAACTCGGCCAGTTCGCGGGCCGACCTGGACAGCAGGTTGCCCGCATCCCGGACATCCGGCGCGCCGTGCGGGTGGTCGGCGCGGATGGCGGCCGCCATGCCGCAGGAACGGCTGCACACCACAACCCAATGTACGCCGACCAGGATGGAGCGCACCGACGCATCTTCTCGTACACTGGAAATCAAATCACGCAACAGGCTCATTGTCTATCTCTTCAACTCCTGGGGTATTACGTCGAGGACGCCACAATATTATAGTACAAACAAGATACAATCGTCGCTTTTGTACTATTTTGTTGGGCGGCGGGTGGTTGGGCGCTAAAACACTGGCCTCCAAACCCGGCTGACGAACTCCAACAGTTGCGCCATACCGCGCGCCGCCGGTTCGGTGTGGATGTACTCGCCGGGGGTATGCGCCCCGCCGCCGGTCGTCACCCCCAACACCAGCGCGGGGAAACCGCGGCTCAACGGCGCATTGGCGTCGGTCGAACCGACCGTCAACTTCGGCTCGATGCCCTGCGCCAACAGGCAGCGCTCCGCCAGCCGCACCAGGGGATGGCCGGGCGACAATTCCCCCGGCGGACGCTGCCCGATGACCCGCGCTTCGAACCGCACCCCGGGCCTGCTCCCCGTTCCGACCAGCGACTCCACCCGCCGGACGAGGTCGTCCAGCGCCTGCGAACCCTCCGAGCGCAGGTCCAGTTCGAGCCAGGCCTCGGAAGCGATCGCGTTGACCGAGGTGCCCCCGCCCATGCGCCCCACGTTCAAGGTCGTGCGCGGCTGCTCCGGCAAGGGAATGGAGGTCAACTGCGTCGCCAGGCGCGCCAGTTCGTGCAGCGCCGAAGGCTGTCCGTAATCCGACCAGGAATGCCCGCCGCCGGTATGCGCCGAAATGCGGTAGCGCCGCACGCCCAGTCCGCGGTGCTGGATGAAACCCAGCGATAAGCCCTCGATCACCAGCCAGGCAAGCGCCCCCGCGCCGAAGCGCTCCACCACAGCCCACATCCCGCGCAGGTCGCCCAATCCCTCCTCGCAGACATTCGCCACCAGCCACAGGTCGCCCGGCAGCGCAATGCCGCGCGCGCGCAGCAACCAGGGCAGCCCGAACAGGGCCGCTACGCCCAGCGCGTTGTCCCCGATTCCGGGACCAGCAATCCGGTCGGGCTGGATGGAGACCGCCAGGTCGGTCTCGATGGGGAAGACCGTGTCGAGGTGCGCGCTGACCACCAGCGGCTTGCCCGATCCCTGCCCTGGCAGGCGCGCATAGACGTTGCCAACCGCGTCCAGGGAAACGTCCTGCAAGCCTTCGGCCTCGAACAGGCCCCTGACGAATTCCGCCCGCTGCCCTTCCGCAAAGGTGGGGGCGGGAATCTGCTGGATACGGACGACGAGATCGAGGAGGTTTTGCATGGATGGCCTGTCCTACGCTTCCCGCGCCAGGTTCCTGAGCGATTCCAGCCTGGCCTGCGCCAGTCCCGGCGCGACCTCCAACGGATAGAACGCGCCGCTGCCTTCCATCTTGAGCGAGGCCGAAACGTTGCCGTACAAAACCGCTTCCAGGGGATCGTAATTTTTGCGATAGCCGGCCAGGAAACCGCCGCAAAAGGCGTCGCCCGCGCCGGTGGGGTCCGCTACACGCGAAGTGTAAGCCGGGACCTCCCAGCGATGTTTTCCAACCGCGTCGTACAGCAACTGCCCGCGCGCGCCGCATTTGACCACGACCAGTTCGCAGCCGTAGGTTCCCAGCGTTTCGGCCATCTCCCACAGGTCATTGGTCTGGCCCCAGAACAAGGCGCGCAGTTCCTCCTGGGAGGGCAGGAATGCCGTCAGGCCGTTGAGCAGGGCGCGCAGGTCCTTGAGGAATTTGGGGAGCATGTAACCGGGCGCAGGGTCGAGTGTAAGCGTCACCGCCGCCCCAGCCTTGAAGGCCGCCAGCAATTGTCCCTGGCTGGCCAGGTCCATCGGGCACAGGTGGGCAGCGCCAGCCTCCAGGTAATCCTTCGGGATGTCGCCCACCGCAGGCGCGTGCGGGTGCGGCTTGCGCGCGTCTTCCTGGAAGGCGGGCGGCGCCTGGTAGCCCAGCAGCGCCTTGGGGAAGGTCAACGCGCGGCGCGCAAAATGCGAGACCGGGTTGTTGAATCCCACTTCCAGCGTATCGGAATAGACGCGGAACGCGCGCAAGTCCAGCGCACCCGGCAGGATGCGCAGCCCGCGCGTATCGAAGCCGCGCGCCTCGAAGTCGCGCCGCCACTGGTGGGGATAGTCCTCGCCCACCCGCCCCAGCAGGCCGATTTCTGTCTCCCAGATGCGCGCGCCGCCGGCGGCGTACAACAGGCTGCCGCCCGGCGCGTCCAGCAACGGATGGCCGAATGGCGGCAGCAGGTATTCACGCTGTAACAGGCCAGCCAGGACAAAACGAGGTTCCATGCCGCTCAGGAGGTAAAGACGCTTTCAGCAGATTTGAACGGCGCTTCGGTGACCGGCAGCAGGAAGGTGAAATTGCTGCCTTTGCCTTCCACGCTTTCCACCCAGATGCGCCCGCCGTGCATCTCGATCATGGCCTTGGCGACCGAAAGTCCCAGCCCCATGCCGCCGTGCCGCCGCGTGAGGTGCGACTCGACCTGGAAGAAACGCTCGAAGACCTTCCCCAGGTCCCTGGCCGGGATGCCGATCCCATTGTCGATCACAGCGACCTGCGCGTAGCCTGGCATGGTCGTCACCCTGACCAACACCTGCCCGCCCGGGTCGGTAAACATGATCGCATTGCGCACCAGGTTGCTGAGCGCCACACCGATCTTGTTCGCATCCGCTTCCACAAGCAGGTCGCGGTTGCCAGTATCCACCCGCAGCGTAATATTCTTGCTGGCCGCCATGTCTTGGAAAGTAGAGACCACCTCTTGTACAACGGCAGGAATGGACATTGCATTCTGGCGCAGGCGCGCCACGCCGCTCTCCACATTGTCCACGCTGGTCAGGTTCTCGATAATTTCCTTGAGCCGGTTGGCGTTGCGGATAATGATCTCTATCGGCCCGCGCTCTTCCTCGGCGATGGTCTCGCGCAGGAAGGTGGCGTGGCCGAGGATCAACCCCAATGGCGTGCGCAGTTCGTGCGAGGTAATGGCGATGAAATTGCTTTTCAGGCGGTCCAACTCCTGTCTTTCGTCCTGCGTCGCGCCCACGCGCGCTTCCAGGCCCATCGTCCACAGCGCCAGGGAAGCGTAGAACGCCAATATCTCTAGAATTGTGACATCATCCTCGGTATAATGGGCGTTGCCTGTCTTGTTGAGCACTTCGATCACGCCCAGGGTCTCGCCGCCGTGCGTCATCGGGACCGCCAGCAACGAGGAGGTCGTGAACCCGATCGCCTGGTCCACTTCCTTGAAGTGACGAGGGTCCACTGCC
Organism: Chloroflexota bacterium; assembly: GCA_049324135.1. Lineage (GTDB taxonomy): Bacteria > Chloroflexota > Anaerolineae > Anaerolineales > Villigracilaceae > JAABUE01. The sequence continues at coordinate 26,586 of JBMOMO010000028.1, forward strand.
GCATCGTGGATGAGCAGCGGTTCGACCTTGCTGTATACCCAGCCGGCCGCGCTTCCATCCAGGGGTACGCTCACATCCTTGAGTTGTTGCTGATGGAACCAGGGCGCAGCGATGAAATGTAAAGTATTCGAGTCCGGATCGAACTTCAGGATAGACGCGGCTTCGCTATCCGTCAGGTCGGTGGCGGCGGCCGTCAGGCGCTGCAACAACTGACCGGTATCGGTAGCAGACCGAAGTCCGCGTATGACGGCGAGCAGGTCGCCCAATTTTCGGGTTGATTCAGACATCGTCTGCCTCTTGAACTGTGAAGAAGTTTCTTGCATTATACAATATAGGTCTTCTAACAATGGCATTGGGAAGGCGGCTTCCGCTTCCTGCCAACACATTGTAACCCATCCATAAGGAGTACTTCATGGCAAACAAAAAAGTGCGCGTTGCAATTATCGGCGTAGGGAACTGCGCTTCCTCGCTGGTGCAAGGCGTCCACTATTACAAAGACGCCAACGACGACGCAACCGTTCCCGGCATCATGCACGTCAACCTGGGGGGGTATCACGTCCGCGACGTTGAGTTTACCCTTGGCATCGATGTGGTCGAGGGCAAAGTCGGCAAGGACCTCTCCGAGGCGATCTTTGCTTTCCCGAACAATACCTTCAAATTCACAGGGGTACCGTCCATGAACGCGCCGGTGGTGCGCGGCATGACCCACGACGGCCTGGGCAAGTACCTGGCGCAGGTGGTCAAGAAAGCGCCGGGGCCAACCGCTGACATCGTTGGCCTGCTCAAAGAGACCAAGACCGATGTGGTGGTCAACTTCCTGCCGGTCGGTTCGGAGATGGCGACCAAATGGTACGTGGAGCAGGCCATCGAAGCGGGCTGCGCCTTCGTCAACGGCATCCCGGTCTTCATCGCCTCGTCGGAATACTGGGGCAAGCGCTTCCGCGACGCCAAACTGCCCATCCTGGGCGACGACATCAAATCGCAGGTCGGCGCAACCATCCTGCACCGCGCCATCGCCAGCCTGTTCGTGGACCGCGGCGTGCGCATCGACCGCACCTACCAACTGAACTTCGGCGGCAACACCGATTTCCTCAATATGCTGGAACGCGAGCGCCTGGAGAGCAAGAAGATCTCCAAGACCGGCGCCGTCACCAGCATGATCCCCTACCAGATGGACGCCGATAACGTTCACGTTGGCCCCAGCGACCACGTCCCCTGGCTGACCGACCGCAAGTGGTGTTACATCCGCATGGAAGGCACCACCTTCGGCGACGTGCCGCTCAACGTGGAAACCAAACTGGAAGTATGGGACAGCCCCAACTCGGCCGGCGTGATGATCGACGCCGTGCGCTGCGCCAAACTGGCGCTCGACCGCAAACTGAGCGGCCCCATCATCGGCCCTTCCTCGTACTTCTTCAAGACCCCGCCCAAACAGTTCAGGGACAACATTTGCCGCGAAATGACCGAAGCATTCATCAAAGGCGAGGGCAACGAATAGTCTTACGGATTACGCCTCCCATGCCATCTCCCCTCTCCCGCTTCTTCCTAAGCCTCGGCCTGCTGGCCGTTTTATTGGCCGCGTGCATGCCCCAAAACGAGTCGCCGCCCGCCCCTGCATTCCCTGACGCCAACGCAACCAGGAACGCACCAACCGAAACCGCCGTCCCCACCCCCACGCGGACAAAGACGCCGGTCCCGCGCACGCCGCCCGCCCTGCCGCAGCCCTTCACAATGGCGCCTTCTTTGGCGAGCGATATCCTCCATCCGTTGGACGCCCCTCACGCCTACATCGACGATACCTGCCAATATTTGCGCGACAAATGGACGCCAGGCAACGCCGCGCCAGGGACAATCGTAATCATCATCATGTTCCGGGGCATCGTCAAAGGCGAAACCGGCGATCCTACCGCAATCAGCGCAAAAAATTTCAGCCGGATCGTGAAAGCCCTGCACGAGCAGGGCTTCCAAGCCATCACAGCCGCCCAATTGGCCGATTTCCTCGACCACAACGCCGCCATCCCACCCCGCTCGGCGCTGCTGCTGGTGGACGACCGCCGCCAGGCGGATTACTTCGATTCCCACTTCCGCCCCTTGTACGAAGGCTGGGGCTGGCCGGTGGTGAACGCCTGGGCCAGCGCCGAAGACGGCACCCGCACAGTTACCCTTTCGGGGAATATGGCGCTTGCATCCGAAGGCTGGGTAGATTACCAGACACAAGCGCCCTCGCATACCAACAAAAAAGTCTCCCCGGAAACCATCGCCAGCGAATTCGAGGCCTCGCGCGACGACCTCCAGCAGAACTTCGACGCCAGGCCGGTCGCCGTCATCTGGCCGGATAGCGGGTTCGACCTCCAATCCGTAGAAATTGCCCGCGAATATGAGTACCGCCTGGGCTTCACGAGCAACCCGCGCGGGCCGGTCATGTACAATTGGGTGCCGCTCACAGACCAGGAAGATCCCAAACGCCCCAATTATTTCCCTGAAGGGCAAATCAACGACCCGCGCATGACCTTGCCCCGTTACTGGCCTTACCAGGTGCTGGACAAGTTGGATCCCATACGCGCCTTGGGCAACGAAGCCAGGGAATATGCCGAGCAGAACAAAGCCGTCGAACTGGAATATTACGACATCGTCTGCGCGCCCACCTACGGCCCGCTCCCGGTTGCGCCGTAAAAACACACCGGGAATTTGCTGTTAGAATTCACCCCATGCCCTCTCCCCTCTCCCGCCTCTTCCTCATACTTCGGCTTCGCTCAGTACAAGCCCTCGGCCTGCTGGCCGTTACCCTGGCCGCCTGCCAGCCTGCGCCTGCCTCTCCTACCCCCGATATGGGCGCCGTGATGACCCAGGCCGTGCAGACCGCGCTGGCGGGCATGGCCACGCCCACGTCCCCGCCCACCGAAACGCTCGCGCCCACCGCCACTTCCCTGCCGCGCACCCCGCCGGCCTTGCCGTCGGTCTACACCAGCAGCCTCCTGCATCCGCTGGACACGCCGCATACCTACATCACAGATACCTGCCAGTACCTGCAAAACAAGTGGAATCCCAACAACGCCGCGCCAGGGACAGTGGTCATGGTCATCATGTTCCACTCCATCAGCAAGGACAAGGCCACCGACATCAACCAGATCAGCGCCGATGAACAACGCAGGCTGATGAAAGATCTGTATGAACAGGGCTTCCAGGCCATCGACATGCAGCAAATGGCAGATTTCATGGAGCGCAACGCATTCATCCCGCCGCGCTCGGTCCTGCTGATCGTGGACGACCGTCACTTCGCCGAATACTTCAATACCCACTTCCGTCCTTTCTATGAACAATGGGGCTGGCCGGTGGTCAACGGGTATATCGCCAAAGACGAGCGCCCCGACCTGTGGGCCGAGAATGCCGCGCTCTCCGCCGAAGGTTGGGTGGACTACCAGGCGCATGGCGTCATCCACAACATCCCCATGGATGACAATTCCAGCGACGATTACCTGACCAGCGAATTACAGGGTGCTATCACCAATATCCAAAAATACTACAACAAGACTCCCATTGCCGTCATCTGGCCGGGCGGTGGGTTTGGCGCGCGACCGGTGCAATTTGCGCGCCAGTTCGGCTACCAGTTGGGCTTCACCGTCAACCCGCGCGGCCCGCTGATGTACAACTGGGCGCCGCTGGGCGACCAGTCCGACCCGCAGCGTCCCTTCTATATTCCCGAAGGCCCCATCGGCGACCCGCTGATGACCCTGCCCCGCTACTGGGACACAGACGCCCGCGCCCACCTGGACAGCGTGCGCAACCTGGGCAACGAAGCCGCCGCCTACGCCGAGCAGAACAAAGCCGCCGAACTGGAATACTACGACATCGTCTGCGCGCCCACCTACGGCCCCATCCCGGCCGCGCCGTAAACGACAACATCACGATTGGACAACCGTCCCGAAGGCTCGAAAGACAACCAGCGTTTTCGAGAAAACCTTCGGGACGTTATTCACCATCAGTCAAAAAGGACTTGCCCAACCAAAGCGCAAGTCCTTTTACTACTCTCTACTCTCTACTCACTTTCCCCCTACTTCTTCCCCAACCCTCCACCTTTCAACCTGCTCTCAGGCTTGCGCTGCTGGAAGGCATACCAGCCCAGTCCCAGCCCGCCCAGCAGGAGCAACCCACCCAGGATGCCCAGGATCGGGGAACTGCCGCCCCCGCTGCTCTCCGCTTCCGCCTCGCTGACCGTCACGGTTTTCAGTTGTGCGCTAAAATCCACAAAGGCCCGGTCGCCGGCTTTGATCGAGAACGTATTGGTCAGGGACATGGTCG
>JBMOMO010000029.1:0-11230 GCA_049324135.1 Chloroflexota bacterium
TGCTCCAATTTCAAACCATAGGGCAACGTGCATTTTGGATTGAATCCATTTTGGTTTAGTGAGCGTGGAATGCAAGCAATTTTTTCTTCAGTGTTCATGAGATCTCTCCTATTCCTGCTTTTACTATGATGTTGGTTTTGTCCCCTCACACCTCCCCCTCCATCCTCTCCTCTTCCCCATCCGTTCCCTCCATCCGCGCATCCGTTACCTCCTCGGCGCGAAGCAGCCTCAACCCCTCCCCCTTCCCCGTCAACAAATCCCTCGTTCTAACACCCAACACCGCCTTCGCCGCCTCCACTCCCGAAGCGGTGACTCCCGCCACGCCGTGGCTCATCGTGCTTTGCCCGCACAGGAACAGACCCTCGAACTCCGTGCGCGGCGTAAACCCCAGCGGACCCACCTGCGACGGGCGCTTGTCAATGCCGTATAAATTGCCGCGCGTCGCGTTGAGATAATGTTCGTTCGACAGCGGCGTGCCGAGACTGTAAAACGTGATGTGCTTGCTCAACCCAGGGATGCGCTTCTCCAGCCCGCGCACCATCCGCCACGCCAGGTCTTCCTTCATCGCGTCGTAGTCCGTGGGGCGCGCGCCATAGCGCGTATTCGCCCATTTCTCGAACCCCTCATAACTCACGAACGCGAACGACTCGCAGGTATGATGTCCCGCCGTCGCGCCCGTCTTGTGCATCTTCGACGGGTCTTTCAACGTCGTGGCAGTCAGGAACATCCCGGGCGGCGTCTCACCTGCACCCACCGCAGGTGTGGTGTCACGCAGCAAAGCATCCGTGAGTCCCTCCGCGTAAATCTTGTCCACGTCCGCGTGATCGTAGTACCACATATTGCCCGAGTCGAGTCCCGCGCCGCGCAGATCCATGTCCGTTGCAAAGAACAGACTCAGGCACGACGTCGAATACTTCACCCCGTCGATCTTCCTCCGCAACTTCGCCGACAACTGCTCGCGCCCGATCATCTTGCCGAACGTCACTTCGGGATCGGCATTGGAGATGACGACTCCCGCGCGGATTTCCTCCCCCGATTCCAATTCGACGCCGATCACTTTTCTCCCCTCGAGCATGATCCGCTTCACGCGTGACTTGAGCCTGATCTGCCCCCCAGACCTTTTCAACGCCCGAACGAACGCGCGCGGGATCGTGAATGCGCCGCCCATCGGGTAGTATCCGCCATTGAAATAGTGATGGGTGATTCCCGCATGGACAAACGCGCTGACCTGCGAAGGCGGCAGCCCGTGGTCGCCCGATTGACCCGCCAGCACGCCGCGCAAAACGGGGTCGCTGACGTGCGCGTTGATGAGGTCGGCGCCCGTGGCGCGCGCCCACTTGAGGACGCTGCCCACGCCCCGCGCCGCATCCAGCGGATTGGAGAGATTGCCCAGCCGCCGCAGACCTTCGATCATGTTCGTCAGGTCGTTGAAATATCCGTCAATCCCCTGCGCCTCATGCGGAAAATGACTCTTGAGTCGTTCGATTAAATTTTCTTTGCCTTTGGGGAAATCAACTTGTTTATCGCCGACGACGATATGATCGTACCCATCGGGATTCAACTCGATAAACGCCAAATCCTGCGACACATCCAGCCCATCATAGATTCGCCGCAAGCCTCCGCCCTCCTGCAAATCGCCGATGTAATGGACGCCAGGGCTGAAGCGATACCCGTTCAACGTGAACGAATGAGTCCAGCCTCCAGGCCTGTCGTGTTGCTCCAACACCAACACTTTCTTCCCCGCCTGCGCCAACGCCACCGCGGCAGTCAACCCTCCCGCGCCCGAACCGATCACGATCACGTCACAGTCTGACATACTGCACTCCATTATTTTCTACATTCGGTTGAGGCGGGAGGCCATGCTACGAATAGTACCAGGTGAAGATCTTGTTATAAACCGCCAACAACAATTTCTTCATCGGCCCCCACGCAAGCACGCGCTTGCCAACCGAAACGGGTTTCTTCTTCCCGGCCTGCCGCATTTCCCCGCGCAAATATCCCAGCGTATTGGACATGTTCATCGCCAGCGGGTCGGAGACCATCAGGCGCAGCAGGCCGGCGTCGTTCATGCGCTTGTCCAACTGGCGCACCTGTCCCATCGGTTTGTCCATGTCGAAGGGCAGGAATTGCTGGAGGGTGGACTTGTAAGCGGTGAACTGCCAGTGCGAGCCGCCCGCATAAGCAACAACTTTATCAGATGTCACTGCGAGCGTTCCTTCCCCAAAGGGGACGCTGTGCGAAGCAGTCTCATCACCGGCAGGGAGATTGCTTCGTCGGGAAGAGCGCCCTCCTCGCAATGACGGGGTGTAAGTTATTCTCCAATCCCTCGTCTCCTGATAAACTTTCATGTTCTCTTCCTCGGTCTGGCCCAACGAAAGATTGAATTCCAGGAAGGTTTCCCAGGGAATGAATTGACCTTCTTCCAAAATGGCATTTTGCCGCGCCCAATCGAGCGTGGCGCTGTAGAACTCCGGCGGCGTGCGGAAGGGACGCGCGGTCACCATGCCAACGTTAGGAAAGGTTTCCAGGAGTTCGACCGAGCGCGCCAGCCAGCCCGGCGAGAACAACACGTCGCTGTCGGCGTAGGCGATGATCTCGCCCGGCGCGCCCGCCAGGAGGATGTTCCACGCGCCGCCCTTGCCGACGTTCTTCTCGGACAGGATCAAGTACTGAATGCGGCCTTCTTCCTTTTCCTTGATCAAATAATCGCGCGCTTCGGGGCAGGAGCCGTTGTCGAAGACCAGCAGGTCGAAGGGCAGGCCGGCGTCCGCCCGCATCGAGTCCAGGCTGACTTTGAGCACGTCGAGCGTCTCGGCGTAGAATCCGCTCAGGAAGGGGATGTAGGTCAGCATGGCGGCGGTGATGCGCTGCGGTTTGGCGACCTGGTTGACGAACTTGGCGGGGTTTTGTCCTTTTCTCATGGGGAGTCCACAGATGAACACAGGTGAAGAGGATTATTTTTTGATGAATCTCTGAATACGCTTCTTCCAGCGTTTGGGGCGGACGACGCTTTCGCGCGTCTGTTCGGGGAGGAAGAAAAACATCTTGCGCAGGAGCAATTCGAGGCGGCGGAGGAGACGCGGGCGGGTCATCCTGGGGCGGACGAGGTTCCCGTCCACCAGTTGGTGGGTCGCGTCCAGGATCGTATAGCGGATGGCGGCCTGGCCTCCCGCAAGGCGGGTGTTCTGGTCGGCTTCCGAGGTGGTATGGTGCGAGCGCCCGCCGGGCAGGTGGCGATAGTGGTGGTTCTGGTGCACGATCATGGCCGAGGGCGTGCAATCGATCACCGGCCAGCCCTCTTGACGGGCTTTGTAGATCATCCAGTTGTCCCAACCGGCCCTGCCGATGGCAAAGTCTGGAAGGTCGAGATATGCGGAACGAGGGAAGAGGAAAAAGTCGCTGCCAGCAGGCTTGTGGAGTTGGCCGTCCCGCTTCACGCGCGCGCGCAGGCGGGTCTGCCAACCTTCATCGAATTCGAGGGGTTGGGTCACATCCAGGTCCCAGCGTTGGCTGAGGAGGACAAAGTTCGACAAACCGCGTTCCGAACATGACCTACGACAGGCCCCCGCCGCTTCGATGAAGTCGGGCATGATGAGCATGTCCGTGTTGATGAGGCAGAGCAGGTCGCTGTGACTGTTCTCACGAGCAAGTTGGAACATGGACGAGACCAGCGGCGTGCCGTTCGCGTTACGCGCCACCTGGGGGATGCGCCTGACGCCAAGTTCCCGCGCGGCTTCGGCCAGGCCGGTCTCTTCGCCAAGCAGGATGACTTCGACATCTGGGAGCAAGGTCCAGGAGCGTACCGCATTGCGCTGGATGGCGGCAATGTGCGGATCGGTGAAGGGTTTGGGGGCAGAGAAGAGGGTGAGTGAAGTCATCAGTTATCAGTCACCAGTTATCAGTGGTCAGTAGGGAGGGCGCGTTCGTCGAGGTCGGCAAGGGTCTTGTGTTTCACGCCGGCGTTGATGTTCATCAAAGCCGGTTCACGCTGAAGCAGGTCGAGGACTTCTTTCCAGGTGAAGTCATCACGGCCATCGAAACGGCGGTACACCTGGCGGATGAATTCCAGGTCTGCGGGCGTGTCCACCGTCCAACGGTAATCGCCGAAGTCAGTGGTGTGATTGAGCAAGGCGATACGGAACCCGCGCGGGGAAACGCCTTCCGAAAGTCGGCGGCTGACCGCTGTAAGTTCCACCCCTTCGTAGAGATACGGCATGGCATGTTCGCGATGTTGCGGCTCTTTGGCTTCCTTCCAGGCGCGCTCCAGGACGGCAAAGGTGCATACTTCCGTATCCAGGCCAATGGGATAGGTGCGATGCCAGGGAGGAGGCAGGCGGGTGCAGGCAAAGTCATATTCGCCCTCGATCATGGTTTTCACAATCTCGTCGATCAACGCCGGGTCGATGACCGGGCAATCGGCGGTGATGCGCACGATGACGTCTGCCCGCGTCCATTTGGCGGCCTGGTAATAGCGATCCAACACATCGTACAAACTGCCGCGCGTGAAGGGGATGCCGCTGAAGTCGCAGTACTCGGCCACCGGATCGTCGCTGGGATCGGTAGTGGTGGCGAACACTGTTTCGGCCACGGTAGCGGCCCGCGAGGTCCGTGCGAAGACGCGCTGGAGCATGGGCTGTCCGGCGATGTCGGCCAGGATCTTGCCCGGCAGGCGGGAGGATCCCATCCGTCCCTGGATGATGGCGACGACGCGAGGCTGCATAGATGCTATTTTTTCCTGGCAGCGGGTCGTTTGGGCTTCTGGCTCAGTTCTTCCATCTGCTTGCGCTGGCGCTGGATGGCAAAACTGCGCTTCCAGACCGAGGGCAGCATGACGATCACGCCCAACAACACGCCCACTCCCAACGCAACGACCAGGAACAGGCCAATCGTGCCCTGGAGTGCATAGCCAAAAAGATCGATCTCCACCAACGTCGGGTTGTACGTGGCAAACAGGACGGCCAGGATCGCAACCGCGACCATGATTACGAGCGAGAAAAACATAGCAACCTCCTTTGGTCAGGCGAGTTCCACAGCCTGTTGATAAGCGGCGAACAATTTGGCGGCGTTCTTCTTCCAGTCAGCGCGCTCCTCGGCTACTGCGCGCGCCGCGCGACCGATGGCAGGCAACTTCTCACGCTGCGCAACCGCCTGCAGGATCTTCCCCGCCAGCGCATCGGCGTCGCCGTCCGGGAACAGCCAGCCGTTCACGCCCTCGCTCACCCACTCGCGATTGGCGGGGATGTCCGAAACCAGGCACGGCAGTCCGCTCGCCAGCGCTTCCATCAGCGACACCGACGAACCGTCCACGTGCGACGGGGTGACGTACAGGCCTGCCATATGATACCAGCGAGGCAGGTCGGTTTGGGAGATCTGGCCGGGGAATTGGACGCGATCCAGGACGCCGCCGTTGAGCAGGATCTGGCGGATGCGCGCGCCCTGCGAGCCGCCTCCCATCAGCATCAGGCGGACATTGGGGGCTGCTCCCGCTATCTTGACGAACGCTTTGGCCAGGACATCTACCCCGTACCTTGGCTCCCAGGAGCGGTTGCAAAACAGAGTGAAGTCATCCCCCTTCGGGGACTTCGCAGTGTTCAGTGACCAGTGTTCAGTGTCTGGCGCAAAGCGTTGCAAGTCCACGCCCCAGGGGAAGACGACCGTGCGGTCGGGGTTCATGCCATAGGCGACGGCTTTGTCGCGGGTGACGAGCGCATCGCTGGTGAAGAACGTGCTATGGCGCAACACGTAACTCGTAATTTTCTCGTACCACCCATTGCGGTGGACATCCTCCATCAAGTCGAAGCCCCACGACATGCTCAGCAGCGGGCGGAAACCGGACAAGGCTGCGATGAAGGCGCAGGTCTGGATCGGCCCGGCATGGACCAGGTGCGGCTGGATACGTTTGACTACACGACGGAAATCGAGCGCCAGGCGCGGCAGGTCCCGCCAGCGGAAGGGACGCCTTCCGCCCGCCCAGTGGACGATCTCCACGCCCTCTGGCACAGGCCGATCCTCCACCTGCCGGGGATTGGCTTGCAAGCGCAGGTGATAGACCTGATGCCCGCCCTCCCGGATGGTAGACAGGAAGCGATGGTCGTGGGTGCAGTAGTCGGAGGAGAAATAGATTACTTTCAAGGTTTCAAGTTCCAGGTTTCACGTTTCACGTTTTGGATGGGGATGAGGGTTTCGCTGGGCGATGGGGATTTTTCAGGACAGATTTTTTCAATCCGCCGATGATGGCTTGAGTCTTTTTGGCTTGATCGTAGCAGGCTTGAAATTCTTCCTGATTGATGTGTTTGACATCTATTGCCGCGTAACACAGCGATTGAACCTCCACGGCAGAGCGGCGGGCCATACCAAGAAAGCGAGCAAACTCGATGGACGATTCGTTATCGAAACCTTCCGCGATATTTGTCATGGCAGAAAGAGCCGCCCCGCGAAACTGATCTCTCATTTCGAAGTCTTTGGCAAAAGACCCCTCTGAAGTAACTTTGTAAGCCAACTTCATTAACTTTCGCGCTTCCTGCCAGGCAATCAAGTCCTCAAATCGTGTAATCGTAGCCATGTCATCCTCCTTTGGATGTCGTGAAAAGAAATTGAATCAAGCAACGCCTCTCAGCCTCGAACATGAAACGTGAAACTTGAAACTCAAGAACCTAAATCCGTCCAGCGCAATTCCTTGCCCAATGGCATATCGTTCAGGGCGCGGGCGCCGATCACATTGGGGATCTGGTCGGGCTTGATCGCGCCGGGGGTAGCAGGACGCAGGACATCGATCATCTCGCGGGTGAAAACTTCGCCAGCCTTGATGTCGCGCGCGACGCGCAGGCAGCGGCGCTGCACCACCTGGGTATCCTGCTCGTTGCCGGTGATGAATTTGTCTGCCGAGCCAAGCGCGCGCTCCAGCAAGCGCGTCTCTTCGACCATGTGCGCCCAGGCTTCAGGGTTCAAGGCAAACTTGTGATCGGGGCCTTCACGGTCGTTGCTGTCGGTGAAATGGCGCTCGACCACGCGCGCGCCCAGGGTTACTGCGCCGAGTACAGTGGAATTGCCATGCATGTGGTCGGAAAGTCCCAGCGCCACATCCGGGAACATGGCAGCGTATGTTTTCAGGACGTTCAAGTTGATGTGATCGTAATTTTCAGGGCTGGCGGTGTAGTTGGTGTTGCACTGCATGAGGCACAACTGTTTGTTGATTTTCAAAATGGCGTGGACGGCCCTTTGCACCTCGCCAATCGTAGATGCGCCGGTGGCAATGATGACCGGCTTGCCCTTGGAGGCGATATGCTCGAGCGATTCGATCCAGTCGATTTCACCGGAGCCGACTTTGAACGCCGGGACGTACGGATCGACATGCTCGATGGAATCGTAATCGTAGGGCGACGTAAAGAAGTCAATCCCAACTTTGTCACATTCTTCTTTCAGGATAGGAGTCCAGTCCCATGAGACCGAGGCTTCGGCATACACCTGTGTCACCGATTTCTTCCATTTCGCCTGGTGGCTGACCTGGGCGTTCATGTGACTGAAACCGTAATCCGAGACGATCCTGGCGGCCTGGAAGTGCTGGAACTTGGCCGCATCCGCGCCGGCCTCTTTTGCCAGGCGAATGAGCAGTTTTGCCCGCTCCAGGTCGCCGTCGTGGTTGGCGGCAATGTCGGCGATGAAGTAGGTCGGGTGGTTGGGGCCGATCCAATGGTCGTTGATTTTGAATTCCATGTTTACCTCCAGAGGGTAGAGAACAGGGAGTAGAAATTGGTAGAGACGCAGGTCGCTATTCCCTGCTCTCTACCTGTGCATAACTCCGCATTTTCTGTGGATAACCTTGTTGGTGTTGTGCATAAAACCGGGCGATCCCGGTGGATACGCCGGGGATGGGTATCCCCAAAGCGGTGGATAACTTGTGGACAGACAGGCGTAAATTGTGGGAACGACGAGCGGTCAGGCCGCTTTGCTCGACAGAGATCGGGCGGATCAGGTTTTCGTCGAAGCCAAACTGGCGGGCAATGCGCAGGCCAAACTCGTATTTGGTGAGCGACTCCGAGGCTACCACATGATACAGCCCCGAAAGGCCCGCTTCCAGCATCCGCACCAGGATAGCCGCCAGGTCGCCAACGAAGAGGGGACAGAACCAGACGTCTGTGAACCCATCGCATTGGTTTCCAGCAGACAGGTTATTGAAAAAGTGCTCGGATAAACTGCGCTTGCCGCCCAGCGACCAACCAAAAAAATTCACGCGCGCAATGATGGCTTCAGGATTGACCGAAGCGACCGCCCGCTCGCCATCCAGTTTGGTGCGGGCGTACAGGCTGAGCGGATTGGGCGGGTCGGTTTCGAGGTAGGGTCCGTCTTTTGCGCCGTCGAAGACCGCGTCGGTGGAGATGTGCGCCAGGCGGACGCCGCGTTCGGCGCAGGCGGCGGCCAGTTCGCCGGGCAGGTCCGCGTTGAGGCGGTGGGCTTCGTCAGGCGCGGATTCACATGCGTCCACGTCGGCGTTGGCGGCGGTGTGGATGACGGCCTCGGGGCGCACCAGGTCCAGTAAACGGGAGCAGGCCCCGGCGTGGAGCAGATCGGCCTGGATCAACTCGAAGGGCGTATTCGCCAGTTTGCTGCGATCAACTCCCACGATGGTATGAGTCCCAGTCATCCCTAAACTGAGATTGAGTCCCAGGAGGCCAGACGCGCCGGTGACGAGGATGCGCATGGTAAACAAGTAAACAGGTAAACAGGTACTTGTGTACGTGTTTACCTGTTTACCCCTCCAGGGTTCCGTTCGCAAAGGCTTCCTCGAAGGGCGCGATGTACTGACGGATGCCTTCGACGTCGAGCCATTGGGTGTTGTTGTCGCTGGTGTAGGAGAAGCCTTCGGGCAGGGGCGCGCCTTCATAATGCTGGCTGCGGTTCCAGAGCGTTTCCGGCGGTTTGATGACGTACATCGTCTCGCGCTCGACGGCGTTACGGGCCTCGTCCTCGGAGAGCAGGTCCTCGTGCAGTTTTTCGCCAGGACGGATGCCGATGATGTCAATTTGGGCGTCGGGGGCGATGGCGCGGGCCAGGTCCATGACTTTGGTGCTGGGGATTTTGGGGATGAAGACTTCGCCGCCTTCCATTTGCTGGATGCAGTTGATGACGAAGTGGACGCCTTGCTCGAGCGAGAGCCAGAAGCGCGTCATGCGTTCGTCGGTGATGGTGATTTTTCCAGTGTTGCGCATCTTGATGAACAGCGGAACCACCGAACCGCGGCTGCCCACCACGTTGCCGTAGCGCACGCAGGCGTAGCGGGTCGATGTGCCAGCGGCGTAATTGTTGGATTGGATGACCAGTTTTTCGGCGACCAGTTTGGTGCCGCCATACAGGTTGGCCGGGCTGACGGCTTTGTCGGTGCTGAGCGCCAGGACTTTGCCTACGCCCGCGTCGAGCGCCGCTTCGATGACGTTGCTGGTGCCGATGATGTTGGTCTTGATGGCTTCCATGGGGTTGTATTCGCAGGCCGGGACCTGTTTGAGCGCCGCGGCATGGACGACGATGTCGACGCCGTGCATGGCGCGCAGCAGGCGGTCGCGATCGCGCACGTCGCCGATGAAATAGCGCAGGCGCGGATCGTCATAGCCATGCACGCGCATTTCGTGTTGTTTGAGTTCGTCGCGGCTGAAGATGATGATCTTCCTGGGTTGTTTCTCTTCCAGCAGGATTTTGGTAAATTTTTTCCCGAACGAGCCAGTGCCGCCGGTGATGAGAACTACTTTGTCAGTCCAATTCATAATTTCTCCAGAGGGTAGAGAACAGAGACTAGTCTCTGCTCTCTGGTTTCCTAATCACAACCATCGGATACTGCCCATTCTCGCCAAAAAAGCGCGGAAAGTGTTCTTCCAGCCAAAAAACAAGACGCAAAAAAACGCTCCCGCCCAGTTGCGGGCGGACGAACCAGCGCATGAAGCGCGGACTCAGGCTGCGCCAGGGATAGATCTCGAAGCGCACCGCGCCCCTGAGTTCGTTCTTCAGCCAGCGCGGGGTCAGTTTTTCGACGAAGGTGCCGGCCTGGTCGTCTTCTTCCAGCCAGTTCTTCTTGCGCTTCCGGCCGCGCCCGCCCAGGCTGCGTCCCAGTTGGATGAGCGGCTCGGCCAGGCGCATCAGGGGCGGGTTGTGCCAGCCGTTGACCGCCACCCCGCTGCGCCCCGCCTTCAGCACGCGCGCCAGTTCCAGGTACGCGCCTTTATGCTCTGTTAGAGGCAAGTGATGGATGGCATGCATGGACACAAAGCCGTCGAAGGCATCCGCCTTGAAAGGCAGGTTGGCGATATCCATCACTACGTACAGGCCGCGCTCCCCCACCCGCTTGCGCGCCTCGCGCAGGGCCGTGATGGAAATATCGGCGCAAACACGGTAGCGGTAGTTGGCCGAGTAGGTCAGGTACTCGTCGTATTGCACCGGACCAGAACCGGCGTCCAACAGGAAGTCGCCGCTGGGCGCCAGGTGGCGGTTGACGCGCAAATGGCAGTTGTGAATGTAGTCGCGCGAGACAGGCCGCAGGTCCTCGAAGCGGGCGTTCTGGTACAGGCCGCCTTCCTGCTTCCAGCCGATCTCGTCATAGAATGCGCGTACTTGTTGTTTTGGGTCGGTCATACACCTTCACCATTGTATCGGCTCCCCGGCCAGATAATCGAACGTCTTTTTATATTCGGCCTGGCCTTCCTCCGACAGCACCCGTCCCAGCGGCCAGACATCCAGGTCTTTCCAGAAGTGCATCAAACGCCACGGGAACGGATGGGGATATTCAAAAAAGAAGCGGTAGGCATATTCCCACGCGGTTTCGATTTGCGCCGACGTAAGTCGTTTTGGCGCCTCGATGGCAACATTTAGCATAGCGTAATACTCATCCCAACTGTCCGGGTCATAAGTGAAACCGCGCTTGCGGTAATGCGTCTCGCCGCAAGCGATGACCGGGATACCGTTCATCGCCATCTCCATGCCGGTGGTGGTGGTGTAGACCAGTCCCAGCGAGGCGATTTCCATCAGGTCATAGGTGTTGACCTTTTCCAGCGGCCCGATGACGTGGATATGTTCGGGGATGGATGGGAGCGCCTCGTTGACCACATCCGCCATCGAACGCCCATGCGTCAGGCGCTCGCCGGGATGCACGCGCATCACCAACTGGACCCCGGGCCTGCCAGCCAGGAACCGGACCGTTTCCGCGATCCAGGCCGCCATGCTCTCCGCAAAGGTGTTGCGTCCCAGC
>JBMOMO010000029.1:11330-13022 GCA_049324135.1 Chloroflexota bacterium
CCCATGCGTCAGGCGCTCGCCGGGATGCACGCGCATCACCAACTGGACCCCGGGCCTGCCAGCCAGGAACCGGACCGTTTCCGCGATCCAGGCCGCCATGCTCTCCGCAAAGGTGTTGCGTCCCAGCGTCAGGCTGTCGCCCAGGACGTTGGTCGCCAGCAGGATGACCGGGCGCTCGTCCAGGCCCAGTTCGCGGCGCATCTGCTCCCCGCCGACGGTTTCCACGTCCTGCCACTTGCGGGCGGATTTGCCAAAAGCCTTGGCGCCCATGCGCGCCGATTCGAGTTCCTCGATGAGATGGCGCTGTTCCCCGGTCAATTTGTGTCCGCCGCGCGCCGCCCACAGAGCGTCGGTGTGCTGGCGCATAACTTCATCGTCCTGGGCGATCCAGACCTGCTCGCGCTGGTCGTTGAATTCGTAGGTCACAGCCCGGATACCGAGATGCCGCGCGGCGCGGTAGACCGCGCCCAGTTCGGTGATCGTCCCATTGGGGATGAGCACCACGTCCGGTCCTTCGGCCTGCATCAGGGCCAGGGCGGCGCGGGCGGCATGGTCGTTGCGGCGCAGGCGCAGGCGGAAGAGATCGCTGGTCTCGTCCACGTCTTCGACTTGCAGGGTGTACTGCGCGTCGTAGGTGGAGACGAGGTGAATGTCCTCGCGGAGATCCGCCGGTAAAACGGGGGCAGGCTTCAAGTCGAGGAGGGATGCGGTGTTTACCAATCCAGTAAGTGGGCTTAAAACCCGTCGTGTATACAAATCCTGGCGGCGCAGGTCGAAGTCGTTGACATCCTTGCGCCAATCGCCGTAGGGAAGGTGGGCTACGGTGACATTATGACCGAGGCCGCGCAAGGCCAGTCCGAGCATGGCGGCCTGCTCCACCCAGTAGTGCAGGGTGGCAAAGAGCAGGAGCCGCTTGCCCCTGGGGGCCTTTTCGGCATAGGGACGCGCCTGCTGGACGGCGGCCGGCAGGGCGGCCTGGAGTTGCTCGAGGTTGTAGCGCGTGCGCGGACGGCCCCTGCGGAGCGCGTCGTACAGGTCGGCGGTATAGGGGATGGAGCCCAGGAGGGATTTAAGCGTGGGAAGAATCATTTGCCGTTAATACCCTATGTTATAATCGATTCGACATGTTCATCGAAGAGTTTATCTGGTTGCCTGATGTCATTGATAAACTGATCAGCAAACATCAAGTTACACCTGAAGAAGTTGAAGATATCTTTTTCAATCGTCCACGTTTTCGCTTTCATGAAAAGGGGCGTGTACAAGGTGAGAACATGTATACAGCCATCGGACAGACCGATGGAGGAAGGTATTTGGTTGTATTTTTTATCTTCAAATCTTCCCATAGAGCGTTGATTATCAGTGCTAGAGACATGAACCATTTTGAGCGTAAATACTATGGTCGAAAAAAATAAAAAAACGGATCCCGTTCCTGAAAATTTCTCCAGCATGGAGGCAGCGGCTGCATTTTGGGATACTCATAGCCTGACAGATTACCTGGATGAGATGAGCGAGGTAGAAATCGATGTGCGCGCTTCTCGCCGGCAGTGGGTTCCTTTGGCGTCTACATTTGCCAACCAGATTATCGCTCGCGCCAGAAAAGAAGGCGTTTCTGTCGAGACATTGGTTAACTTGTGGGTCTCAGAAAAACTACAGGCAGACATGAGTTAGGTACAACCTTTTATACCCAGGGCG
>JBMOMO010000029.1:13032-30658 GCA_049324135.1 Chloroflexota bacterium
GCGGTCACAAATTGCGCTTTTTTACGAGAAGGAACGCGCAATTTGTGACCGTGGGTATTATACAAATACATTCCGAGTTTGTGAACAAATTTCTGTAATGCTGTCCTTCATCGCGAAGGCACAAAGATACTGGTTATTTTCTTTGTGGTTTCGCGACTTTGTGTCTCTGGGGTTTCATTATTCGACTTTCTCGATCTTCCAATCCAGGCGCGGGCGGATCGGTCCCTGGCGCGGTTCGGCCCATTGCGTGCCTGGCGCGCCGGAGATGTCCACGTTGAAGGCCAGGGCCTGCTCGTCCTGGAAGTAGCGGCGCACGCCGAAGGAACTGGCGTTGACGCCCAGCGAGTAACGGCCTTCGTTGAACAGGTCGGCGGGCAGGGTGCAGCGGCTGAGGTAGTGACCACTATCGCGCGCGCTGAATTTTTCGTATCTGGCCGCATCGTCGGTATCGAAGGTGGTGATGACGTACTCGCCGCGCATGGTGCTGAGGTAGAAGCCCACCCGCAGGCCGGTCAGCGGCGCTTCGAGGCGGTATTCCATCTCGACCGTGACCGGCTCGATGGAACGGACCGTGTCGATGACCTTGCCTTTCTGATCCTTCAGGCGCATGGCAATCGGGCGGAAGGGCGCGGCATTGTGCGGAACTTCGTCCGCATCCCAGATACGCTCGCCAGCCTGCGCCTGCCCGGAGGAAAGGTAAAAGTCGACGGCTTGTTGCGTCGGGCCGCGCATAATGAGTTGGCCCTTGTTCAGCACAATGGCTTCTTCCGTCAGGCGCAAAATCGCGGACATGTTGTGGCTGACGAACAGCACGGTGCGTCCCTGTTGGGCCACGTCGCCCATCTTGCCGAGGCATTTCTTCTGGAATTCGGCGTCGCCGACCGCCAACACTTCGTCCACCACCAGGATTTCGGGTTCGAGATGCGCTGCCACGGCAAACGCCAGCCGCAGGTACATGCCGGAGGAATAGCGTTTGACGGGCGTGTCGATGAACTGCTCCACTTCGGAGAAGGCCACGATCTCATCGAACTTGCTGTCTATTTCGGCGCGCTTCATGCCCAGGATGGCGCCGTTCATGTAGATGTTTTCGCGCCCGGTCAGTTCGGGATGGAATCCGGTGCCAACTTCCAGCAGGGAGCCAACCCGTCCGCGCACGGTAACAGTTCCCCGGGTCGGTTCGGTGACGCGCGAGAGGATCTTGAGCAAGGTGGATTTGCCCGCGCCGTTGCGTCCCACAATGCCGAGCACCTGGCCTTCTTCCACATCGAAGGAGACGTCCTTCAAGGCCCAGACGAAGTTTTGATTGCTCCTGCGCTCAGATTTCCCTACCAACGCCTTTGCCAGCCGCACGGGCGCGTAGACCGTATCCACCAGCACGTCGCGCAGCATGTTGTAGCGGAACTTCGTCTCTGCCGCGCCGATGCGGTAACGTTTGCCAAGGTTGTTTACGGAAATGGCGGTTGTCATTTAGATCGTATCCGCAAAGGTCTTTTCCATGCTGCGGAAATAGAAAAGGCCTGAGAGCAAAATCAGAACCGAAATCGTAGCGGAAACCCACAGGGAGAGGTCCGGGCCATTGCCTGTACCAAGCAGCGCCCAGCGAAATCCGTTGACCACGCCCGCCATCGGATTCAGGGAATAGACGACCTGCCACTTTTCCGAAATGATCGAGGCAGAGTACGCCACCGGGGTCAGGAACAGCCAGAACTGCGTCAGGAACGGCAGGGCGTGGTTCACGTCGCGGTATTGCACGTTGATGGCCGAAAGCCACAGCGCCACGCCCAGGGCCGTGACGATCGCCAGCAGGAGGAACAGCGGGAGCGTCCACACAACTTCCCAGGCGGGCGTCACGCGGTAATAGAACATCAAAACGACCAGGATGACGAAAGCAATAGCAAAATCCACCAGGCCGGCAAACACCGAGGACATCGGCAGGATCAGGCGCGGGAAATAAATCTTCGTCACCATGTTGTTATGCGCCACCAGGGAACGGCTGCCCTGGTTCAAGGCCGTGACGAAAAGTCCCCAGGGCAGCAGCGCCGTGAACGAAAAGACAGGATAGGGAATGCCTTCGGTGGGAAGTTTTGCCACTTTGTCGAACAAGAATGTGAATACCAGCATGGTCATCACCGGCTGGATGACGGCCCAGGCCATACCCAGCAAGGTCTGTTTGTAGCGCACTTTCACGTCGCGCCACACCATGAAGAAGACCAACTCGCGGTACACCCAAAAGTCGCGCAAGTTGAGCGCCGCCAGGCCGGTGGATGGTTTGATGTAGATCGTGGTGGGTTCGTGTTTTTCCATGGTTAAGATGATTAGATAATCAGAGAGTAGTCCATTCTCAATCCGCTTGGTAACTCTCTACTCTCTGCTCTCTATTCCCTATTCTCTGTTCCCTACTCTCTATTCTCTCCTTGTTTTCCTTGAACCACGCGATGGTGCGCCGCATCCCCTCCTCGAACGGAACTTGCGCGCTCCAGCCGAAATATTCCTTTGCGCGGGTCACGTCCAGTCCACGCCGGGGCTGGCCGTTGGGCTTGCTGGTATCCCAAACCAGTTTGCCCTCGAAGCCGGTCAGGCGACCGATCATCTCGGCCAGGTCTTTAATCGAAATCTCGTATCCCGATCCCAGGTTGACCGGCTGCGCGCCGTTGTATTTTTCGGCGGCGGTGACGATGCCGTCGGCTGCATCTTCCACGTACAGGAATTCGCGCGTTGGAGAGCCGTCGCCCCACACGACCAATTCTTGATCGCCGCGCGCCTGCGCCTCGATGGTCTTGCGGATCAGCGCCGGGATGACGTGCGATGTCTGCAAGTTGAAATTATCGCGCGGGCCATAGAGATTCACGGGCAACAGGTAAATCGCATCGAAGCCATATTGCTCACGATACGCCTGCGCCTGTACCAGCATCATCTTCTTGGCCAGGCCGTAGGGCGCGTTGGTCTCTTCGGGATAACCGATCCACAGGTCATCTTCCTTGAACGGCACGGGCGTGAACTTGGGATAGGCGCATACCGTGCCAATCGCCACGAACTTGCCAGCCCCACGTTGCCAGGCCTGGTGCATCAATTGCACCCCCATCATCAGGTTGTCATAGAAAAATTCCGCCGGATGCTCGCGGTTGGCGCCGATCCCGCCAACGTTGGCGGCCAGGTGAATGATTAACATCTTCTTCGGGTCGAATCCATCGCCGAGCGTATCATCGAACAGGCGGCGGATATCGTCCCGGTCAGTCAAATCATAGTCCTCGATATGCGGGATAAAAATATCGGTCGCGCCGCGTTCTTTCAGCCTGGCGATCACGAACGAGCCAAGAAAACCTGCCCCGCCGGTGACGATCACACGTTTGCCTTCCCAGAAATTTTTGGTCATATATTCTCCATACATATCAGGTAATGAGCCGCAGTAGATGAGATTTGCGCTTGTAGTGGCGACACTTCGGCAAGCTCCCCTAACGGGGACAGGCAGTGCAGGCTTCAGTCGCTTTTTCGGCAAACGACTGTCCCCTGCGGGGATGATAAAGTCGTTACTACAAAACTTTCATCTACTAAGCCTACTGCACAATGAACTGTGCATTTCGATATTTCTCATCCAATGGATTTCGGATGATGCCCGCCTTCAAAGTGTGCAGCACCTCGCGCACCCCGTCGTCCACCGTCAAAGCCGTCTCGAAGCCCAGCACGCTGCGTATCTTCTCGAACGACACCGTAATATCGCGCATATCGCCGCCAAAGGTCAGGTCTTTGTATTCCACAATCGTCTCAGGCATCCGTTTCAACACCAGGCCCACGATCTCATCTTTGGTGTAATTTCCCTCCGGCGTGCCCAGGTTGAACACCTGTCCGCGCACCTTCTCCTCCGGCGCTTCCAGCCCCATGATGATACCACGCACAGCGTCGCGCACATGCACGAAGGAGCGCGAATAACCGCGCTGGTAAATGATCAACGCGCGCCGGGTGAAGGCCTCCAACACGAACTGGTTGACGATCAAGTCGAAGCGCGTACGCGGAGAAATTCCATACAACGTTGCCAAGCGGAACGACAGCGGCGCAGTAGGCGCATCCTTCTGCGCCAGCAAATACTCCTCCGCCGCGATCTTCGTTTCGGCGTACAGGGACTGGGGATTGAGCGGCGACTCCTCGGTGACGGACTTCCCCTCTGGCGACAAGCCATAGTTGCTATACGTGGACGCGAACACGCATCTTCCTACCCCCAAGTCTGCCGCCTGCTCGAAAACCTTTTTCGTGGCCTCCACGTTATACCGCCACGCCACCTGCTTGCCCACCGCCTGGCAGGCCGGAAACCCAACGATAGCCGCCAGGTGCACAATGGCATGAGGCGCAGGCCACTCCCCGCGCACATTATCGCGGATGGCGCGCGCCTCGGTCACATCGGCTTTGACGAAGTGAAAGTTGGGATGGTGCAAAAATCCCAGCAGCGACTCGCCGCCGAAGAGCAGATCGTCGAGGACGGTGACGCGGTAGTTGGCGCGTAGCAGTTCACAGGTCAGGAGGGAACCGATATAGCCCGCCCCACCCGTAATCAAAATATGACGTTCCTCACTCATTTGCGGCCTCCAATCGCAGGGTCACTTTGAACCCCTTCACTTCCAACACAGGAGCGCTCCCATCCTTCACGATCTCGACGCGCTGCTCCAGGCACGAAAGACGGCAAATATCGGCCACATCGCCCTCGCCCACCAGGCGGATGCGGTCGTAACCTGCCCTCTTGACTTCATCCAGGTGCGCCCTGACGCGCTGGCGGGTCTTGCGGTACAGGTCGAACGAGCGCTCGATGTAATCCACCGTCAAGCGCGCGCGCAAGGCAATACCTTCAGGCGTGATGATGTATTTCAATTTCTTGCGCTCAGCGCGCGTGACCTTGACATAGCCCTTTTCGATCAATCGCTTGATATGCCAGTTGACCGTGCCCACCGCAACGCCAAGTTGGGTTGCCAGGGAGGCCTGGGTCACATCGGGGTCATGCTCGATCTGTTCGAGCAAAGTCAGTTCGCGGGTATTTTCTTCCAAGATTTCCATTTCAAAATTCAGTTACTGAATTATAATCGAGAAAAAGTCGCTGTCAAATGCAACCTTCGAGAAAATCCGGGATTAGCGTGGCAAGGCAAAACAGGGAAAAAGTTGAGTATCCAACTCTGATATAATTTTCCCGCATTCGATTTTGTTAGCAAGGAAGTCTATGGAAAAATTAGCCCTCGAGGGTGGGACTCCCACCAGGAAGTCCATGCTCAATTATGCAAGGCAATGGGTAGACCAGCAAGACATCGAAGCGGTTGTCAAAGTTCTACAAGGAGATTGGCTGACAACCGGACCCGCGGTAAAAGAATTCGAGAACGCGGTTGCCCATTACATTGGCGCACAAGAAGCCGTAGCAGTGAACACCGGGACGGCTGCCTTGCATACGGCTGCATTCGCAGCCGGCATCGGCCCAGGAGACGAAGTAATCGTCCCGCCGCTCACGTTCGTCGCCAGCGCGAACTGTGTCTTATACCAGGGTGGGAACCCCGTCTTTGCCGATGTCCGCGCTGACACGCTCAACATCGACCCGGCGGAAATCGAAAGGAAAATTACCCCCCGGACCAAGGCAATTATTCCGGTTGACCTGACCGGCCAGCCCTGTGACCATGATGCGATCCGACAAGTGGCGCGCAAGCATCATTTGGTCGTCATCGAAGATGCGGCGCATGCCTTAGGCGCAACCTATAAGGGTAGAAAAGTTGGCACGCTGCAAGACCTGACGACCCTGAGTTTCCATCCGGTCAAGCATATCACCACCGCAGAGGGTGGCATGGTCATTACCCAGGACGCTGAACTTGCAAAACGCATGAGGTCGCTCCGGCATCACGGGATTGATGTAGACTTCCAGAAGCGAAACGAAGCAAATCTATGGTTGTATGATGTAATCAACTTGGGCTACAACTACCGCATCCCTGATGTCAATTGCGCATTGGGAATCAGCCAATTACGGAAATTGGACACGTGGCTGGCGCGCCGGCGGGAAATTGCAAGACGGTACGACCAGGCATTTTCCCATCTCCCACAGGTGGAAATTCCATATACATTGCCAGAATGCGAGTCCGCCTGGCATCTATACGTCATCCGTCTGAATCTCGATATGCTGCGCGTAGGCCGAGAAACGATCTTCAAAGCGCTTCGAGCCGAAAATATCGGCGTCAACGTACACTATATCCCTATTCCGTGGTTGAGTTACTACCAAAGACTTGGTTACCGGAGGGGAGAATGCCCGGTTGCCGAACAGGCTTACGAGAGATTGATTACCATCCCGCTCTTCCCAGCAATGAGCGACCAGGACGTGCAGGATGTGGTCGTCGCCGTCAATAAAGTCATTACCTGTTTCCAGGCATAATCAAATGAGTTCACGAAAAGAGAACATTCTTTTTTTAGGCCCAGAAAGTTCCTCCCTGATCATTTGGCTAAAAGAATGCGGAGAGATTGTGGTTCAGGCGTCCGAAATAATTACTCCTGATTTTGTAGACAAATGCAATGCTTCTTTCCTCATTAGTTACGGGTATCGCCATATCCTTGGAAAGGAAATACTGGAAAAATTCCCCGGGAAAGCAATCAACCTCCATATCTCTTATCTGCCATGGAATCGCGGCGCTGACCCAAACTTTTGGAGTTTCGTTGAAAATACCCCCAAAGGTGTCACAATTCATTACCTGGATGAAGGAATAGATACGGGAGATATCATAGTACAAAAAGAAGTCGAGTTCGATTCTAGAGATGAAACGTTAGCAACAACATACAAAAAATTACAGGTTGAAATTCAAGAGCTATTTAAACAAAACTGGTTAAAAATCAAATCTGGGAAATGTACTCGAACAAAACAGGTTGGGGAAGGTAGTTTTCATAAACTTAAAGATAAAAATCATTTACTAAACCTGGTGACAAATGGTTGGGATACACCAATCACAGAATTAGAACAAGCATCGCCAAATCGCAACTTAGTAGCGGCGAGGCCTTCTAGCAAGCAAACACATCATACAGATATTTTGCACAACAAACTATGAAAATCTTGATTATTATCCCTGCATTTAATGAAGAGGGAAATCTTCCTACCCTGTTAGACGAACTAAAGGTTTATCATGACAAATACGATATAGTGGTAATAGATGACGCCTCAAAAGATAATACAGCCAAGATTGCACGGGAGAGAAATATACCTATCATCCAATTGCCAGCCAACCTTGGAATTGGGGGCGCAGTACAGACTGGATTTAAATATGCGGTTTTGCATAATTATGAGATCGCTGCCCAGGTCGATGGAGATGGGCAGCATAATCCCGCTTGGCTTGATCAAATAATCATCCCTGTAATCCGCGGGGATGCTGATTGTGTCATTGGATCCAGGTATATGAAAGACGATCCTGATCGAGATTATAAAACCCCATTTTTTCGACGAATCGGGATGATCTTTTCGACCATTATCCTATTCTTAGCAACCGGAAAATGGATTTCAGACACGACATCTGGATTCAGGGCATTTAACTATAGTTTGCTAACTTACTGCGCAAATGAATATCCTGTTGACCATCCAGAGGCTGAGGCATTACTCTTATTGCTTCAAAAAGGTTTTACCCTCAAAGAGGTGCCTGTACAGATGCGCAGCAGGCAATCAGGACACTCATTGTTCACATTCGTAAAATCCGTCAAATATCCCATCAGGGTATTAGTTGGCTTTTTGGGATTGCTACTGAAAAACAAGCAGGAATAGACATGAACGCTTTCTTATCAATCCGCCTGGCTGCGCTCATCGGCATCATCACAATATTTGTTTACACACTTTACTTGATTCGTAGCAATAAATTGAGTGCTCATTTAGCAGTGAGTTGGATAATGGTAGAGATTTTGCTCATCATCATCGTCAGCGTTCCAGTTATTACCACCAGTCTGCTCGTATTCCTGGGAGAAAACAACTTCTATGCAATTGCATTCCTGTTCATCATCGGCTGGATTGCCCTTCTGATGCTCGATACCTTGATTCGTGTTTCGGACCTCGTAAACAAAACCAGGGCGCTGATCCAGGAAAACGGCTTGTTGCGAGAACAGGTCGAACGACTGGAAAAAATTGTATCCAGGTTGTCAGAACAATCACAGACTAATCAACCGGGAGAAGGGAAAAATACACCCGGCAAGGGATAGAGCATACTCCGCACCAATTTCACAATCTATGGCTCGGAAAACGGACAAGTCAAATCAGAGAGGGATGAACGTACATAAACGATTTCTGAAGACATTTCAACCACGACCGCCAGGGCATCAATATAATCAACATAAGCAGTCTTTACCCGACAACCTAAAGCCACTACATCCACGCCATCAGGGAACTTTATAGATGCAGGGTCATAAGCGGGTTCGATTGGTAAAAGCACGCCAAGGTCCTCTGGCCCGATCAGGTGAAACGCAATACGGTTATATGGGTTTTGATCAAAGACCGGCCAAAATATGTTCCACGCGCCTTCACCAGGGGAAAGATAACTGGGATAGAGCGCCCGGCCATAGGCAATGACTGCATCTTCCTGGGCCAGGAAAGCCTCGAGGGCGCTTTCAGGCAATGCCATTGGGAATTTGTCGTTCCTTTGTATGTAGGTTCGAAACAGGTCTTCCGGTGTCTTTTCCGGGTATCGAACAGGGAAAAAAGCATGCCCCTTGGTCACACCAAAGCCAACCAGCAGAAAAGCCAATGACAATACAATCATTGGCTGCCATTTCCAATGTGACTTGACAGTTACATCACCAGCAGCACCGCTCTCGAATTTTTCCACTCGTCCAACAAGGATCGAATAGACAGACTTTGCAACCTGCATAAGGCCAATCGAATAATAAACCAGGACAATCCAATCGGAAGGAATGATAAAACGCCACCCTGACAACCTGCTGACAGAAACGCTGAGGTTATACCCCAAAGCCAGGATAAGGGGCGCAAAAGCGAGCATACCCGCTTTTTTCCAGATTGCGACGAAGCCCAGGGAAAGTATGACCAGGTTCAATACAAGCAAACCTTGAGACTCATACGGTAAATCTCCCTGCCAGCCTTCCCAAAAGGGCAGGTTTTTGACATAAGGGCGCAATCCCTGAACCTGGAAAGATTGCGGCAGGTAGGTATAACTGAAGATCAGGTTATGGAAATAGTGGGCGGACACAAAACGAAGGACATCATCCGGGTGTTGGATAACGTAATCGAGCATTTGTTCCTGGATCCGCGCCTGGAAGTCGGGAATGGATTCACCGGGTAGCAAAAGGCCATGTCCCACATTAGGATTTTCACTATATAAATTTGCCGTCTGTCCCATGTAAGTAACGGGAGCGTCTTGTAGGATTAATTTCCCAGTCTGCTGATAATTGCGCCAGAACCAGGGCGCCAGGGGTATCAAGAATCCCACACACAACAAGATCAAATCCATGCGCCAAAAAAGCGAAGAACGTTTAGGAAGGTAAACGAGGATGGCTGCGAAAATGACGAAAGGCAACAACAGGATGGGATGACCGCGCGTCAAAACCAACAATCCCAATGCCCCTCCTGCCGCCAGCGGCATGACTCGCTGTCCAACAGGCCGTTTCAGCCAGGTTATCATCAGCCAGGCCAACAAGACCATCACCCCCATGGAAAAAACATCGCTCATTAACAAGCGCGAATTCGAAACCTGGATGACATTGGACAAAGCAATCGCATTACGTTCGCGCAAGATAATCAATAAAGCCGCTACCAAGCCAGCCGGACGATTTCCAACAGCGCTGACCAGTAAATAGACAAGCGCAGGAATGACGGCCAATACCAATACTTGCAAGGTAACAACTGTAGCGTAGTCCTGCCCGGCCAGGGCGTGTAAAAGTGAAAGGAAGAACGTATACAGGGGTTTTACCCAAAAATGACTGGGCAACGGAATACCAACAAGAAAATACTGGGCATGGATATCATAGTAAATCGAATCGCCAAAAGGATAACTCTGGAAATTCGGCGCCTTTGGCTCCAAAAAATTGTAAGAATACTTTTGTGGCTGCAACAACCAGACCACACTGGCTAATCCCCAGATTGCAACCGCCAGGACCAGATTCAGGTTCAATCGCTTGGGCAAGGAGAAGATTGTTTTTTGTGTGAAATCTTCCAGTTTGTCGAACAAAACATAAAACCCCACCCCGATCCCCCACGCCAACAACACCTGCTCGATCAGCAGGGGAACGCCCGCATCCTGCCAATAGACAACATCCGGCGTCAACCCTACCTTACTGACCGCAATGAACAACACCAGCAATCCCAAAATAGTAAAAACAAACAAAGCCTTTGACAACACTTCCCGGTGCTGGCGTAAAACCCCGGAACCATGTGCGCGTAAGGCAAGGAGCGTGATAAAAAGTTGCCCAACAAGCGCTGCCAGCCAAACCAACAAAGGATACAAACGCGCCCGGTATGAGGCCAGTCCATCCAACCCTTGATCGGTCGTAAACAGGGAAAAATACAGCGCCAGGGACAAAACAAGCAACAGCGCCGGCAGCCACCTCCCCATGGAGGCATCACGGATCGCCTTCCCCATCCGGCTTGTCCAGAAATCACCCCGAAGAGACCGGAGAAACAGGAAGACGCTGGACAAGAGAACAAGTATAATCACCACCAAGATCAACAAACGCGGCAGGGAAAAGCCCAAGAAAATGGCCGCCTGCGCCTCGCTCGGTTCACGCAACAGCACCCAAAGTGTGATCGAACCACCAATCACAGCCAGGAGCAAATTAATTCGCAATGCAAAAGTCTTCGACAGATTGAAAAACATACACGCTCCAGGAAATTGCTCGAATTCGTTTCATTCTAACATAAGGAAATCCCATCAAGCCACTGTAAGATACATCTACCTTCGACATGAACCAAAACAACCAATCCTTTATCAATTCGGCATACGAAAATTTCCAAGCCTCCCGCCAGGCCCACTGGGACGCCATCGCCCGCAAACGCGACGCCTGGCGCGGCATGGGCATCTGGTACCATCTCCGCCTGGAACAAATCTACCGCTTCCTCGTCAACCCCGGACAGCGCGTGCTGGAGATCGGCAGCGGCGCAGGCAACCTGCTGGCGGCCGTCCAACCGGCCTATGGCCTTGGCGTCGACTTCTCCGCCGAAGTAATCGCGCGCGCCCGGCAGCGCCACCCCGGCCTCGAATTCATCCAGGCCGACGCGCATGACCTCTCCGCCATCCAGGGACCATTCGACGTTATCATCTTCTCCGATATCGTCAACGAACTGTGGGACGTCCAGCAGGCCTTCGAACAGGTCCGGCCGCTATGCGGCCCGCGCACGCGCCTCATCCTGAATTTCTACAGCCGCCTGTGGGAACTACCGCTGGCTATCGTCCAGGCGCTCAACCTTGCCACCCCCACCCTCGACCAGAACTGGCTCACCCGCCAGGATATTGCCAACATGCTCAACCTGGCCGGCTTCGAGACCATCCGCGCCTGGCAGGAAGTGCTCTGGCCGCTGCCGCTGGGCGGCTTCTTCAACAAATTCTTAGCGCGCTTCTGGCCTTTCCGCGAACTCACGCTTTCCAACTTCGTCATCGCCCGCCCGCAGCCGGAAAGACCCCGCCAGCAGCCGACCGTCTCCGTCATCGTCCCGGCGCGCAACGAAGCCGGGAACATCCGCGCCATCTTCGAGCGCGTTCCACAAATGGGACAACGGACGGAACTGGTCTTCGTCGAGGGACATTCCCGCGACGACACCTGCGCCGTCATCGAACGGGAACTTGCCGCGCATCCCACTACCCCCGGCCTGCTCCTGCGACAAACAGGCGTTGGCAAAGCCGACGCGGTGCGCCTCGGCTTCGAACGCGCCAGCGGCGAGGTGCTGATGATCCTCGACGCCGACCTGACCGTCCCGCCCGAAGACCTGCCGCGCTTCTACGAGGCGCTGGTCTCCGGCAAAGGGGAATTCATCAACGGCGTGCGCCTGGTCTACCCGATGGAAAAACAGGCCATGCGGAGTTTGAACTTCCTGGGGAATAAATTTTTCAGCCTGGCCTTCTCCTGGCTGCTCGGCCAACCCATCAAGGATACCTTATGCGGCACGAAAGTATTGTGGAAAGCGGATTACGAAAAGATTGCCGCCAACCGCTCCTACTTCGGCGATTTCGACCCCTTCGGCGACTTCGACCTGATCTTCGGCGCCGCCAAACGCAACCTGAAAACCGTTGACCTGCCCATCCGCTACCGCGAACGGACGTACGGCGCTACCAACATCTCCCGCTGGAAACATGGCCTGTTGTTGCTGCGCATGGTCGCTTTTGCCGCCCGACGTATCAAGTTTGTGTAACCTTCCTGGGCATTCACCAGGACTTTCCTGGGCATTCACCAGGACTTTCCTGGGCATTCACCAGGACTTTCAAGGGCATACCCTTTCCCCCTCCTGGGGAACATAAATGGCAATCTGGTCTTCGGGATAGATCACTTCTTCCCGGTAATTGCACAGGATGGGCTTCATCACACGCTTGACCCAGGCGTTGTTCTCCTCGCCAAAGGCGTAATTCCTGCCCAGCAAACGATACGTCAGGGGGTCTACCACGATCATGTCGAATCGCTGGGCTTCCATATCCGCGCGGAAGATCTGCAGGTACTCCTGGTTGTCCCCCATGGCCATTTCCATCAGTTCCTCGCGCTCGTATTCAGGCAGCATGGTCACGCCCTCCAACATGCGCATGGAGACCAGGTGACGCTGGGTGATGAACAAGATTTCGCCGCCTTGCGCGTTGACGGCGTCCACGCGCGCTTGCAATTCGGTCAAAACCGATTGAGTCCGCGCAGCATCATACACTTTGAATCCGCCGCCCAGTTGCAGGGAGAACCAGGCCGGGACGACAACCAATAAAGCGACCAGGCTCCAGGGCAGGCTGATCGGGCGAGCAGGTTGCCCGCCTTCGGGAGCATAACGCGCAAAGACCAGGCAGGCAAACACAACCAGGGACAGGCCAAGGTAAGCATCCAGGTTGTGGATGTCCACGCCGCCGCCGATTTTCATGCTGACCAGCAACCCGCCCAGGAAGAAAGCCAGCAAAATAGCCAGGATCAATCCCATCCGCAGGGGATGCAAACGCACGCGGCGCAAGATAAGCCCCATCCCCATCCACACAGGCAGGGAAGCCAGCAGCGCGCCGGGCAGCACGCCCAAAAAGTAAGAGGCATTGGGCAGCAGGCGATACCACAGCAAGTTGGAGGTCAGGCTGGTATAGAAAAAGCGAGGGTCGGGAATGCCGGAGAGAGCAATGTAGGCGCGCTGGGTTGCAAATGCAATCCCCATGCCAACCACAGTCCAAGAGACCGGTTCGAGCAGGTAACGCCAGGGGCGCTTTCCGTTGTATGGCGTTTCCAGCAGGAACAGGACAGTTGCCAACAAGCCCGGCACAGGATACCAGTTGATGCGGCTCAAACCACACCACAGCGAGGCCAGGATCACGGCCAGCCAGGCTTGCGCTGAACCGAGTCGAAGCGTCTGGCGGCTATCCCTGCCCGAAAATCCCCACAGGATCAAAATCAACGGGACCGTGAGATGAAAATAGACCGGCCCCTGGAAGAGGAACAACGTCATCCAGGCCCAGGCCAGCCAGCGTAGCGCGCGTCCTTTCACATCGAGACGCTGGAGCAGCGTAAAGGCAGTCAACCCCAACAAGGTAAAACGCAGGAAGACCTGCCAGGCGCGATGGAGCCACAGCGGCCCATCGAACCAGTAGGGCGGGACAAGCAGCAGGTGCAAGCTGGGATGCAGGATCGGCCAGGGCAGGCGTGTTCCAAAGATGCCCTCGGACAGAAACAGGGACGGGTAATAGTAGCGGCTGGTCTCCGACCAACCCATCGCAAAGGGATATGCAGTAATACCTGTGAGATGATTGACCAGGAGGTGGAACGCCGTCTGGCAGGTGACGCTGACCAACCAGGCGGTCAGCCAGGGCAGGCCCTCGCGGCGCATCTTGAGGGCGTACATGCCAGCCAGGCTGAAGGCCCAAAAGACCAGGCAGCGCACCCAGCCCAGGTCGCCGAGCAAATTTTGAATCGGGGGGACGAGAAAGAAGAGCGTGTAGCCCGGCAAGGCCATAAGGAGCAGGGGAACGCCCGGCCACCGCAGGCGCGCGGGGATTTCCAACCAGTCGAGAATCCGCTCGCGCGCGCGGAAGCAGGCCGGCCCTGAGGAAGATCGCAGGGCCAGGGTCAGGGCAAGAAGCGCGGCCAGTCCCGTCATGCCCAGCGCCAGCAACAGTCCCATCCAAGATTGGCTGGCAAGGATCGCCACGTCCAGTTCGCGCGCCAGGCCAAGCAGTTGCCAGATTCCCAGGAAGGGCAACACCGCGCTGACGGCCAGCAGGCTGCGCCAGAAAATAAGGCGGGAAGGTTGGGTCATGTCGGTTAGCGCGGGATGGCGTAGATTTTGATATCCGGGTTGACGGCCGCCAGCGAGATTTGCGGCAGGAAGGGCGGCAGGGAATACTCGAAGGAGGCCAACAGGCGCAGGTCGGTTTCGCCGGCGATCAAACGGTTGAAGAATTCACATTCGACCGGGTTGGTCTCGCAAATGTAGGCGTCGCTAAAGCGTTCATAGGTAAAACTATCCACCACCAGGTAATCCACCTGCCGCTCGTACAACCCGCCTTCGCCCTGGTTGTAGAGGTAGGGCTTGTTGGTAGGGACAGTTTCGCCGGGGTATTTCACCAGATAGATGGGATAATTGCGCGCTTTGGAGAAGTGGTTTTCCGGCACAGTGGGAGGGTAGAGGGTGAACTCCAGCAAGGTTCCCGGCTCCAGCGTCTCCAGGAACTTTCCGGCTGGGGTGCGGGCGTCGTTGGCGAACAGCAACGCAACGCTGACGACGCGCAGGAAGGAGGCCGCAATGACGAGCAGGAGCGCCAGGCTCACCAGGGAAGCAATGACCCGCTGCGCCGGTAGTTTCGGAATCAAGGAGGCGAACAGGTCTTCCACGAACAGGCCGGCCAGCACAGCGAACATGGGCAGGAAAGGCAGGAAGAAGCGCGGCACATAGTTGTACGACATCAGGAAGGGAATATCGAAGATGACGATGGCGAAAAGAAGGATACCTGCGATTTGCGATTTACGATTTACGATTTCCGATTTTCGATCTTCGATTTGCGATTTGCGATTTGCGATTGACGATTGGCGACTGGCGGTTATTGCCTGAGAGAGGAAGGACAGGACAAACCAGGCAAAGGCCAACAGGAAGAGGTAGTAAACGGCTGCGCCAACCGCCTCGCGGAAGGTGTCCCATTGCCCATACAGACCAACGAGACTGTCTGGACCGCGCCCGTAACTGGCAAAGCGCAGGGCGGCCGGGACCATGCGCTTGAAGTAGAAGGAGGCCCACAGCAGGGCTTTAGGCGTGCCAAGTACAAAGCCCCCCGCCGTGAGCGTCGCGGCAATGAACAGGGTTTCGGCCTGGCGCAGGAAATCCCGACGCAAATCTTTCCAAACCGTGACCAGGAAGACGAACAACAAGATAGCCGTAATACTGGCGCCGGTATATTTGCTGGATGCGGCGCAGCCGGCCGAGAAAAAGGCCAGGTACAGCCAGCCGCGCTGGAGGCTGAGCCGGTACTTGATGATCGCAAACAGGGACAGCGTCACGAAGAATAACAGGTACAGGTCATTGTGCGCGAAGCGGGCGTTGTGGACAAGCGCAGTGTTCGAGAGCGCGAAGAAAGCCGACAACAAACGGACATAGATATGCGCGCCGGCCATCTTGGTCATGGCATAGATCAGCAGCACCGTCAGCCCGCCCAACAGCACGGAAACCAACCGCGCCGAGACCAGCATAGCCTCCGGCGAAGCGCCCAGGGCGCGCGCCGCTCCCATCACGCCGTACATGACGTGCTTGGGCAGGGACGGATAGTTATAGTCCGGCTCGGTCTCGTCGAATTTCATCTCCCCATCCAGCGCCTTGATGACGCGCCAGACCAGTTCGTCCGGGTTCCACAGGTCGGGAGCGCCCCAATCCACGCCGGGCAGCGTGACCAGCAGGAATATCACAAACAGCGCAAACGGGATCCATCGTTCGTAGCGCGCCAAAAAGTCAGCCAATCTTTGCATCGCGATGCTCCCACATCTCAGGGCGCAGACTCCACCGTAATCGGCAAGACCGACGAGCAATCCACTTCTTCCTGCCAGGGGACCAACAACTGTACCTGCATATTCTTGAACGTCGCAATCGGCTGGTAATAACACAGCAGCGGGTCCACCACCCAGGTCGCCCAGGCGTTGTTCTCCTCGCCAAAATGGAAACCGCTATCTTGAACGGGCAATTTCAACGGCTCGGTCACAATGATAGAAAAACGCCGCGCTTGCAAGTCGGCATAGAACGGCCGAAAATAATCATCATCTCCCGAAAGCGCCTCATTCATCAGGATTTTCTTCTCGTATTCCGGCACAAAGGGGACATCCCGGACGTACCCAAACGTCAGCAGTTGACGCTGATCCATAAATAACACTTCCCCACGAGACTTGGCCGCATCCACCTCCCGACGAATAGCCTGCAACGCCTCCTCGACTTCTGCCTCGGCTGGAAGCATCTCCAGGAAGCGGGCATCGCGCACATCCGTCAACGCCGCCAACCAGGAGGCCTCTTCGGCAAAATGATAACCGCGCAACGCCGAGATGGGATACCTACCCGGGATCGCCATCAACAAGACCAGCGCGCCCTTCACCCACAGCGGAGCCGCGTCCACCCCTCGCACCCAGTCCCGGCCGCCGTTTTCCCAAGCAATGACGGCGCTGAAGAACAACCCGATCAGGAACATATCCAGGTTGTGCAGGTCGCCGCCCCCCCCGATCTTGGCCGAAACGATCAAACCAACAACAAGGAAAGCCAGCAGCGGCAGCCCCAATGCCAGTTTCTGCCAGGTGTTCAAATGCCATTTCTTTGCCGACATCAGGTACAAGAGCAACGCCGCCAATGGAACAACAGAAAACAAGAGGGAAATGACAATTCCAGTTTCATGCGTGGCATTGGGGAACAAGCGGTACCATAGCAGCGGCTGGGAGGAGGCTTCGGCAACAACCGCATCCACGTTCACCGAGGGCGTCATTGTTTTCCACCCCATTGTCAACCAGCCCAGCAGGGAAGGGCCAAAGTAACCGCCTACCGCTCCAGAGAGACCCAGCGCCGCGCTGCGCAGCCAAGTAGATAATCGCAACCGTCCATCGGACACAGCCGCGCCCCCCAATTCCAACATCACGATCCAGATGCCGGGCGCGAACAACCAGGTGTAGCGACTCTCCTCCGCAAAATAACCGGTCAAGAAAATGAGCGGAAGCCCCACCCACAACCGGCTGCGCCAGGCCAGCGCCGTCGCAAACGCGCACATCACCAGCGGCGGGTGGATCGGCCCCTGCTTCAAAAAGATGAATGTCCACAACGCCAGCAGCAGCCAGGCCGTCTTGTTCCGGACTTCGCCCCGGAAGGCCGCCAGGCCTAGCAATAAGTAGGGCAGGATGACCGTCAACGCGATCCAAAACCGTTCCGCCTGGATGGTCAGGCCAGGGATCAAGAAGGGCAACCCGCCGATGAACTGGCGGCCAATATCTATCAGTACATACACATCCTTGC
>JBMOMO010000030.1:0-13731 GCA_049324135.1 Chloroflexota bacterium
GCAATCTGTGTCATCTGTGGATTGATATGCGTATCGCCCTCATCACCAACTCCCGCATCCCCTCGCTGACGGCCAACTCTATCCAGGCCATGAAAGTCTGCCAGGCGCTGGCGCAACTGGGACACGACATCCGCCTGTTTGCCCCGCGCGAGACAGAGCCTGCCAGTTGGGACGCCCTCCGTACGCATTACGGATTACGCGATATGTTCGACATCGAATGGCTGCCGTCGCTGCGCGCCTTGAAGCGCTACGATTTCACCATCCATTCGATTCTTGCGGCGCGTAAATTCCGAGCCGACCTGGTCTACACCTGGCTGCTGAACCCGGCCGTGTTGGCGCTGTGGTTGGGCTGGCCGGTCGTGTTGGAAATCCACGCCGAGGTGACCGGCAAACTCGGCCCGTGGATGCTGCGCCGCTTCTGGCGCTCGTCCACGCCCAAGCAGATGCTGGTCACAACCCGTCGGCTGAGGGAATCTGTCGAAACGGCATCGTCCCCGAAGGGGGTGGCAGGCCTGAAGGGCCAGGAAGATGCGGTGCAGGTCGCGCCCAACGGCGTGGACCCGGCCCAGTACGAGTCCCTGCCCGGCGCGGCAGAAGCCCGTCGACATCTCCAATTGGAGGAGAAAGCGACGGTCGGCTTCACCGGGCATATCTACCCCGGTCGCGGCGCGGACCTGCTGTTCGCGTTGGCCGGGCGCATGACGGACGTCAACTTCCTGTGGGTGGGCGGCGCGCCGGATGAAGTGGCCTGGTGGCGCGGACGGCTGGCGGAGGCGGGCGCGTCGAACGTGACCATGACCGGCTTTGTGGACAACAGCCGCCTGCCGCTCTACCAGGCGGCTGCGGACGCGCTGTTGATGCCCTACGGGCGTTCGATCGCGGCTTCCAGCGGGCAGGACATTGCCGAGGTGATCAACCCGATGAAGATGTTCGATTATATGGCTGCCGGGCGGGCTATCGTGTCGGCGGATTTGCCTGTATTGCGCGAGGTGTTGAACGAGGGCAACGCGGTCTTTTGCGAGCCTGGGAACGTGGAGGCCTGGGAGCGCGCGCTGCGGGCGTTGTTGGCGGATGAGCCGCGCCGGCTGGCGCTGGGCGCGCAGGCGCGGAAAGATGTGGCTGGGTATACCTGGCTGGCGCGCGCCGAACGCGCGCTGGAAGGGTTCGAGCGCGGCGGTAAAAAACACACATGACTCGTCATTTCTCCTGGATCGTTCCTGTCAGCCTCGGCCTGGGGGCGTTGTTATCGTCCTTGCAGCCTGGCCGTTTCTGGATTGGCTGGCTGTCATTTTCTGCCCTCTTTCTTCTTTCACTTTCCCTCTTCGCGTTTCTCCACCGCTGGGCCGGCGGCGGACGGACCCTGGGCTGGATGGTCGCTTTGGCGTTTGCGTTGCGCCTGGCGACCGGGGTGGGCATTTACCTGGCCCTGCCGGTAGACGGCTACGATGAACCCGACGACCGCGCCGGTTATTTCTTCACCGACGCCCACCGCCGCGACGACCAGGCCTGGGAACTGGCGCAGTCCGGCGATCCCCTCCTCTCGGCCTTCGACAAGACCTATCACACCGACCAGTACGGCGGCTTGCTGGCGTTCGCTGCGCTGGCCTATCGCGCGTTCTCGCCCGACGCCCAGCGTCCGATCCTGCTTATCCTGTTCTCTGCCATCGTTTCTGCGCTGGGGATGCCGTTCTTCTGGCGCGCGGCGCGGCTGGCGTTTGGCGAGCGGGTGGCGCTGGCGGCGGGTTGGATTCTCGCCCTCTATCCCGAAAGCCTGCTGCTGGGCGGCGCGGCCATGCGTGAGCCGTACCTGATCACCTTCGGGGCGTTGGCCTTGTGGGGCTTCGTGGATTGGCAATTCAACCATTCGCGCCGGGCTTTTGTGTGGCTCGGCCTGGGCCTGGCCGGGATGCTGCTGGTCTCGCCGGCGGCGGCGCTGGTTACGCTGGTCGTCCTGGCGGGTTGGTGGTGGATGGCGCGCGAGCATGGCCGCCTGTCGTGGGCCTGGTTCTTTGTCATTGCGCTGGTCTTTGGCGCGGGGCTGGTCTTGCTGGCAAACGCCCTCAACCGGCAGGGCGCCTTCGACGGCGGCCCGCTGGGCGTGGTGGCGGGCTGGTTGCGCGAGGCCGTCAAATGGGACGTGTACCAACTCAAGCGCGGCTCCGGCTGGGTGCAAAAACTGTTCAGCGAGATGCCCGGCTGGTTGCGCCTGCCGTTCGTCGCCGTCTACGGTATTTTCCAGCCGGTGCTGCCGGCCGTCTTCATCGAACCGACCACGCTCACCTGGCGCATCACTGGAATTGCGCGCGCCGTTGGCTGGTACTTGCTGTGGCCGCTGCTGCTGTACGCCCCCATCGCTGCCCTGAAAGACGACCGTCCGCGCGAGCGCCGCTTGTGGCTGTGGATGGCCGTCATTGCCTGGCTGTGGATCGTCCTGACCGCGTTGCGCGGCGGCGGCGACCAGTGGGACAATCCGCGCTACCGCGCCATCCTGCTGCCCTGGCTGGCGCTCGCCTCGGGCTACGCCTGGGCCAGTTTCCGTACCCGGGCCGATTCGTGGCTGGCGCGCATCTGGCTGGTCGAGGGCATCTTCCTGGGCTTTTTCACACAATGGTACTTGAGCCGCTATCACCACCTGGGCGGGCAGATTCCCTTCGGGTGGATGGTCGGCCTGATAATCGGGAGCAGCCTCATCGTCCTGGCGGGAGGCGCGTGGTGGGATCGCCGTCGGCGCAGGAATCGCGTTGCTTGACGCTATCGAGGGAAGGTTTATAATTCAGTCCTTGAATTTTGCTGAGGAGAAACTATGGCTACTGCACTGATTACCGGCATCAACGGCCAGGACGGGTCTTACCTTGCTGAGTTGCTGCTTTCGAAGGGATACAAAGTGGTGGGGGTGGTGCGCCGCTCCAGCACGGCCACGCTCGAGCGCATCGAACACTTGCTGGATGATATTTTTGTGGAGCAAGGCGATTTGCACGACCAGGGTTCCTTGTTGAGCCTGTTGGAACAACATAAGCCGACCGAGGTGTATAACCTGGCGGCGCAATCGTTCGTGCCGACTTCGTGGAACCAGCCTGCGCTCACCGGTGAAGTGACGGCCCTGGGCGTAACGCGCATCCTGGAAGCCATTCGTTTCGTGAACCCGGAAATCCGCTTTTACCAGGCATCCACCAGCGAAATGTTCGGCAAAGTGCTCGAAGTGCCGCAAAAAGAGACCACGCCGTTCTACCCGCGCAGCCCGTACGGCGTGGCGAAGGTCTACGGGCATTGGATCACGGTCAATTATCGCGAGTCGTTCAATTTGTTCGCTACCTCCGGCATCTTGTTCAACCACGAGAGTCCCCGCCGCGGTTTGGAATTCGTGACCCGCAAAATTACGGACGGCGTGGCGCGCATCAAGTTGGGGCTGGCGAAGGAATTGCGCCTGGGCAACCTGGACGCCCGCCGCGACTGGGGCTTTGCGGGCGATTACGTGGAGGCCATGTGGCTGATGCTGCAACAAGATCAGCCGGATAACTTTGTCATCGGCACGGGTGAAACACATGCTGTGCGCGAGTTCTGCGAGATCGCCTTTGGGCGCGTCGATCTGGATTACAAGGAATTCGTGGTCCAGGACGAGCGCTATTACCGTCCCGCCGAAGTGGACCTGTTGGTCTCTGACCCGTCCAAGGCGCGTTCGATGCTGGGGTGGGAGCCTTCGGTCAGTTTCAGGGAATTGGTCACCATGATGGTGGATGCGGACGTAAAGCGTTTGAGCAAGTAAGGGACTTGAATGCGGGACTGGTGGAATCGTCTGGCGCGCAAGCGCTATGCGGCTGAACTGCTCGCCTTGCTGGGCGGGCTGGTTTACCTGTTCCAATCCTTCCTGTACGCGCACCGCGAGGTGACCAACTTCGACGAAGGCTTGTACCTGTTCAAAGGTTTATTGTTCGCTACCGGGGTCTACGAACCCTTCCAGCCGTATGGCGTGTTGACCAACAAGCCGCCCCTGGCGTTCTTGATCCCGGGCTATGCCCAGGCGTTGTTCGGGCCCGGTTTGCGCACCGGGCGTTACCTGTCGGTTTTCTTTGGCGTATTGGCGTTGGTGGGATTGTGGATCCTGGCGCGCCGCCTGGGCAATCGCTGGCTGGCGGCCGGGGCGGTATGGGCGTTTGCGGTCAGCCCGGTCATCATCGGCATCTACAGCATGGCCATTACGCAGGCGCTGGTCAACTGCATGTTGACCTGGGTGCTGGTGTTGGCCCTGGGTAAGGAACGTCCGCCCTGGCAGTTGGTGCTGAGCGGTTTCCTGGCCGGGCTGTTGATCTTTACCCGTTACAACGTCATCGCGGTCATTCCCTTGCTGGGCTTGTATCTGTGGCGGCAGCATGGTTGGAAGGCGGCTTTCCTGGCGATGGCGGCCTGCGCGGCGGTGATCCTGGCGGGCGCGGCGATCTACTGGCCGGACATCCTGAGCCTGTTCACGACCGCCCTGCCGGGCCGCCTGGCGCCTTTCCTCGACCCCTATCGCTATCCCGACCTGGGCGAGCCGTTCTGGAATCCATCTGTCTCCTGGGATGGCCGGCTGCTGGCCTTCTTCCAGGGCCTGCGGCTGGAATTCCTGCCTGTCGTTGGCAGTTTGACGGCTATGCTGTTATGGCCGAAGGGATCGCGTTGGAAGGACGCGGCCACGTTCCGCATCGCCCTGTTCTTGGGACTGCTTTACCTGACCTTGCTGCTGATGCACTTGTGGGCCTCGGTGTTGAATAACTATTGCGTGTTTTGTTTCCTGGCTTACCTGGCTTTCTTCAATTCGGTCGGTATCTTGCTGCTGGTGGTCTTCGTCCAGGCTTGGGAGCAAAATCCCGGTCCGGCCAGGCAAGTTGTGATCGCCCTGTTTGCGCTGTTCGTGTTTGCCGGGATCGGCTTTTCGTTGTTCGAGGAGATCGGAAGCGAATTGCTTGCGTTGGGCATCCCGCCTTTCATTGCCGGGGATGGCTCGCTGACCTTTTGGGACCTCCTGTCGGGCAAGTTCGCCTGGGAGCGCAAACTGGCAAGGCAGGCGGCCTGTGCGGCGCTTGGCTTGCTTGCCGGTCTGGTGTTTCTTTCCCTGGTCTATCTGCCCTATCGCGCTGGCAGGGGGAAGGTTCGCAATTTTGGCTTTGCGCTGGCGAACGCCCTGTTGTTGTTTGGCTTCCTGTTTTCGTGGACGCTGGCGGGCAGCAACCGCGCCAATTCGTGCGGCCTGGACGTGATCGCCGCATACGAAGAAAACGGCGCGCATCTTGCCGAAGTCATCCCGCCGGGCAGCCGGGTGTATTGGGATGGCGGCCTGTCGGTGGCGCCGTTGCTATACATCCCGGATGTCAGGATCTTCCCTTCACAGTTGAACCAGGATTACGCCTTTCGCATTGGCGGCGACCCGGATCAGTTGATGCGGGCCGGCCTGTGGAATGAAGCCCTGGCCCTGCAATGGCGAAATGAAGCCGACTTCTTGCTGATCGAAGAAGTGCGTTACAATGAATGGAACGATTTCCTGGAAACAGGCAACCGTTTCGATGAATTCCCTCGCGTCCCGCAGCCCGTTTCCTGCCAGGACGGCTCGCGCATCCGCATTTTTCAAAGGAAACCATGAACCTCTCGCTTGTTGTGCCGGTCTTCAACGAAGAACAGAACCTGCCCTTGTTGTTCGAGGCGGTCAAGAAAACCCTGGATGCCCTGCCCCATACCTGGGAACTGGTCTTCGTGGATGACGGCAGTGAAGATGGGAGTTTGCAGGTTTTGAAGCGCCTGGCGCAGGAATACCCGGATCATGTGCGGGTGGTGGTCTTGCGCCGCAACTACGGGCAGACGGCCGCCATCGTGGCCGGTCTCGACCACACCCAGGGCGAAATCATCATCCTGCTGGACGCAGACCTGCAAAACGACCCGGCCGATATCCCCCTGCTGTTGGAAAAACTCGACCAGGGCTACGACCTGGTCAGCGGCTGGCGCAAGGAGCGAAAAGACACTTTCTTCACCCGGACGTTCCCCTCCCGGATCGCCAACGCCATCATCTCGTATGTGACCGGCGTCCACCTGCACGATTACGGCTGCACCCTGAAAGCCTATCGCCGCGAGGTGCTTTCCGGCTTCCGGCTGTATGGCGAGATGCACCGTTTCATCCCGGTCTTTGCCAGTTCGGTGGGCGCGCACATCACTGAAATCCCGGTCAATCATCATCCCCGGAAATACGGCAAGACCAAGTACGGCCTCGAGCGGACGGTCAAGGTCATCCTGGACCTGTTCACGGTCAAATTCCTGGTCAGTTATTCGAACAAGCCGATCTATGTTTTTGGGGGGACAGGGATGCTGTTGGGGGCCGGCAGCGCTGTGATGATGGCCTACCTGCTCGTCCGCCGGTGGTTGCAGGGGATTTCTGTATTGGGATCGCCCTTGTTCCAACTGGCGGTCATGTTCCTGATCATGGGCTTCCAGTCTTTCCTGATGGGACTGATCGCTGAGTTGCAGGTCAGGACGTACCACGAGTCCCAGCGCAAACCCACCTATACCCTGCGAGAAGTGATCGTCCCTGGCAAGAGATTGGAATGAAGGGCTGGCTCTCGAAGAATCGCGCCTTCCTTTTCAGGCTGGCGGGGACGTCCCTGGCGACGGGGCTGATCTTCTTTTTGATCGAGCAAGAAGGGGTGGGTGAGATCGTCTCTGCGGTGAAGCAGGTTTCGGTGGGGAATTTCCTGTTCGCCCTTGCTTTCCTGTTCCTTTCGCGCCTCTTCGTCAGCGCGCGCTGGCACGTGCTGGTGCGCTCCGCGGGCGTGGACGTCCCTTTCGTGAAGACCTCGGCGCTGACCTTTGCGGGGTTGTTCGCCTCCAACTTCCTGCCTACCACCAT
Source organism: Chloroflexota bacterium (assembly GCA_049324135.1). Taxonomy (GTDB): domain Bacteria; phylum Chloroflexota; class Anaerolineae; order Anaerolineales; family Villigracilaceae; genus JAABUE01. The sequence continues at coordinate 6,869 of JBMOMO010000030.1, forward strand.
TGGCGGGGACGTGGTGCGCCTGGTCAGCGCCATCCAGATGGGCATGGACCAGGCCCTGGCGTTGGCCTCGCTGGCCGCCGACCGCTTGATCGGGATGTTCGGTATGGCTTGCCTGTTGCCGTTCGGCGTTCCGCCCGTTTGGGGCAGCCTGGGAGCGCCGGCCTCGCAATCCCTGGCGCTGGGCGGCTTTTTCCAGGGCGCCTGGGATTTCACGAAACGCACGCTCCAGACGTTTTCGATCTGGTTCAAGCGCCCGACGGCGTTGCTCCTGTCACTGGTTTTTACCTGGCTGCATACCTTGTGCATCATCGCCGCCTTTTCGATCGTCATTGCCGGGTTGGGTGATTTCGTCCCCCTGCCCCTGATCGCCGGGTTGTGGAGCCTGGCCTACTTCGTGACGCTGGTCCCGGTCTCGATCAACGGCTACGGCGTGCAGGAACTCTCGTTGACCTTCCTCTTCTCGCAGGTGGGAGGCCTGGGCGCGGCCGCCAGCCTGACGGTGGCGGTCTTGATCCGCCTGTTGTATATGGCGGCCAGCCTGCCCGGCGCTGCGTACATGCCGTCCATTATCGCCGCGCTGGATTGGCAGAAACAGGCCAAAGGGAAAGAATGACCGTATGCGCATCCTGGTCTTGATCCACGAATTTCCCCCGGTGGGCGGCGGGGGCGGGCGGGCGGCCTACGACATCTGCAAGCAACTGGTCGGCCGGGGGCACGAGATTGTCGTGTTGACCGCCCATTTGAAGGGACTGCCATTACGGGACATGGTGGACGGCATCCAGGTCGTGCGCATCCCCTCCCTGCGGAGCGCGTCGTATTCTGCCAGTATGCCGGCCATGGCCGCCTACATCCTGCTGGGACTCTGGCATGGCCTGGCGCTCATCCGCCGCTTCCGGCCCGACCTGCTGCACGTCCATTTTGCCCTGCCGGCCGGGGCGCTGGCCTGGGCCTTGTCCGCGCTGACCGGCCTGCCTTACGCGCTGACCGCGCATCTCGGCGACGTGCCAGGCGGCGTGCCGGAAAAGACGGATCGCTGGTTCCGCTGGCTGCTGCCGTTCACGCCGCCTATCTGGCGCAGGGCCAGCCGGGTGGCGGCTGTCAGCCATTACACCCGGCAGTTGGCCCTGCGGCATTATCCGGTCGAGATCGAAGTCATCTACAATGGGGTGGATGTCCTGGATAACAAGCCGGCCGCGCGGGAGCCTGGCAGCCAGCCTTGCATCGTGTTCGCCGGGCGCTTCGTCCCGCAAAAAGACCCGCTGCAGATCGTGCGCGCGCTGGCCGGCCTGAGAGACCTGGATTGGCAGTGCGTCCTGTTGGGGGATGGGGAGTTGTTCGAGACGGTAAAACAATCCATCCACGCCGAAGGCCTGGACGGGCGTTTCACCCTGACCGGCTGGGTGACGCCCGAAGAAGTGTTGGCCTGGTTTGCAAAGAGCGACATCCTCTTCATGCCCTCGTTTTCGGAGGGCTTGCCGGTGGTCGGCGTGCAGGCGCTTGCCAGCGGACTGGCGGTGGTCGCCAGCCACATCGGCGGCTTCCTCGACATCGTAGACGAGGGGCAGAACGGCTTCCTGGCGCCGCCCGGCGACCAGGCCGGTTTTGCCGGGGCGCTCAGGAAACTGCTGACCGACCCATCCCTCCTGCGGCAGTTCCAGGCGGCCAGCCTCCGAAAGGCGGCGCAGTTCGACATCCTGCGCATCGCTACGCAATATGAGACCCTCTTCAAGGAAGCCATCCATGACCATTAAGACCATCGCCTCCATCGTCGGCGCGCGCCCGCAGTTCGTGAAGGCCGCGCCGGTCTCGCGCGCGTTGGCGTCCGCCTTCGACGAGAAACTCATCCACACCGGCCAGCATTACGACTACGGCATGTCGGAGGTCTTCTTCGAGCAACTGGGCATCGCGCCGCGCTACAACCTGGGCGTGGGCAGCGGCTCGCACGCCGAACAGACCGGCGGGATGATGGTCGCCCTGGAGCGCGCCTTTTCCGAGATCAGGCCGGACCTGGTACTGGTCTACGGCGACACCAACTCCACCCTGGCGGGGGCGCTGGTGGCGGCCAAGGCCGGGATTCCGCTCGCTCACGTGGAAGCCGGCCTGCGGTCCTATAACCGAGCGATGCCGGAGGAGATCAACCGCGTCGTCGCCGATCACCTGTCGGACATCCTGTTCTGCCCCACCGAGGTCGCCGTCCAAAACCTGGCAAACGAGGGCATCCGCGCGAACGTCCACAACGTCGGCGACGTGATGTACGACGCCCTGCTGCATAACCTGGCGCAGGCGCGCGGGCGTTCGACGATCCTGCCCGATTTGGGATTGCAGGCCGGGAAGTACGCGCTCGCCACCGTCCACCGCGCGGCCAATACGGATGACCCGGCCAACATGGCCGCCATCCTGGCGGCGCTGGGCGGACTGCCGGCGCGCATCGTCCTCCCGCTTCATCCCCGCACCCGCAAACTGCTGGCCAACTACGGGCTTGCTGCGCCCCCCAACGTTTCCCTGCTGGAACCGGTCGGCTACTTCGACATGCTCGTCCTGGAAGAAAACGCGGACTGCATCCTGACCGACTCGGGTGGGATGCAGAAGGAGGCCTACCTGCTGGGCGTGCGCTGCATCACCCTGCGCGACGAGACCGAGTGGGTCGAGACGGTGGAGGCGGGCTGGAACCGGTTGGCGGGCGCGCGGGTCGAGGCCATCCAAGCCGCCTACGCGACCTGGTTCCCGCGCGGCGAGCGCCCGGCGCTGTACGGCGATGGCCAGGCCGGGGAGAAGATCTGCGCCCTGCTGCAGGAGTGGCCGAAGGCGCAGGGCGCTTCGAAAGAATAGCCCGATAGCGTGATTGTATTTTGGTCGCGGATGGGGTATAGTGAGTAAGGATACCGCAATGTTTCATGCGGCGATTCCGTGTATAAACGACCTGGCGTAATTGTTAATCCAGTTAACAAGAATGTGAAGTGCGCGCGGCAAAAAATAGATTATCATAGTAGTATCAGGCGTCAGTTTTATTACATTAAAGGAATTGAGGAGCAAAGGGATACGAACCAACGGCTGCCCGTCCGTTGCGCGAGACAACTCGCGAGACGGCTGTCCATCATTGGGATGCGGCAGCCTTTTACGGCAAATCCCCACGAACCATCCAATCGTATGTTTCTATTTGCAGGCAGTACGTTGCTGCTTCCGGTTCGGATGCTCCAGATGTTTTTACCCTACCATTGCTCTTTTCATCCAGCGATTGTTTTCAGGAGACCGTTGCCATGAAACCCTTAGCCCACACCAACTTTGTTTATAAAATCCTGGCCTTCAGCGTTGTGTTTGCCTTGCTGTGGTCGGCCAGCGGCTTTCGCGCCTCGGCCGAAGGCGCCCAGTACACTGCTCCTGCCCAAAGGCAGAACGACATATATGCGCAATGCCTGAACAGCGGGCAAGCGCGTACGACCCTGGAAGCGGAAACCGGCACCCTGCGCTTTGTCGGCGCGACCCCCGGCAGGCCGATCCCCCAGCCGGCGGCGCTGCCGGCCAACGCTTCGCCCGAAGCGGCCGCGCGCGGCTACCTGTCTGTGTGCGGTTCGCTGTTCGGGCTGCGCAACCAGGCTACCGACCTTTCGGTCATCAAGCAAAGAGCGGACGGCGAACGCACGACCGTGCGCTTCCAGCAGGAGTACCAGGGCATCCCGGTGGTGGGCGGGGAGATGATCCTGCAGGTAGATGGTAACAACAATATCGTTTCGGTCAGCAAAGAGATCTTGTCAAAAGTCAAGGTAGGAACGCAGCCGGCCGTCAGCGCCGCGCAGGCCGGGCAGAACGCCCTGCAGGCGGCGGCCAAGAAATACCAGTTGGGCGTCTCCGACCTGACCGCTACTGAACCAGAGTTATGGGTCTACAATCCGCAATTGATCGGTCCAGACGAGGGCGAGACGCGCCTGGTGTGGCGCACCGAGGTTACACCGGTTGCGTTGATGCCCATCCGCGAGTTCGTCCTGGTGGACGCGCAGCGCGGCAGTATCGCTTTGAGTTTCAACCAGGTGGATTTTGCCAGGGACCGCGAGACCTATACCGCCAACAATGGCACCACCCTGCCTGGGACGCTGGTGTGCAATGAATCCAACCCGACCTGTTCGGGCGGCGATACCGATGCGCAAAATGCGCACATTTACGCGGGCGACACGTACGATTTCTATTCCACCTATCATGGCCGCGACAGCATCGACGACGCCGGCATGACCCTGGTCTCGACCGTGCATTATGACTCCGGTTACTGTAACGCTTTTTGGGATGGCAGCCAGATGGTGTATGGGGATGGCTGTAACCTGGTGGTGGACGATGTGGTTGCGCATGAGATGACGCATGGCGTCACGCAATATGAATCCGGTCTCTTCTATTACTACCAGTCGGGCGCCATCAACGAATCCTTCTCCGACCTGTGGGGCGAGTTCGTGGACCAGGTCAACGGCAGAGGCACGGATACCCCTGAGGTAAAGTGGCTGCTGGGTGAGGACTCCTCAACAGGCGCGGCGCGCGATATGGAGAATCCGCCTGACGAACTCCAACCCGACAAAATGACCAGCGTGTACTACACTTTGATTGAGGATGACAACGGCGGTGTCCATACTAACAGCGGAGTGAACAACAAGGCCGTCTTCCTGATGACGGATGGCGGCACGTTCAATGGCGAGACGGTAACCGGCCTCGGCCTTACGAAAGTCGCCACCATCTATTACGAAGCCCAGACCAACCTGCTCACTTCAGGCGCCGATTACAAAGATTTGTACAATGCCCTGTATCAGGCTTGTTACAACAAAATCACGCCGGGTGGTATTACGGAGGCCGATTGCCAGGAAGTGCGCGATGCGACAGATGCAGTAGAAATGAACCAGGCGCCTTTGGGCAGCAATTTCTCTACCCCGGATGCGCCCTTATGCTTGAATGACGAAGTGCCATCCAACTTGTTCTACGACGATATGGAATATGGCACAGCCAATTGGTCCTTTGGCGCGTTGAGCGGTACGAATCGTTGGTCGCGCGTCTCGGATTTTGCCCATTCTGGAGACTATTCCTTATATGCGGATGACGTGCCTGTTGCAGTGGCAGATACCTATGCAGCCATGAACACCAGCGTGACCTTGCCGCCCAATTCATTTTTGCATTTTCACCATGCCTTTGGTTTCGAGGATGACAGTGGCTATACGTACGATGGCGGCGTTTTGGAATATAGTCTCAACAATGGTGCGACGTGGAACGATGCCGGCAGCCTCTTCTACGACAATGACTACAATGGGACTATCGAGACAGGCTGGAGCAATCCATTGGGAGGCCGCAGTGCCTTTGTGAAAGACAGCCAGGGATATATTTCCAGCCGCCTGTACCTGAATTCCCTGGCCGGACAGAGCATCCGCTTCCGCTGGCGCATGGGTTTGGACGAGACCGGCAACGATTGGGGCTGGTGGCTGGACGACGTGCGCGTCTATACCTGCGGCGATTCGTCCGCCGCGCCGGGAACCATCACGGACCTGGCGGCAGTCACTGGCTCCACAGATGGAACCGTGGACCTGACCTGGACCGCCCCGGCCGATGACGTTGCGGTCACGAGTTACCTGGTGCGCTACAGCACCAGCCCGATCACGGGCGAAGGTTCCTGGTGGAACAACGCCTCGCCCTTCTCCAACTCGATGACTCCCAAACCAGCCGGTCAGACCGAGACCTTGACCGTAACCGGCTTGACGCCCGGCGTCACCTACTACTTCGCCGTGCGCGCGCGGGATGCGGATTACTTCCTGAGTGAGTTGTCGAATGTGCCGAGCGCAAGAGCGAAAATTTCGGCGGTGGGCGCTGGGATATATGACGACACGCACGCTGCCTGGACGTACAGTGGGACGTGGTCGGAATACAGCGGGAGCGGGCCGTACAACAGCACCTTGCATTACACCACAACGGTCGGGGCCTATGCGGAGATCACGTTCACGGGGACGCAGGTGACGCTGACCTACACCCAGAACCCGAATCGGGGTTCGATCAAGGTGTACATGGACGGCGTAGAAGTAGAAACGTTCAGCGCCAATGGCAGCCTGGCCTGGCAGCAGACGTGGACGAGCGAGGTGTATGCGGATGGGGAGCATACGGTGCGCTTTGAACATGCCGGCGGTGGCAGCCTTATTGACATAGACGCGATCCAGGTATTCGGGCCGGTCGGGCCTGGGACGTATGACGACACGGACAGCGCTTGGGTATACAGCGGGACATGGACGGCATATAATGGGAGCGGGCCGTACAACAGCACCTTGCATTACACCACAACGGTCGGGGCCTATGCGGAGATCACGTTCACGGGGACGCAGGTGACGCTGACCTACACCCAGAACCCGAATCGGGGTTCGATCAAGGTGTACATGGACGGCGTAGAAGTAGAAACGTTCAGCGCCAATGGCAGCCTGGCCTGGCAGCAGACGTGGACGAGCGAGGTGTATGCGGATGGGGAGCATACGGTGCGCTTTGAACATGCCGGCGGTGGCAGCCTTATTGACATAGACGCGATCCAGGTGTTCGGGCCGGTCGGGCCTGGGACGTATGACGACACGGACAGCGCTTGGGTATACAGCGGGACATGGACGGCATATAGTGGGAGCGGGCCGTACAACAGTACCTTGCATTACACCTCTACGGTCGGTGACTATGCAGAGATTACCTTCACAGGAACGAAAGTGACTTTGACCTACACCCAGAACCCGAATCGGGGTTTGATCAAGGTGTACATGGACGGCGTAGAAGTAGAAACGTTCAGCGCCAATGGCAGCCTGGCCTGGCAGCAGACGTGGACGAGCGAGGTGTATGCGGATGGGGAGCATACGGTGCGCTTTGAACATGCC
>JBMOMO010000030.1:13831-30616 GCA_049324135.1 Chloroflexota bacterium
CAGATATCAAACCGCACGAATATGCCCTGCTCGACGAACTTGCGCACGATCCGCTGGCGACGCAGGCGAACTTATCCAGCCGCCTGGGGATCGCGGTGGGCAGCGTGAACTGGTACATCAAGCGCCTGGTCAACCGCGGCTGGGTCAAGGTTTCACACTTGAGCCGCACGCGCCTGCAATATGACCTGACGCCGGAGGGCATGGCGGTCTTTGCCGAGCGCGCCCTGCAGTATGCGAAGGATTCGTTGGGCGTCTACAAAGCCTTCCGGCAGAAAGCCAGGCGAGTGGCGGCGCAATTGCAGGCCGAAGGGATCGAAAGTGTCTACCTGGACGGCGGCGACGAGGACATCATGGACATCCTGCGCTTGACCTGCCTGGAGGCCGGGCTGTCGTTGGCGCCGGCCCCGGGCGCGATCCTCCTGCGGCAGGCAGGACAGGAATATGAAATCGAACGAAGAGGACGCTCATGACTTATAACTTTGCTGTCATCGGGGCGGGCGGTTACATCGCTCCCCGTCATTTTCGCGCCATCCGCGATACCGGCAACCGCCTGGTAGCGGCGGTAGACCCGAAGGATTCGGTCGGCGTCCTGGACCAGTTCGGCTTCGACGTGCGCTTCTTTACTGAGGTGGAACGCTTCGACCGCCACCTGGAGAAACTGCGGCGCGGGCCGCAAGAGAACCGCGTCCATTATGTCAGTATCTGCTCCCCGAATTACCTGCACGACGCCCACTGCCGCCTGGCGCTGCGCGTGGGCGCGGACGTGATCTGCGAAAAGCCGCTGGTCATCAACCCCTGGAACCTGGACGCGCTGGCGGAATTGGAAGCCGAGACCGGGCGCAAGATCAACTCGGTCTTGCAGTTGCGCGTCCATCCCGCGCTTCTGGCGTTGAAAGCCAAACTCACGGAGAACCCGGGCCGGGGACAGCGGGATGTGGTGCTTTCTTACATCACCAGCCGCGGCAACTGGTACCACGTTTCCTGGAAGGGGCAGGCGGAGAAATCCGGCGGCGTGGCGACCAACATCGGCGTGCATTTCTTCGATATGCTCCTCTGGCTGTTTGGCGCGGCCGGCGACATCAGGGTCTACCACGCTGACGACAAGCGCATGTCCGGTTTCATCGAGTTGGAGCATGCGCGCGTGCGCTGGTTCCTTTCGGTAGATTCATCTGACCTGCCCTATCCCATCCAGCCGGGCGGCAAGACCACCTACCGTTCGATCACGGTGGACGGGCAGGAGATCGAGTTTTCTGAAGGCTTTACCGACCTGCATACGGTCACGTACCAGGAAGTGTTGGCCGGGCGCGGCTTCGGGCTGGAAGTGGCGCGGCCCTCCATCGAATTGACCTATCGCATCCGCACCGCGCCTTTATCGCCGATGGACGAATTGGCGCACCCGTTCCTGACCACAGACCACAGATAAACAGGATAAACACAGATTCGTATGATTTTGCGCTAAAATGTCAGTCAAAGCCGACCGTACCACTTCGTACCATGTTCTTACCATTTCATGGCGCAAGCGGCGTAAGCAGATTGGCGATACAATGCATTCATGAAATCGTAGCGCGGAATTCATTCCGCAACCAAAAGCGAAATAAATTTTGCGCTACAATCTTCGCGGTTGTGGATGTCCTGGCGAATGTCCAGGATAGATTCTCAAGTGCAATTCTATACGAACGAAAGGAGCGCTATGGTAGCCACCAGTGCAATTCTCGATCAGGTCACGGAAGAACTCCATATCTCTGAAGATGACTTGATTCGCAAAAGCCTGTACAGTTATTTGGAGCGCCAATTGCGCCTGATCCAGACAGAAATTTTCGAGATCATTACTCGTTACAACGTCGCCAATACCGAAGAATTCGAAAAACGTTATCGAGAAGGTACGCTCGAAGAAGCGGCATCATGGCGAGATTATCAGCGTTTGGACCATTTGGAATATAAACAGGGGCAGATTCGAAAACTGCTCGATTCGCTATCATGAACCGCGTAGATCTTCGAACGCTCAAAGAGATTGCGGAAATAGAATCTGAGATTTATTCGCAACACGATTTCGCAGGAAAGTGATGGGCAAGGAAGGTAGCCTGTGAGATCGGTTGCGTGAACATCCTCAGAAGGATTGATCTTGTATGACCGACTATTTCGTTCACGAATCAAGTTATGTAGATGATGGCGCCCAGGTCGGCCCGGGCAGCAAGGTCTGGCATTTCTGTCATATCATGGGAGGGACCCGCATCGGCGAACGATGCAACATCGGGCAGAACGTGTTCATCGCCAGCCAGGTGACGCTTGGCAGCAACGTCAAGGTACAGAATAATGTCTCGATCTATACCGGCGTCACGGTCGAAGACGACGCTTTCCTGGGGCCTTCCATGGTCTTTACCAACGTGGTCAACCCGCGCAGCCATGTCGACCGCAAGGACGAGTACAAGCGGACGCTGGTCAAGCGCGGCGCGACCATCGGCGCGAACGCTACCATCGTATGCGGCGTGACGCTGGGACGGTATTGTTTCATCGGCGCGGGCGCGGTCGTCACGCGCGACATCCCCGATTACGCGTTGGTGTACGGCAACCCGGGGCGCGTCCAGGGCTGGATGTGCCAGTGCGGCCTGCGCCTGGCCTTCGAGCGGGCCGGGAATGTGGAGCAGGCGCGCTGCGCCGAATGCGGCCGGGAATACCGGAAAGACGGCCAGGTTGTATTTCAATTGGATGAAAAGGGCATAGTATAATCTTGCCCTCAAGAAAAACGATTGAAAGAGAAGTTGGATATGGAAAACGTATTGAAATGGATAACCTTCGATCAACAAGTATTGCGCGGCAAACCGGTGATTCGCGGGTTGCGCATCTCTGTCGAAATGATCTTGGAACTCCTGGCAAAAGGGGCCACCGGGCAGGAGATTCTGGATGATTATCCCGTTTTGGAATCGGAAGACATCCAGGCGGCTTTGGCATATGCACAATAGTTGGCGGCTGGTGAATTGGTTCTCGACCGGATGACTGCGTAGATGACTCTACCACAGAGACGCGGAGACACTGAGATAAAGATATCTGTGACTCCCTGGCGTGTCGGCTAGCCTGTCCTGGACGGACAGACCAGGGGACAGGCTGTGTGTCTCAGTGGTGAGAATTCAAGGTTTTTGCAGAGACTCTCGAATATGTTGGAGGTATGATGCTTGCTGAATATATCGACAAGGCAATGGAACAGGCCAGGTACGAAATTATCGAGGATGAAGGTACCTATTGGGGTGAAATTCCCGGCCTGCAGGGCGTGTGGGCGCGTCATGCTACGCTGGAAGGCTGCCGCCGTGAACTGCGCGAAGCCTTGAGCGATTGGCTGGCTTTGCGATTGAGACTTGGCTTGCCAATTCCCCTCCTGGCAGGCATTGACTTGAATAAAATGCCGCAATTGGTTTGAAGCCATTCCAATGTCTAAATTGACGCCAATCTCCTGGCAAGAACTGGTGCGGCGGCTGCGGGATCTTGGCTTCGAAGGTCCATACGCTGGTGGACGCCATCCCCAAATGCGGCGCGACAATGTCACCGTCATTATTCCAAATCCGCATGAAGGCGATATCGGCGTTGGTTTGTTACAGCGTCTCTTGCGCCAGGCGGGCGTTTCCCGCGATGAATGGTTGAGTCGTGACAAGACTGGTAAGCAGAAGAAAGAGGTCGAATGAGCATTCCCCTGGTGGATTTACAGGCCCAATATCATTCCATCAAGGCCGAGATGGACGAAGCCGTGCTCGCGGCGCTGGAATCGGGGCGCTTCATCCTCGGCCCCAACGTGGCCGCGTTCGAAGGGGAAGTGGCGGCTTACCTGGGCGTGAAACACGCCGTCGGGCTGGCCTCCGGCACGGACGCGCTCATCATCGCCCTGCGCGCGCTGGGGGTCGGGCAGGGGGACGAGGTCATCCTCCCGGCGTATAGTTTCTTTGCCACAGCGGGAGCAGTCCTCTCGGTCGGGGCGCGACCCGCCTTCGTGGACGTCCAGCCGCGCACCTGGTTGATGGACGTCGAGCAGGTCGAGGCGGCGATTACGTCCCGCTCCAAAGCCATCCTGCCCGTCCACCTCTACGGCCAGCCGGCCGACATGGACGAGGTCCTGTCCGTGGCGCAAAAGCACCATCTGGCCGTGATCGAAGATAACGCCCAGGCCTTTGGGGCTGAGTACAAGGGGCGCAAGACCGCTTCGTTGGGCGACCTGGGCTGCCTGAGTTTCTTCCCCAGCAAGAACCTGGGCGGCTACGGCGACGGCGGCATGTTGACCACCAATGACGACCGCCTGGCCGAACGGGCGCGCATGTTGCGCATGCACGGCTGGAAGAAGAAATACTTCCCCGAAATGTTGGGCTACAATTCGCGCCTGGACGAGTTGCAGGCGGCCATCTTGCGCGTGAAATTGCCCCATGTAGACGAGTGGAACGCGCGCCGCTACGCCCACGCCCAGGCCTATTCCCGCCTCTTGCCGGAGCTCGGGCTGGTTCCGCCGCTGGAAGCCCCGGGCCGCACCCACGTCTACCACCTCTACATGGTCGCCTTCGAGAAACGCGATGAGGTGCAGCGGCGGCTGAAGCAGGCCGGCGTCGCCAGCGAGGTCTACTACCCCCAACCCCTGCACCTGGCCGAGCCCTGCCGCGCCCTGGGCTACGGGGCCGGGATGTTCCCGGTGGCCGAGCGCGCCAGCCGGGAATTGCTGGCGCTGCCGTTGTATCCGGAGATGGAACAGGGACAGGTTGAAACAGTTTATAAAACCCTGGAAACCGTACTTGCTGGTTAGGATAACCGGGAAAGGCAAAAGATGGATTTAAATCAAAGACGGATTGTTCTCATTGGTGGGGCTGGCCTGGTTGGTTCCTATATCGTGGATCAGTTGGTGCGAGAGCCGGTTTCGGAAATCGTGGTGTATGACAATTTCGTGCGCGGCCGCCTTGAAAATCTGACGCAAGCGATTAAGGACCCTCGCGTTCAGGTTGTGAATGCTTCGATGACAGATATGGATTCCTTGCGACGTGTGTTGGATGGAGCAGATGGCGTTTTCTTGCTGGCATCGTTGTGGCTGGGAGAATGTGTTAGTGATCCACGCAGCGCCTGGGAGACGAACGTCTTGGGCACCTGGAATGTCGTCGAAGCCTGTAAAGACCTGGGCGTTCAGCGTATTGTTTATTCTTCCTCGGCTTCGGTGTATGGGAATGCGTTGTTCACGCCCATGACAGAAGATCACCTCTTCAACAACCGGACGACCTATGGCGCGACAAAAATTGCGAATGAACAAATGTTTCGGGCCATCTATGAGCAACACAAATTGCCTTACGTTGGCTATCGCTATATGAACATTTATGGCCCTCGTATGGATTATGAAGGTACATATGTTAGTGTGATTATGAAGGCTTTGGACCGTATCTTTGTGGGCCAACCGCCATTGATTTATGGGGATGGGTCGCAGATGTACGATTTCATCTATGTCGAAGATGTTGCGGAAGCCAATATTTTGGGCATGAAGGCAGATTGTGCGGATGAGTTCTTCAATATTGGCAGCGGCGTTGGCACAACGATCAATGAACTGGTGGATTTGTTGTTGGAATTGACTGGTTCATCCCTTGTCCCTGAATATTTGCCGCAAGCCCAGAGTTTTGTGACCCACAGGATCGGCAGCACAGAAAAGGCTGAACAGATGCTTGGATTCAAAGCCAGGATTCCTTTGGTAGATGGGTTGCGGCGCGTTGTTAAGTGGCGCAGAAGTGGATTTTAAGTATGAAAATACCAATCTCAAAACCTTATTTTGGTGAAGAAGAAAAACAGTCCATCATTGAACCTTTGGAAACGGGTTGGGTTGTGCAAGGTCCCAAGGTGGCTGAATTTGAAAAACGTTTTGCTTCTTACACAGGCTCTCCTTATGCAATGGCAGTGTCCAATTGTACGACTGCGCTTCACCTGGCACTGGTAACTCTTGGAATTAAGCCCGGCGATGAAGTAATTGTGCCAACCTTTACCTGGGTTGCTACAACCAATGCGATCGAAATGCAGGGCGCGCGCCCGGTTTTCGTGGACATCGAGTTGGATACTTTTAATATCGATGTTTCCCAGATCGAGGCAGCCATAACGACTCGTACCAAAGTCATCATGCCGGTTTCTTTATTTGGCATTAGTGCACCGATGCAAGCAATCATGGAAATTGCCAGGAAACATGGACTGAAAGTTGTCGAAGATGATGCCTGTGCGACTGGCGCCTGGTATCAGGGTAAACATGCCGGCGCCCTGGCAGATATTGCCTGTTTTAGCTTCCATCCCCGCAAAGCAATTACGACTGGGGAGGGTGGTATGGTCATTACAAAAGAGGTGGTCATAGCCGAACGGGTCCGTTCCTTGCGGGATCATGGCGCCTCGGTAAGCGACCTGGTGCGGCACGCGGGTTCACGCAGCTACCGGTTGTCCGATTTCAATATGGTTGGCTACAACTATCGTATGACCGATTTGCAGGGGGCGGTAGGTGTTGTTCAAATGGGGCGGCTGGAGTGGATTCTGGAGCAACGTGCCCAAAAGGCGCGCCGGTACGACCAGGCGCTCAAGGATCTGGTCTGGCTGCGCACACCTATCACGCCGGATGATTGCGAGCATGGCTATCAATCTTATGTGTGCCTGTTCCAGCCGGAGGAGCCCAGCCTTAACAATATTCTGGATTTGAATGCACGCCGTAATGCCTTGATGGATAAACTGGAGGCGGCTGGGATTGCCACCCGACCCGGTACACATGCAGTCCATATGCTTGGTTATTACCGGGAAAAATATGGCCTGCAGCCCGAAGATTATCCCAATGCTTATCTTGCAGACCAACTGACCCTGGCGCTACCTTTATTTGCCCAAATGACGCAAGAGGAACAGGAATACATTGTTCAAGCCCTTTCAGCAGCGGAACGAGATTTGTAGGTGCCTGAATGTGCGGAATAATCGGTGTATTCAATTTTAATGGTGAACCGGTAGCAGGGCAAAACCTCCAGAAGATGGCCGCAGCCATTGCGCATCGAGGTCCAGACGGTGATGGCGTTTATCTGGATGGGCAGATTGGTTTGGGTCATCGTCGTCTGGCCATCATTGACTTGTCTCCAGCAGGCAAGCAGCCGATGTTCTCGGAAGATGGCCAATATGTCCTGATCTATAACGGCGAAATCTACAACTTCAGGGAATTGCGCAGTGAACTGGAAGAGTTGGGGTATCGCTTCCGTTCCCGGGCAGATAGTGAAGTTCTTTTGTATGCTTATGCAGGGTGGGGGGAAATGGCATTAGATAGATTGAATGGCATGTTTGCATTTGCCATCTGGGACCGTCGCCGCCAGCAACTCTTCCTGGCGCGCGATCGATATGGGATCAAACCTTTGTATTATGCTGTGTGTGGGCAAACGTTCTTGTTTGGCTCAGAGACAAAAGCGATCCTGGCGCATCCAGCTTATCAACCCGCACTGGATAAGGAAGCGCTCCTGGAATACTTTACTTTCCAGAACCTGTTCACAGATCGCACATTCCTTTCTGGCGTGCGACTTCTTCCATCTGGTACATATTTAAGGGTCGATGCAGGCAAGCCCGCGAATATGGCTCCGGTGCGCTACTGGGATTATCATTTTTCCGAGCCAGATACCGCACGCGATGATCGGGAATACCTGGAGGAATTGGATCGCCTCCTCAGGCAAGCAGTCGAACGTCAATTAGTGAGCGACGTTGATGTCGGTTCCTACCTCAGTGGAGGCATGGATTCTGGAACCCTGACAGCCATTGCTGCCATGCAGTTGCCTTATATAAAAACATTCACTTGTGGTTTCGATTTGAGCTCCGCCTCTGGGATTGAACTTGGCTTCGATGAGCGTTTCAAAGCGGAACGCATGTCCTATCTATTCAAGACAGAGCATTATGAGATGGTCTTGAAGGCCGGCGATATGGAGCGTATTATGCCGCGCCTGGCCTGGCATATCGAAGAGCCACGCGTAGGCCAAAGTTATCCGAATTTCTACATTGCGCAATTGACCAGTAAGTTTGTCAAGGTAGTGTTATCTGGGGCAGGTGGCGATGAACTGTTTGGCGGCTACCCCTGGCGTTATTATCGTGCGGTGGGCGCCAGTAGTTTTGAGGACTACATTAATCGATACTATCTCTATTGGCAGCGTTTGATTCCCAACGCCGTCATTCAAAAGGTATTCCAGCCGATATGGAAGGATGTATCAAATGTCTGGACAAAGGATATCTTCCGTGATGTATTCACATACCGGGCAGAAGAGTTGACCCGTCCTGAGGACTATATCAATCATTCCCTGTATTTTGAAGCAAAAACATTTTTGCAGGGTTTGCTATTGGTAGAAGATAAGTTGAGCATGGCGCATGGCCTCGAGACGCGTGTACCTTTCCTGGATAACGATCTGGTAGATTTTGCCATGCGCTTGCCAGTACATTTAAAACTTGACAACCTGGGTGAAGTCATGCACCTGAATGAAAATGAACCCGGGAAAAAAACGGATGTCTTCTTCAACAAAACCCGGGATGGTAAACTCATCTTGCGGCAGGTGATGGCGCGTTATATCCCTGCTGAAATTGCAGAGGCGGAAAAACAGGGCTTTTCTGCGCCCGACGCCAGTTGGTTCAAAGGCGAAAGCATGGAGTACGTCCGGCGGGAGATCTTGGACGCTGACGCCCGAATATACGAGTATTTTGACCGGCAGGCAGTTACTCAACTGGTGGAAGATCATCTCCAGGCGCGTCACAACCGCCGCCTGCTGATCTGGTCGCTGCTCAGTTTCGAGTGGTGGCTGCGGAGTTACCTGGGATGAAGAACATAACCGAACTGAATGTCCTGGTTACCGGCGCGACCGGCTTCATCGGGAAACATCTGATCCACTTCCTCCAGAAACAGCCGGAGATACGGATCTGGGGTATTTCCAAACGCGGAGGCCGGGTCGGGGATGTGCGCATCGACAGCATCGATCTGACAATTGGAACCGATTTGGATGATTGGAAAAAGGATAAACCGCCCTTCGATGCCATTTTCCACCTGGCGGCGGTCGTTCCGGGTTCTTTCGAAGGCGCTTCTGCGAGGGAATCCTTTCTTGCGAACATTTTGATGGTTCAGAACATTCTGGCACTGGCAAATAGGGAAAGAACAACGTTCATAAACATTTCTGGTAGTTCCGTTTATGGAATGCAAGCAATCCCACCGATGGTGGAAGAAATTTTGGCTTGTCCCGATAACTACTATTCGCTTGGAAAATATGTGTGTGAACTGCTGTGTGCCCTCGAAGGCACACAGAAAGGTTTCATCACCACCTCCCTGCGCATATCCGCACCTTATGGCCCCGGCCAGCAGGCGCGTACGGTGATCAACCTCTTCCTGGATGCTGCGCTGGCTTCACGGGATGTGTTGTTCTACGGCAGCGGCGCCCGGATGCAGGATTTTACCTATATCGATGATGTTGTCCGGGCCATGTGGCTGGCATACCAGGAGAAGGTATCGGGTGTTTTCAACATCGCCAGTGGCCGTTCGGTCAACATGAAGGAACTGGCCGAAATCGTGTTGGGCCTGGTTCCTGCAACCCGTTCCAGGGTGAAACCGGCTGGGAAACCTGATCCCCAGGAAGCTTATCGCGGGGTATTCTCCATTGCAAAAGCGGAACAGGAATTGGGGTACCACCCGCAAGTGCCATTGGAAGCCGGGCTATGGGCTTGCCTGCTGGCGCGCCAAGGAGCTGTTTGATGCGGCTGGCCCTCCTTTCGGATGTTCACGGCAACCTCCCGGCGTTGGAGGCCGTGCTGCGTGCGCTGGCAGGTGAGCGGGTGGACAGGATCCTCTATGCAGGCGATTTTGTCGGCTATTATCCGTTCGTCAATGAAGTCATCGATCGCCTGCGGGACTTGAACGCCGTTGCTATCCGGGGCAACCACGAGCGTTACCTGCTGGAACCGGGAACGGTCTCTGCAGAAAAATGGCAGGCCTATCGTCTTGAAGAGGTGGCTGCCTCCATCCGGGAGGATAACCTGGCCTGGCTCCGGGGATTGCCCGAAAAACGGGAGATGACCCTGAATGGCGTGCGGGCCATCCTGTGTCATGGGAGTCCCTGGAAATATGATGAATATATCTATCCGGACTCGGATGGTTCGGAACGCTTCGACAGGCTGGATGCAGATGTTGTCATCATGGGACACACGCACATCCCCTTCGAGAAGCAGGCTGGCAGTATCCTGCTGCTCAACCCGGGCTCTTGCGGGCAGCCGCGCGATTACAGGCCTGGCGCCTGCTATGCCGTGTATGATACCCGCAGCCGAAAGGTTGGATTCCGTCGCGCCGCATATGATATCGCCTCATTGGTCAAAATCCTTGCCGCGAAGGGTTATCCCGCCGCGCTCATCGAGATCCTGACCCGCGAAAAGCTGGTAGAAAGTAGCAGATGATGGACAAGAAAAACCGCCTCCAACAGAAGATCATTCAAGCCAATATCGATTACCACGCCGAACTGGCCGCCACATATGATCAAAAGCAGCCGCACTATTTGCCGGAAAACCTGGCTCGGGTGGAAGCGATTATTTCAGATCTGGCAGTCCGTACGGGGGGGAACAGCCTGCTCGACCTGGGCTGCGGTACAGGTTTTATCATCAATATTGCCAGGAAACATTTCGACCGGGTGGTTGGCGTGGATATCACCCAGGCCATGCTCGACCGGGTGGATACTTCCAGTGGGAAAGTCGAAGTATTCCTGGCCCAGACGGAGGATCTTTCTCTCCTGGATGACAACAGTTTCGATGTGTGTACCGGATATGGTTTCCTGCACCACCTGTACGATCTGGCTCCTACTCTGCGGGAGGCCTATCGCTGCCTACGCCCGGGCGGTTATTTCTATTCCGACCAGGACCCCAACCTGCATTACTGGCAGTTGATGTATAGACTCAAGGGTCGTTCGGACCTGGATGGTTTCGTGGCCCGCGAGGTGCGTTCCGTGGCCGACATGCTGGAAGAGTTCGAGGATACGGAACTTGAAGCAGAAACCATTCAATATGCAGAATACCAGAAGGGTGAGCGCGGTGGGTTGGATCCGGACCTATTGGTCTCGAACTTGAAGGCGATCGGGTTTCGATCTGCATCGGTTCGCTATGAGTGGTTCTTGGGGCAGGGCAAGGTGTTGCACCAGCAGTCGCCCGAAGATGCACAGGTGATCGAGACCTTCCTGCGAGAGGCGCTACCAGCCACGCGCGCTTATTTCAAGTATCTTGCTTTTCATGCACAAAAGTAGGCACATGATGGAGAGAACAACGGTTTTGGTAACAGGGGTTGGCGGCGGCGGGCACGGGCATGAAATTGTGAAGGCGTTACGCCTAGCAGGTCGATATCACATTATCGGCGTCGATATGAGCGATATAAGTCTGGGGCTGTTCGATGCAGATGAAGCCTTCATAGTGCATTCATCCACACGTCCCGACTACCTACCAACATTACTGGACATTTGCAGGCAGAAGAACGTCAAGGTTTTGTTCCATGGCTCGGAGCCGGAACTAAAGGCCTTCTCCAGGAATCGCGAGCAGATTGTCGCGGCGGGCGTCCTGTTGCCAATCAACACTGCCAATATCATTGAAATGGGCATGGATAAATGGCAGACCATGACTTTCCTGTCCGAACATGGATTTGCCATGCCTCATACGCTGTTA
The DNA here is from genome assembly GCA_049324135.1 of Chloroflexota bacterium. Classification (GTDB taxonomy): domain Bacteria; phylum Chloroflexota; class Anaerolineae; order Anaerolineales; family Villigracilaceae; genus JAABUE01. The sequence continues at coordinate 25,502 of JBMOMO010000030.1, forward strand.
GTGGCATTGGAAGAGGATATCCCAAAGGAGTTTCCCTTGCCGGCGGTCATCAAGCCCGCAGTGGGCGGGGGCGGCTCCAACAACACTTACCTCGTCCAGGACTTGGAGGAGTTGCAGTTTGCCTGTCGCCTCTTGGTTCGCCAGGGAATGAGGGCATTGCTGCAAGAATATGTAGGTACCCCGGCGGATGAATATACGGTTGGCGTCTTGCATACATTGGAAGGTGAGTTGGTTGGTTCGATTGCATTGCGCAGGTACATCCTCAGCGGGCTTTCGAATCGGATAAAAATCCCAAATCGTACCGGGCGAGAAGAGCTGTCCCCGCTGCTGGCTATTTCTTCAGGTGTATCTCAGGGCGAGATCAGGGAATTTCCCGAGGTGCGGCAGGCATGTGAGAGAATTGCCACGACATTAGGTTCACGAGGCCCATTGAATATCCAATGTCGCTTTGTTGAGGGCACGTTGTACCCATTCGAGATCAATCCGCGTTTCTCAGGGACAACCTACATTCGCGCCCTGATGGGATTTAATGAACCGGACCTCATGATCAGACATCATTTACTTGGAGAAGCATTGCCTGAGAAGATCGAGTATCGTTTTGGACGTATTGTACGAGGATTGGTTGAGCGCAGTGTGCCAGAACCGTCTCCAGCAGGACTTGTGACTTGAATCTGCCCTTCCGCGGCAGATAACTGTATAAACAGCACTGCCCAAACTGCCCGGCATACGTCATGGACTCCGTTGCCCTTCACATTCGCCACTTCCTGGGCGGGAGATTTGAAAATCAAGCGGGGGTATCACCTCTGTCCAGATTGTTGGGAGAGCATTTTCACCCGGATGAGCAGTTGAAGTTGCGGGACAAGCATTGGAGCGAAGGGGTAGCAAAGCAAGCGGTGAAGTACAGTGGGAAGTTATCGTTTGGAGAGGTGTCAGATGTGTTGCAAGAACTGGGGCAAATTGAGGTCTCAGCGGAGAGCGTGTGGTGTTTGGCATAACGCTGGGGGTAAACCTTGAAGAGGCTGGAAGCGAGGGAAGAAGAGCAAGCCAACCATTTCATTGGAAAGTGCAATAACTGGCAGAGTGGAGAGCAAAATATATGCGCGGATGGGGGCTTCAATGGACGGCACGATGATGTACATTCGTGGAGAAGAGTGGAAGGACCCCAGGACCTTGCGGGCCTCAATGCCGACCGCGCCTCTCCAACGCGGATACCATCTGGGCATGATGTTGCACAAGCTGGGTGAAAATTGCAAAAGAGAACCAAAAAATTCGCGACATCCCCGGCTTTCACGGTGAGAAGGTTGCGACTTCGAAAAAAAACACGGGATGGCTTGACAAGGCATTGTTTCTGTGTGAGAATTCAAAAACTGAATGTTCAAATTGAAAGTGAGGCTGACAGGAAGGCATCCATTCCTGTCTTCAGCAAACGATAAGGTGAAGTATGAGCATATATTCTATCGTCAAACCTAAATCTAACTTTTCCGCTTTTCAGGAATTAATACAGTTGCTAACCCGCCATCGTGAACTGGCTTTTGAAATGGCAGTTCGTGAGATTAAAGACCGTTACGCAGGTCAGTACCTGGGCCTTTTTTGGACTTTTGGGCATCCTTTGATAATTATGGGTGTTTATATTGTTATCTTTGGGGTGGTGTTCAAAGCACGAGTTGGGGATACGGTGGATGTGCCTTTGGGTTATACGGTTTATTTGCTCTCAGGACTTATTCCCTGGCTGGCAATGGCAGATTTAATGGGCAAATCCGGTTCGGTGGTGGAAGCCAATGCCAATTTGGTCAAGCAAGTTATTTTCCCGATTGAAGTTTTGCCAGTCAAAAGCGTATTGGCGTCTTTGTTGACTGAGGCTATCTTTCTGGTTTTGTTGACGGTCTATATTCTTGTCACTCACGGATTGCCTTCGAGGATCTATTTATTATTACCGCTACTGATTGTTCTACAGTCTTTCGCCATGATTGGTATTGGCTATATTTTGTCTGCGGTGGGCGTTTTCTTTCGCGACATTAAGGATTTTGTGCAGGTGTTTACGACAGTGGGAGTTTATTTGATGCCCACTTTTTTCCTGCCGAGCGTAGTGCCAGATATTCTTCGTCCCTTGTTTTACATTAACCCATTTAGTTACATGGTATGGTGTTTTCAAGACGTGCTTTTCTTTGGTCGCTTTGAACATCCTTGGGCCTGGGGAGTATTCTTTTGCCTCAGTTTGTTCACGTTTGTTTTTGGCTACCGTGTTTTTCGTCGTTTGAAGGACTGGTTTGCAAATGTGCTATGAGCATTGCATAAGCGCGGCTAGGCCGCACAACCGTGGAAGGATAAATAGCCGATAATGAGTCGCGAACCAGTTATACACGTCGAAAACCTTTCGAAATCCTATGACATTTACCAGAAACCGCAAGATTATCTATGGGAGATGATCTCCCGTAGAACACGCCACGATGTGTTTTGGGCACTGCGGGAGGTATCGTTTGACGTCTATGAAAAACAGCGCGTTGGCATTATAGGACCCAATGGGGCCGGAAAAAGCACCCTGCTTAGAATCCTCACCGGCAATTTACAGCCTACGGCTGGGACTCTTCAAGTGAATGGAAAGGTATCAGCGCTGCTAAGTATGGCGAGCAATTTGAACCCGGAAGAAAGCGGATTGGAAAATATCAAATTCAACCTCCTTCTAAATGGCGTTCCTAAAGCGCGCATCAGTGAATTGGTGGAGGATGTCATCGAGTTTGCCGAACTTGGTAATTTTATCTACTCGCCGATAAAAACCTACAGTTCGGGTATGAACGCGCGCCTGTCTTTCGGAATCGCTACGGCTATGGAGCCCGAGATCCTGGTGGTGGATGAAGTATTGTCTGTAGGAGATGGATATTTCTTAGGCAAAGCATATCAACGTATGATGGATTTGGTAGAACGCGGCAAGGCGCTTATCTTTGTCAGTCATTCAGTTAGTGAAGTGAGAAAATTGTGCAATGCAGCGATATGGCTTGAAAACGGTAACATTCGTATGCAAGGGGAATCTGAATATATCTGCACACAATATGAAGAAGATTATCAATTCAACCAAACGATCCAGAACAAAGAAAAAAACAAGAAAAAATATCAAAGTCTTGCTGTCAAGGGCATTATGCTTGGCTTGCTACAAACCAATAGTCATATCATGCGTATTGTCTCCCGGGATGCCAGTAAACACTTTAAAGATATTCATTTCATCAGGCAAATCAGCATCAGTTTGGCCAATTCCAAACCAACAGATGTCCCATTGGAACTGACGGATATCAGCCATTCAACGCTGGCCCGGTTGGATATCCTGGATTCTGAGTGGGGGAGAATCTACACCCGGAATGGGTTTTCCGCCAGGACCCTCTCTTACCAGACTGGGAAAATGAGAGGCGGGGTTTTGGTTTATCAAGACCCCGGCCTGCAACTGCCATGCCCTTCCAAACTAGAAGTGTGCTTTGAGGCCAGCTCAGCCACAAGTGTGGAGAATTTAGCCTTAGATTTCTTCGATTTCCAAACAGAAAAATGGCAAGAGGCTGAAGAGGTTAGAACAGAAAAAATAGCCGACGGATGGAGAAGATATACCTTTCGTTTCGAGGCCATAAAACCCACTCAAGATCGTGTTCAACGGGTGGTAAGTTCATACCAGCAAAAGGCAATAAAAGACGCAGAAGTCATTGACGCTTATTTGGTTGTGAACGGGAAAAAAGTGTCCGCTGTAAAGGAACGGCAGCCGTTTGAAATTCATATTCAGTTTCGCGCCAATCGCCGCATACCAAAACTGGACGTGCATCTCTTGATCTATCGCTCTGATGGCGTATATGTCTTCTGGCAGCCCATTGGACTCGTTGGGGAAGATATCGTTGAAGCCAATGGGGAATATAGTACGGCATTTTTATTCAATGACAATGTGCTCGGTGCAGGGATTTACCGTATAAATGCCTATCTAAAGGACGGTTGGGAGTTAACGAAACATTATAACCAGTATGAAATTTATGATGCCGCAATGGATTTGTGTGAATTCACTGTATTGAAAGAGTATGACGTAGACATGGTAGATTTCGGTGTGGTCAATTTGCGAACGCCCGTAAAAACGATATCAATTCAATAACAAAGATAGAATACAAAACCTGGAATACAACCATTTCCTCGTCCGATACGCGATAAGAAGTTTTTTTCTCGGAAGGCCCATTCTTTATCATGAAAATAGACAGAAACACACATTATCACAATTTTGGTTTCATACCGAATGGCGATTTTCCCCATGATCTTTACGGGAAATTATTTGGGCACCCCAATTTAATGAAACGTCTTCAAGCAAGAGACATTATCCGGGCATTGGATATACAACCCGGCGATGTCGTATTGGACTTTGGTTGTGGTGTGGGTTATTTTACCGTCGAGTTAGCCAAACTAGCAAAAATGACTTATGGAATCGATATAAATCCATATATTGAACAAATCGATATTCCTTCCAGTCTAAAAAACAATCTTAAATTTATTGTAGTTAGCGGAGAACAACTGCCTTTTGATGATAATACGTTCGATCGCGTTCTAGCCAGTGAAATCTTGCCAATGGTGCCAGACGCCAATTTTTTTCTTAAAGAAATATATCGAGTGTTAAAACCAGAAGGGAAATTGGTTATCTCCAATGGGACTGGACACCCTGTACTCCGTGAAGCATTTGAAAAACGTTCATGGTTTTTTCGTCGACTGGAAAGTAAATATTCGCAGCGGATGCCTAAATCCTATGAACATTACTGCGAGATCTTGCAAAATTCCTTTGGCACCAGTCGCAAAGACTTCCTTCAGGAAAATGATATTCGCCATTTACTTGAACAGAATTCTTTTACTGTCAACAGCGTAACCTATACACCCGGTTACTTGGTTGGCACCTATTTTTCCTGGTTGCAATTTTTGATGTATTTACGAACGGGGCAAACCCTGTCACAGCGTAGATTTGCGATTAATTTTGTCTTCTGGAACTTCATCAGTCTCTTTGACAAACATTGCTATAAAGGAGGACTTTTGTGTGATGCTCAGAAAAATAGATGAATTCATCAAAACGAGATGGCCAAACATATCGAGTATACCAACCTATGCGCCCTA
>JBMOMO010000031.1:0-30352 GCA_049324135.1 Chloroflexota bacterium
CGGTGCAGCCGCCAGCCCGATGCTGGAGGAATGGTACCATCGCTACGGCGCCAGCCTGTGCAAGCAGGCGGCGCAGAGGCTGGGATTATCCCAATAAGTTGTCGTTACGGCAGCCATGCAAAATTTGTTAGCGCGCCAAAGTGCTGGGACGGAATCCGCTAATTTGCGCCAATCCCCGCTAATTTTTTCGTGAAGATTGGTGGATTCACGGTTGTTTGCGCCAACTTTCCTGGGCAATCGCCAGGACTTTGCGCTGTAATGTTAGGTAACTTTCCTTTTTGAGGCATTACGGATGATACAATCGAGGCATGGCCGGTCCCGTCTTCAGCGTCCAACATCTCGATTGCTATTACGGCGCCAGGAAAGCGCTGGCAGGCGTCAGCCTGGACATCCAGCCCCGGCAGGTGACGGCGCTGGTCGGGCCGTCCGGCTGCGGCAAGTCCACCTTCCTGCGCTGCTTGAACCGCATGAACGACGCGCTCGACGGGGTGCGTGTGGAAGGGACGGTCCTGCTGGACGGCGAGGACATTTACGCCCCCAGCATGGATGTGGCGACCCTGCGGCAGCGGGTGGGCATGGTGTTCCAACGACCGAACCCGTTCCCGCAGGCGGTCTTCGATAACGTAGCCTTTGGGCCGCGCGCGCTGGGGACGGCCGGGGGCAAAGCCGAACTGGCTGACCTGGTGGAGCGCAGCCTGCGCCAGGCCGCGCTATGGGACGAGGTGAAGGACATGCTGCGCAAAAACGCGCTGGGGCTTTCGCTCGGCCAGCAGCAACGCCTGTGCATCGCGCGCGCCCTGGCTGTGCAACCGGAAGTGCTCTTGATGGACGAATCTACCTCCGCGCTCGACCCGGTCGCTGCTTTACAGGTGGAGGAGTTGATCGCCGACCTGAAAAGGGATTACACGCTCGTGATCGTCACCCATAATGTGCAGCAGGCGGCGCGCATTTCCGACAGGACCGGGCTGTTCTGGCAGGGCGAACTGGTGGAGTTTTCGCCGACGAAGGATTTGTTCACACGCCCCAAACATGATCTAACCGAGGCCTACCTCACGGGGAGAATGGGGTAAAAACAGGCCTTTCGATAAGGTGACGATTGTCGCCCGCTTTGGTGACATTAGTGCCTGTAAAGGGGCTTTGACTTTCAGTATCATCAAGGAAAGTTTGTTATGTCTTTCACAATCGCCATCTAGGAGGCTGTTATGACAACTGTCCCAGAGAAACCGCTCCAGGTTGATCGCAAGGAGCGCATGAGCATCCCCTTCCAGGACCTGGATCTGCGTCCGCCTGAAGTGCGCATCTGCGACTTCGACGATGTGGTCATGCCTTTCGACGCCGAGCGCGCCATGCGGGAGGCGCAACGCTGCCTGCACTGCCCCGATCCCGCGCCGTGCACCAAGGCCTGCCCGGCCAACAATGACATCCCCGCTGCCATGTGGCTGATCGAACAGGGAAAATTCGTGGAAGCCGCCCAGATCTATCACCAGACCAGCACCCTGCCCGAAATCTGCGGGCGAGTGTGCCCGCACGAGCAACTCTGCCAGGGCGCCTGCCCGCGCAACAAGCGCGGCGAACCCGTGCTGACCGGCGCACTGGAAGCCTTCGTGCTGGACTACGAGCGCGCGCGCCAACCTTACCGCATCCCGGTCGGCAAACCGAGCGGGAAAAAAGCGGCCATCGTAGGGGCTGGGCCGGCCGGCATGGCTGTAGCCGAGGAACTAGTCAAGCAGGGACATAAGGTCACGATCTTCGATTCCAAACCCGCCCCGGGCGGCTTGCTGCTGTACGGCATCCCCAATTTCAAGTTACCCAAGAGCGTCGTCTGGGACAAATGGGGAGACCTGGAGCAGGCCGGGGTCTCGTTCGTCAACGAGACCTACATCGGCCAGGACAAGACCGTTGACCAGTTGTTTGCCGAGGGCTTCGACGCGGTCTTCCTGGGCGTGGGCGCAGGCATAGACGCCAAGATGGAAAAGACCCCCGGCACCGACCTGCCCGGCGTGTATGAAGCCACCGACTTCCTGATGCGCGGCAACGTGGATTCCAACTACCTGCCCGCCGACAAACGCCAACCGCCGCAGGTTGGCAAGCGCGTGGTGGTCATCGGCGGCGGCGACACGGCCTCCGACTGCCTGCGCACCGCGCTGCGCCTGGGCGCGGACGAAGTCACCTGCCTGTACCGCCGCACCGAGAACGAGATGCCGGGCGGCAAGAAAGACCGCCAGATGGCGCAAGAAGAGGGCGCAAAGTACCGCTTCCTGACCCAGCCGGTCAAATTCATCGCCGGGGAAGACGGCCGCCTGGCGGCCGTCGAGTGCCTCGAAATGGCGCTGGGCGAACCGGACGCTTCCGGCCGCCGCCGCCCGGTTCCCGTGGAAGGCTCCAACTTCACCGTAGCCGCCGACACGGCCATCCTGGCGCTGGGCTACTGGCCCGACCCGGTCATCGGCAAGACCACGCCCGACCTGGAAACCCGCGACTGGGGCCTGGTCAAGATCGTGGACGAGGCTACCGGCGCCACCACGCGCGCGGGCGTCTTCGCGGGCGGCGACTGCGTCACCGGCCCGAGCATCGTAGGCACGGCCATGGCCGCCGGCCGCAGGGCCGCGCGCGCCATCGACGCTTATTTGAAGCAGGATTAGGTTGTTGATTTCTAACGTGACGGTCACCGGCTAGGTGGCCGTCACGTGTTTAAGGTGAAGAAGAACATGCTGCCTTCCCCCTCGCGGCTTTCGGCCCAGATGCGCCCGCCGTGCGCCTCGACCAGGTGGCGCGAGATGGACAGCCCCAGCCCGGTCCCGCCGCCGGAACGGGCGCGGTCGGCTTTGTAGAAACGCTCGAAGATGCGCGGAAGATCGTCGGCCGGGATGCCCATGCCGCTATCCTGCACCGCGAATCGGACCACGCCTTCGCCTGCCTCCGCCAAAAGGGCCACTTTCCCGCCCGGACGGGTGAACTTGACAGCGTTGTGGATCAGGTTTACCAGCACCTGTTCCACGCGCGGCAGGTCGGCTTTCACCTTGGGCAGGTTGGCCGGGCAACGGACGGTCAACGACAGCCCGGCGCGTTCGGCTTGCAGGCGCATGCGCTCGGCGGCGGAACGCAGCAATTTCCTGGGAGCCACCGGGCGCATGTCGAGCGCAACCTGCCCGGACTCGATCCGCGACAGGTCCAGCAATTCCTGTGCCATCTGGGTCAGGGCGTCCACTTCGATGGAGATGCGGCCCAGGAAACGGCGGGCAGCCTCGGGGTCGTCCAGCGCGCCGTCCTGCAACGTCTCGGTGAGGGCCTTGAGCGAGGCCAACGGCGTCCGCAGTTCATGGGAAATGTTGCTCACGAAATCGCGGCGGATGGTTTCCAGGCGGCGCACGCGCGTCAGGTCTTGCACCAGCAGCAGGCTGCCGCCGGGCATGTGGCGGTCGGGGATGACGACCAGTTGCAGGAACTGGCGGCCAGGCAGTTCCACGCTCTCCACCTGCATCGCGCCGCTCTGTTTGCATTGCTGCCAGGCCTGGACAAGTTGGTGGTGGCGCAGGGCCTGGGTCACCGAGAAACTGAGCACGCCTCGCCCGAACAGGCGCTGCGCGGCCGGGTTGGCAAACTGGATGTTTCCGTCAGGCCCGGCGATCAGCACGCCGTCGGGCATCTGTTCCAGCACGGTCGCCAGGCGTTCCCGTTCCGCGTTCAGGGAATCCACGCGCAGGAAAAATTTTTCGGCCTGCAACTGGATGGCGTCGGACAGGTTTTCGAGTTCCCCGCGCTCGTCCGGGAACGCCGCGCCGGATGGGTGGTCGCCCACAGCGCGCACAGCGCGGGCGATCTGCTCTACGCGCCGCCGCAGCATAAAATATCGCCATCCGAACCAGATGGCGATAAGCAGGAACAGGGAAGCCAGCGTTGCAAAAAAAGTCTCCATAAGCCACAGCGCCGGAGGCGGCGCTGTTATCCTTCGAAACGATACCCCCCGCCGCGCACGGTAACGATGCGCTCCGGTTGGGCCGGGTCGGCCTCGATCTTTTGCCGCAGCCAGCGCACGTGGACATCCACCGTGCGGCTGTCGCCGATGTAATCCCAACCCCAAACGCGCTCGAGCACGAACTCACGCGAGAGCATCTGCCCGCGATGCTCGGCCAGGAAGAGCAGCAACTGGTATTCCTTGGGCTTGAGGCGCAACGGCTCGCCGTCCAGGATCACTTCTCCCCGCGTGACGTTGATCTCCAGCGCGTCGAACACCAGCCGTTCGTGCTTCACCGGGGTTTCCACCGCCTGCCCCAACTCCTCCCGCACCAGGCGGGCGCGGCGCAACTGCGCCTTGACGCGCGCCACGAATTCGCGCATAGAAAAGGGCTTGGTCAGGTAATCGTCAGCGCCGACTTCCAACCCTACCACGCGGTCGATTTCATCGTCGCGGGCGGTCAGCATCAGGATGGGCGTGGTCATTTCCTTGCGCAGGATACGGCAGACTTCGAAGCCATCCAACCCGGGCAGCATCAGGTCCAGCACGATCAGGTCGGGCTTCATCCTGCGCGCCGAGGCGATGGCGAGCAGACCATCCCCAACCGTTTCAACCAGGTAGCCCTCTTTTTGCAGGTTGTAGGCCAGGGTTTCTTGTAAGGCAGGTTCGTCTTCGACGATCAAAATAGATTCAGGCATAGCGCTTTTCCGAACTATACCATAAGAAATTCCTTGTGAGTTAATGGGATGTTAACGGTTAACGCGCAGCGCAGGGGTGTTAAAATAGCGCCATGGCCAAGAATAAATTCTACGTTGTCTGGAAGGGACGAAGGCCGGGCCTCTACACCGACTGGAGCGCCTGCGAGGCGCAGGTGAAGGGCTTCCCGGGCGCGGAATACAAATCTTTCGCGAGCCGAGAGATGGCGGAGGCAGCCCTGCGCGGGCGCTACGCGGACCAGATCGGCAAACCGGCTTCGCAGGGACTGTGGCTGTTTGCGCCGCATCCGCCTGTCATCCCCTCCCTGTGCGTGGACGCGGCCTGCTCCGGCGCGCCGGGTCCGCTCGAATATCGCGGCGTGCTGACCGAAAGCGGCGCGCAGGTCTTCCACGCCGGGCCGTTCGCGGACGGCACGAACAACGTCGGCGAGTTCCTGGCGCTTGTACAAGGGATGAACTGGCTGGCGACCAGGCAACTGGACTGGCCGATCTATTCCGATTCCGCCAACGCCATCGCCTGGGTCAAGTCCGGCAAATGCAAAACGAACCTGGAACGCCTGCCGACCAATAAAATGCTCTTCGATCTCATTGCGCAGGCAGAAGAGACCCTGAAGGAACTGAAGACCTTCAAAGTCCTGAAATGGGACACTGAGGCTTGGGGCGAGATCCCGGCCGATTTCGGGAGGAAGTGACCGTCACGCGACGAATTGACGTATAATTTACTTGGAATAGAGTTGCAATGCCCGAAAACATCCAAAAAGTCCTGCGCGAACTGAAACAAGGGCTGCAGAGGCTCTACGGCGACCAGTTGCAAGCCGTCATCCTCTTCGGTTCCTACGCGCGCGGAGACGCCCGTCCGCCCGATTCGGATATTGACGTGATGATCGTGTTGAAGGGAGAGTTCGATCATTGGGCAATGAAAAAAATCTCTTCGGAATTTGTGGCTGATCTATGTCTGGAATATGATGTGGTTATTTCGTGGTTTTTTGTGTCAGACCATGAATATCTCAACAGTAAAACGCCTTTTATGTTGAACGTGCGTGACGATGCTGTGGTGATATGATCTCACCTGAAATTCAAACCCTCCTTGAACGCGCAGAAGAGAGCCGCGAAGTTGCCGGGGTCCTTCTGCGCAACGGTCATGCAGGCTTTTCCGTGGCGCAAACCTATTACACAATGTTCTATCTTGCCGAGGCGGCGCTATTTTCCAAAGGCTTGCGGTATTCGAGCCATTCCGCCCTGATCGCGGCGTTCGGGAAAGAATTTTCGAAAACCGGGATTTTCGACCCAAAATTCCATCGCTACATCCTTGTCACCCAAAAACGCCGTGAGGTTGGGCATTATGGATTAACCAAGCGCGTGTCGCCGGAAGAAGCAGCGGAGTCCTTCCAATGGGCGGAGGAGTTCATGCAGGCCGTGAAAGGGTACCTGGGAACGTAGCGGGGGTGACTGTGTTGCAGGAAAAAATGGAGTACCTATGAAAACTGCCCTGCTCCTCATCGACATCCAGAACGACTATTTCCCTGGCGGCAAGATGGAACTGGAGGGCGCGCTCGCGGCCGCCAGGCAGGCCAACGAAATCCTGCAATGCTTCCGCGACCACAACCTGCCGAGCGTGCATATCCAGCACCTCTCGCACAAGCCGGATGCGACCTTTTTCATCCCCGGCGAGCGCGGCGCGGACATCCACGATTCTGTGGCGCACTACGAAGGCGAACCGCTGGTGCAAAAGGGTTATCCCAACGCCTTCCGCGAGACGAAACTTTTGGCATTGCTGCGGGATTGGGAGATCGAGCGCGTCATCATCGCCGGCATGATGACCCACATGTGCGTGGACGCCACCGCGCGCGCCGCCGCCGACCTGGGCTTCCAGGTGCTGGTGGCTGCGGACGCCTGCGCCACGCGCGCATTGACCTTTGGCAGGACGACCATCCCGGCGGAGCACGTCCACAAGGCCTTCCTGGCCGCGCTGCAATCTTACGGTCAGGTCTTGACCGTTGCGCACATCCTGACGCGCCTGGCAGTCGAACAGATCCCGTAGGATGCGCCCGCAATGGGGGGCAATTCCGTAGCGCGGCTTTTGACCGCAACCAAAAGATGAAAACGGAGTCCGAAGCCTCCAGACTTCGGAAGTCTAACTTGTGGAATCTCATCCCTTCTACCTGGAAACTACTCCCATCTACCCCGGCGCGCCTCCTGGACAAACCTGCGCTGCTTCCGCACAGGTCGGCGCTACCGGCAAAGACAAGCGGATGAAGCGCAAAAAATCCCCCATCCAGTATGTGGATGGGGGATTGAGAAGTTAGTGGTTGCCATTCCCATTGCCGGGGCCGTTGCCGCCCTGTTGAGGATCGCCCTGCCCATTGCCAGTCTGCGGCGCGTCGGGGGAGGCGTTCCAAGTGGGCGCATCGGGAGTGGCGTCGACGGGCGGGATTTCGGTCTCGGCCGGATCGGTCGGCTCGATGGGAACATCCTCGGGCGGGGTCTCGGTCTCGACCGGCTCGGTATTCTGGTGGAAACCGGGTTCGCCCTGCTGGTTGGGACCGGGCTCCAGGCTCTCATCCTGCCCGTAGCGCATCTCGTTCTGCATGGTATAGCGGAAGCCGTCCGGGTCAGCCAGCCCGTCTTCCACCTGGCACAGGCGGTCTTGCAGCCGGTCGCGCGCCTGGGTCAGCAGCGGCTCTTCCTCGGCGCTGGCGTCGGTCTGCAACTGGGACAAAAGGCGGTCCTGGGTTTGCAGGCGGTCGCGCAATTGCAGGAGCGTTTGGGTCAAGTCTGCATCCTCTTCGAGCGTGGCGGCGGTTTCCAGCGCCTGCTCGACGTGCTGTTCCAGCCGCAAGAGGACCGGTTCGGGTACCGCCTGGCCGTCCTCCACCAGCGCGGCCATCTCCTGCGCGCGCACCTGCGACAGGTCCATCAGCCGCTCGACCTTGGCTTCGGGGTTGCCAGCCAGGGACAGGCCAACGTCCTCGGCAAAGACTTTGACCCCATACAGCGGTTCGTTGGGCAGGTCGTCCTGCGCGGCAGCGAGCGTGACGCCGCCTCCCATCAACATGGCGGTTGCCAAAAGTACAGAAACCAGGATATTCATTGCAAATTTCTCCTTTCGTGGGTTCAGGTTCTGTACCTTATGACGCAGCCACCCGCCGCTGGATACGGCCTGGCGCATTTCGGAGGCCTGGTTCAGGAATTTTGCCCGGGCGCGCCGGGCAGCCCCGGGGTCGCGGGCCGGAACCGCTTCGAGCGTCTTCAAGAACCCGATCACTTTGGGGTCTGTCTCATCGTGTGTGTTCATCGTCTACCTCGTCCATTAACAGTCTTTGCAGCGCGGCCAGCGCGCGGTGTTGCAGGGACTTGACCGCGCCCACTGGCTTGCCCAACGCCCGCGCAACGTCCTCGTTTTCCCAGCCTTCCAGGTATTTCAGCGCGATCACCTGCTGCTGGTCGGGCGTCAGGCGGCGGATGGCGGCGCGCACCCTGGCTTGCTGGATGCGCCCGGCGGCCTCTCGTTCCGTGTCTTCTGTCTGGCTGGGCAGGTCGTCCGCCAGTTCCACATCCGGCTTCTCGCGCCGGAACTGGTCCACGATCCAGTTGTGAGCCGCGCGGTACAGGTAGGCCTGCAAATGGTCGCGCGGCCCGCGCCGTTTGCGCAGGGTCTGCAGGAAGCGGGTGAACGTCTCGGCCACGCAGTCCTCCGCCAGTTGGACGTCGCCCAGGCGGCGCATGGCGTAACGGTACAGCCCCGGGCTGTAGGTATCATAGATCTGCGCCAGGGCTTGCGATTCGAATTGGCGGGCGGCCTCCAACAAACGATATTCTTCCGACACGGTTCTCATCATGTATGACGCTCAAATCCGGTTTAGGATACGGCTTCATAGAGCATACCGGACGAATGTAAAGGTTCGGTAACGCTTCCGTGAACATTGCAAAAAAACACCCCGGTCTTGCCGGGGTGACTGGCTCAATCAGCGGCGCTGAACGCCGGTTTCCCGCCTGGCCGTGGACGCTGGCCGCTGTGGTTGCGCTCGACGTTCATGATGGCCGGGACGAAGAAGGCCCCGACCCCCATCAGCAGGCAGAGCAGGCCGCCCAGCCAGAACCAGGCGCGGATGCCGATCAGGTCGGACATGGGGCCTGCCACCATTAAACTGAGCGGGGACATGGCCCCGGCCGCGCTCATGATGAGCGCCATCACCCGCCCCTGCATGTCCGGTTTGACGGTGGATTGGATGAGCGCGAACAGCGGCCCGTTGGTGATGGGGTTCATCACGCCGGCAAAGGCCATCCCGGCCACTGCCAGGGGGTAGGCATTGGCCGGCGCCAGGCCGACGATGGTCACGCCCAGCCCGATGCCGATGATGCCCAGCATGGAAGTGGCGACTTTGCGCTTGAAGCCGCCCCAAACGCTCAACGCCAGCCCGCCCAGGATGACGCCGAAGCCCCAAGCCGAGTCCATCAGCCCGAACTCCAGCGCGCCCAGTCCAAAGTGCCTGGTGACCAGCAACGGCATCAATGCGCTGGTGGGCGTGAGCAGGAAGTTGATGACGGTGGCCATGGCCAGGATCGCCAACAGTCCCGGCCAGGCGGCCACGTAGCGCAGCCCCTCGCGGACATCCTGCACGAAGCCGGTCTGTGCGCCTGCCTCGGCCGTTTTGTCCGTTCGGGCGGGTTGGGGGATCGAAAGGAAGGCCAGCGGCAGGATGGCCAGCAGCGCAGTGGCAATGTCGATCCCCAGGACGCCCTGCATGGGCAGAACCTCCAGCAGCAGCGCGCCGGTGGGCGGCGCAACGATGTTGATCGCGCCGTTCAGCGTCTGGTTCGCGCCGGAGATGCGGGTGAGATGCTTCTCCGGCACCATCAAGGTCGTGGAGGCCTGCATGGCCGGGAAGTGGAACGCGCCGCCCAGTGAGCGGATCATCAGGATGGCGTAGATGTGCCACACTTCCACCTGGCCGCTGGCGAACAGGTAGACCAGCAGGAGCGTGGACAGGGCGATGCCGCCGTCGGCGATCATCATAATGGCGCGGCGGTTCCAGCGGTCCACCAGCGCGCCGGCGAAGGGTCCCAGCGCGATCTGCGGCAGCATGGCGACCAGCGTCGCCGCCGCCAGCACGGTGGCCGAGCCGGTCTGTTTGGTCAGGTACCACACCAGCGCAAACTGCACCAGCGCGCTGCCGAACAGCGAGAACGCCTGTCCGCCCCAGAGGGTAAAGAAACGGGCGGCCCAGTTGCGGGGGATGGGTTGGGATGGGTTTGGCATTTTTCATTACCTCTTGGCTAATGTGAATATCGTCAATTCATCATCTTCGAAGTCGACCTTCCACTCGGGTTGTAAGCGGATGATTTCCATCAGTTCAGTATCGAGATGTGAATCCAAAACGACGAATTGGACGTTCTCTTCATCCAACACTTGCAGCCAATCGGCGGGGGAGTGCATCGTCGCCTCGGCTTGCGCAGTTTGTTTGGCAGGTCTTTGTTGCATCTTTCTACCTGGCTTTCAGAATATCTAAGTTGATTGCAATATTGTTGATGGTTGTTTTGAAATATTAAGTGTATTATACAGGAAATTTAAATAATGTCAATAATACTTAAGTATTATTTATTTTGAAATCGGGTACTTCTCGAAAATGTTGAATCTTCTTTGGGAATCAAAAAGGCCAGGGTCCCATTTCCCTGGCCTTACAACCCTTTTACCCGAGTACCTGGCAGGTATTTTCCGCTCTACCCGCAGTCGAACTGTGGCCGAACTGTACCGTTCATCCGCGCCCTGCTTCGAATTCTTTCTTGCATACCGCCTGGATCTCCCCCAACAAGGCAATGACCTGCGCCCGTTCCGCCTCGCCCAGCACGGCCAGCCCGATGCGGTCGCCGCGCGCCAGGTCCACGGACAGGTCCTTCTCACGGATGCGCTTGCGCTGCGCGAATTCCCCCCACGACAGGCGCGTACGGCGGCTGCCCACCGACCAGTCGTTCTTCCAGTACAGCCCGCCCGCACAGACGGCAAGGCCCACCTTGTTGTTTTCCAGCAGCGAGTCGTCGTACAGCAGGATGACCGTCTCCTGCGCCGGGATGCACATGGCGCTGCGGGCGTTCCGCATCCGCCTGGCGTCTATGGCCTCGGCCAGGTACAGCCGCTCCACGCCCTGGAAGCGCAGGCAGGCGGCGCGGATCGCGTCCGCCAGGCTGGGCGATTCGGTCATGTGGGACTCCTTTGCGCCGGTCGAGGGATTCGTTCGGTGTAGCGGGGTCCGGTCATGGGTTCGATTCTAATCGAATTTGCGCCTGGGAATCAATGTTTCACACGCCTTCGTTTATTGTATAATTCAACCAACCATCCATTCCCAGAGGGCTAGCCTTGACCGCTTCGCAAAAAGGACGCATCTTCATCAGTTACCGCCGCGTGGACAGCGGCGGTTACGCCGGGCGCATCTACGACCGTCTCACAGCCCATTTTGGCGAAAATACAGTTTTCATGAATATGGATGTTGGTGGGCTGGTAGGTGAGGAAGTCAGACTATGAAATTGCATCAACTTGGTCAAACTTTCAATATATATTGTGATGAAAGCGGACACTTGGAACACGATCATTCTAATGTGATGGCACTGGGCGCAGTTTGGTGCCCGCTGGAAAAAACAAGAGAAATCGCGATTCGTCTGCGTGAAATTAAACAGAAATATGACTTGCCCATTGCCTTTGAAATGAAATGGGTCAAGGTATCACCGGCAAGGCTGGATTACTATACAGATGTATTGGATTATTTCTTTGATGACGATGATCTTCATTTCCGTGCTTTGATAGTTCCGGATAAAAACCTGTTGGATCATGAGAAATATGCTCAAACCCATGACGACTGGTACTACAAAATGTATTTCGATATGCTCAAAGTAATTCTCAGCCCAGCGTCTTTTTACCGGATTTATCTGGATATAAAAGATACTCGTAGCGCAGGGAAAGTCAGGAAACTTCATGAAGTTCTCGGAAATGAAATGTATGACTTCGAGCGTTCGATTATTCAGCGTGTACAAACTGTCCGCTCTCATGAAGTTGAACAGCTACAGTTGGCTGATTTTTTAATTGGTACTGTTGCTTATGCCAATCGCGGCTTGGAAAGCAGCCAGGCCAAGTTGGCCTTGGTCAGGCGGATGAGGGAGCGCTCCGGCTATAAACTCACACAGACCACACTGTTGCAAGAAGATAAAGTGAACTTATTTCGTTGGCGTGCCTCGTAGGGGGATGTATGACACAAAATCTTGATTGGCTTCCACCGCTGGTACTGTTTGCTGATTATCAAGGCGATTGGGATAGATATGTAGAAGTCCTGTACTCGTATTTCAAGCAGGATTTTGTCGACAGCCGACCCAAATTCCAGGGGAAACAATTGCAACTGAAGCGCCACCCTATTGAACAAGGCAAGGAAGCAACCTTTTGGCACTTGATTTCGGAAGGGAAAACAGAGCAAGAGCGCAACCCAGATTTCCGGCGCTGTGAACGAATTCGTTGGCCGCGTCCGATCATTGAAAATGGTTCAGAACCCCCACTAAAAATTTGGGAGAACGCGCGTAAGGGAGAGAGAAGGATCTGTCTTTGGCTCGAACAGGAAGATTATGTTGTTGTTCTGGCGGAACGTTCAGGCTACCTGCTGCTATGGACAGCTTACCTTGTGACCCGCAACCACACGAAGAAAAAACTGCAGCAGGAATATGAAACCTTTAAAAAAGCTGGGGCCGCCTAGGGCGACCCTGTTACTCCTTCTACACATGGTAGATGAGCTATCTATACTATAGCACATTTATACTAAAATGCAATAACCAATTTTGTCATACTCGCCTTCCACAAGGAAGGCGTTTTTGCTGGATTTGCAAAATCCAGCAAAGCCATGCCGGGAATCAATGTTTCACACGCCTTCGTTTATTGTATAATTCAACCAACCATCCATTCCCAGAGGGCTAGCCTTGACCGTTTCGCAGAAAGGACGCATCTTCATCAGTTACCGCCGCGTGGACAGCGGCGGCTACGCCGGGCGCATCTACGACCGCCTGGCGGCCCGTTTTGGCGAGGACGCGGTCTTCATGGACGTGGATGACATCCCGGCCGGGCTGGATTTCGTGGAAGTGCTGCAAAACGCGGTGCAATCCTGCGACGCGCTGGCGGCGTTGATCGGACGGAACTGGCTGGACGCCCGGGACGAGGCCGGGGGGCGCCGCCTGGACAACCCCGAAGACTTCGTGCGCGTGGAAATTGCCGCGGCCCTGGAGCGCGGCATCCGCGTCATCCCGGTATTGGTGGACGGCGCCCCCATCCCGCGCGCGAGCGACCTGCCGGAGAACCTGAAACCCCTGGCGCGCCGCAACGCCGTGCAGGTCAACCACCACTCCTTCAACGCGGACGCCTATCATTTGATCGAACAACTGGAATTGGCGCTGAAAGCCGCCGAAGACTCGAAACTCTTGAAAGCGCGGGTGTTGCAGGAAGAGCAAGAGAGAAAGAGAGTAGAGAGTAGAGAGCAGGCAGAACGCACCCGCCTGGCGGCGGAAGAAAAAGCCCGAAAAGAAAAAGAGGCGCGTGAGAAAAAACAGGCGGAGGAAAAAGCGCGTAAAGATGCGCTGAAAAAGGCGCGCCAGCAAGAAACTACGGAGCGCATAAAGAAAATATTTAGAACTGGAAGTAAACGCCCCTATTTTATCGGCGGTGGAATTGTCATCCTTTTTCTTCTTGGCTATCTCATCAAAAACACATTTCTCCCCTATATGCCTTCCCCACCGACTGGAACTTCTACAACTCTTGCACTGTCATCCACTGCATCGACAAAAATTCCATCTACCCCGACTCCTACTTCAACAGATGTACCGACAGAAATTCCACTTACACCAACACCTACCCCAGGCATTGGCAGCACGATGATCTCGGAAAAAGACGGCATGGTCATGGTATACGTCCCCGCCGGGGAATTCCAGATGGGCAGCGAGGATGGGGAAGGTGATGAAAAGCCGGTTCATACTGTATACCTGGATGCCTTCTGGATCGATCAGACAGAGGTAACTAATAGCATGTATGTGGAGTGTATGGATGCAGGCGAGTGTGAAGATCCCGGAGGAATTAAACGCTCAAATGCTCTAGAATATCCAGATCATCCTGTCATCGAGGATTGGTATATGGCAACTGCATATTGTAAGTGGGCAGGTTTGCGGCTGCCAACAGAAGCAGAATGGGAGAAAGCGGCGCGAGGCGGGTTGAAAGACAAGAAGTATCCATGGGGGGATGATGTGCCTACCTGTCAGGTCGGGGCTAATAATGGCATTAGTAGCAGTGCTTGTTTGGATGAAATAAGTGAATTAACAACCTTTGCCTCGAATGGAACAACGGAAGTAAAAACCTTTGCCCCGAATGGTTACGGATTGTACGACATGGCTGGAAATGTCCTTGAATGGGTTTCAGATTGGTACGATGGCGATTATTACAGTAATTCATCATCCTCCAATCCCATGGGGCCGGACTCAGGTTCTTATCACGTTCTACGGGGAGGTTCGTGGAATGGCTATGAAGAGAGCGTGCGCTCCTCGGATCGGAGCGAGGGTTCTCTTGCTAACCGCTTCTACAACAACGTCGGTTTTCGTTGCGCTCGTGATGCAACTCCTTAGGGGGCTCACCTTAATCCTGTAATTCTGTATTCTGGAATCCTGAAAAACTGAAGCGGGGGGTCTGCCCCTACGGGGTGCTTCGCGAGGGGGCTTTGCCCCCCAGGGTTTTAAAAAATGGCAAAACGCTATTTCAACCTGTATCAAAAAATTTCCAGCCCGCTCAACCTTTGGTTTGCTTATAAGCAGGCAGCAAAAGGGAAGCGTTATAAACCCGCCGCAGCCCACTATGTTTGTGTCATGTCATTGCGAGCGCTCTTTGCGAAGCAATCTCCTGTTTTCATATCAAATTTTTGCTGAAAGCGCCGGGAGGCATGTTGCTCAATTCCCCAGCCTCAGGTTCTCTTCTATAGCCTGGGTGAATCGGCTTGCCGCCTCCAACGCGCTTTGCGCCTGTTCCCTGGAGATGACCAGCAAGTCGCGATAATCTCCCACCTGGCGCAATTCGAATATCCGATGCAATTCTTTCCCCAACTCCCTGGGAAGGATGCCCGGCTTGATGAAATGCTGGTCGAACAGGGCAATTACTCCCTGGTGCTTGGACGAGCCTTTATCCAACGTCATCAGGATGGCAAGCGCCGCATAGAACATTGCATAATAGGCGCGATTGATGACGCCGGCTGGACTGCCGTTTTGCTCGAACATCAAACGCGCATCCCTCAGGGCTTCACGCGAACGTTCGAGCCGGTATTCGATCAAGGCGCGCTTATCATAGGCATCCTCACTCAACGACTACCCCCTCCCTCTTCACAGCGCGGTAGAACGGCGAGGCTTCCAGCCGTTCCAACTCATTTTCCTCGGCTGGAACCACCGAAAGCACTTTCCCGGCCTCCAGTCCCACCTCCCAGGCCACGCCAAAAGCCAGGTCCATCATGGCGCTGTCCAGCGACGGCAGGATGACCAGCAAATCTATATCCGATTCGCGGATGGCGTCGCCGCGCGCTTGCGAACCAAACATGATGACCTTCACCGGCTGTCCCAATTCATTTGCCAGCCGCTTTCGAAATTCCCTGGCCAGTTTCAGGGCGCGCACCCGAGGACGGAATACTTTCATGCAACCATTATAAACGAAAGTGGGTACAAGAAACGTCCCGAAGGTTTTGGAACCTTCGGGACGTTTGTTCCATGATCGAGACTTAAGACTTCCGAAGTCTCCAAGACTTCGGAAGTCTGCTTTTCACGCAAATGACCCGCTATTTCCCCAACTTCTTCTTGAACGCCTCGGCCAGCGCCGGGACGACCTGGTGCATGTCGCCCACCACGCCGTAGCGCGCCACCTTGAAGATCGGCGCTTCGGCGTCCTTGTTGATGGCTACGATCATCTTGGAGGTGCGCATCCCGGCCAGGTGCTGGATGGCGCCGGAGATGCCGCAAGCGATGTACAGGTCGGGCGAAACCACCTTGCCGGTCTGGCCGACCTGGTGGCTGTAAGGGATGTAGCCCGCGTCCACGGCTGCGCGCGAAGCGCCCATGGCCGCGCCCAGCGCCTTGGCCAGTTCGCCGACCAGTTTGAAGCCCTCCTGCGCCTTCCAGATTTCGGCCTGTTTCTCGTCCAGGCCGGCCGGCGGGGTCAGGGCGGGGTTGTTGGACGTGCCGCGCCCGCCGGAGACGATCACGCCCGCATCGGTCAACGACACGCCGCCTTCGCCTGTGCTGTAGCCTTCGACGTTCGTCTTGGCCTCGGCGACGGCCGCCACCTTGGTCGGCGTACCCGATTTCCCGGCCTGCGCTTCGGGCTTGGGGAAGGCGCGTCCGCGCAGGGTGACGATCTGCGGCCTGGCGTTGCAGACCGTCTTTTCGAGCAGTTTCCCGGCGTAGATCGGGCGGGTGGCAACCACCTTGTCGCCCTCTACCTCTACGGCGGTCACGTCCACCAGCACGCCGGTGTTCAGGTCCATGGCGGCCATGGCGGCCAGTTCGCGCCCGCGAGTCGTCGTCGGAAGCAGGATCAGGTCGGGGCTTTGATCCGAAGCGAGTTTCGACAGGGTGGAGGCGTAGGCCTCGGCGCGGAAGTCCGCCAGGGCGGCGTCATCCGCCAGCAGGACTTCGTCCGCGCCATACTCGAAGGCGGATTTTGCCACCGCTTCGACGCCGGATCCGAACACCAGGGCGGTCACGTTTCCGAAAGTCTTGCCCACGCCTACGGCTTCCCAGGAGGCGGGCAGCGCCTCGCCTTTGAAGTGGTCGATGTAAACCCAGGTTTTCATAGCACTTTCTCCGCGATGATTTTGTCGGCCAGGGCGTTGGCGATCTCTTCGGGTCCCCCGCCGCTGATGATCTCGCAGGTGACTTCGCGCGAGGGCGGATTCAGCAGCGCCGGCCAGGCGATGACCGGGGCAGGCGCGCTGATTCCCAGGCTTGCCTCGAGCGTAGCCGAGAGGTCGGCCAGCGACCAGAGCGGGATCTCGGCGCGCGAGGCCTTGCGGATGCCCATGAAGGACGGGTAGCGCGGTTCGCCGTAGTCCTTGGCGATGCTGAACACGGCCGGCAGTTCCGCGCTGACCACCTGGCGGCCCTCTTCGATGGCGCGCTCGACCTTGACGGTCTGCCCGCTGCATTCCACTTTGGCGGTCAGGCCCAGGAAGGGCCAGCCCAGCGCGCGGGCCGACTGGGCCGGGGTCAGGCCGGCGTCGCCGTCGATGGTCTGGCGGCCAAAGAAGGCCATGTCCACGCCGCCGATCTTCTGGATGGCGGCCGCCAGCACGCGCGCGGTGCCTTGCGTATCCAGGCCTTCCAGCGCCTGGTCAGAGACCAGGATGGCCTGGTCGCAACCCATGGCCAGGGCGTGCTTGAGGGCCTCCTTGGCCGCTTCGCCGCCCATGCTGACGGCGATCACTTCGCCGCCCAGCGCTTCCTTCTGCTGGAGCGCGGCCTCGACGGCGAATTCATCCCACGGGTTGATGACCAGCGGCGCATCGCCCCACGAGACCTGCCCGTTTTCGGCGACCACTTTGGCCGCCGAGTCGGGGACTTGTTTGATACAGGCTACGATTTTCAAGGAACTCCTCCTTAGTTAATTGAGTTGGGGTATTTCCCGTATTATAACTTAAAACCGAAAAAATCTACCGACCATTCGGTAGGGAGTGGCGTTTTCCTCTCACCCCAGCAACGCCTGGAACTCATCCACGCTCATCTGCGCCTGTCTCAAAATGGACTTCAACACACCCGGATTCAAATCCCCTGGATGGTTTGGCGCGGTAACGAGTAAATTTCCCCGCTTGAACTGGACATGGCTGCCCTTCTGGCGAACCTGGCGGAAGCCCGCCTTTTCCAACGCGGCAATCACCTGGCGCGGTTTGAGAACGGGCAGTTCAGGCATACGCCTTGACCGCTACATCTACTTTGAATTTGAAAACTTCCAGCGCTTCAGGCGGGAGCGCATTACGCGGGTCTTCGGAAGGCGGAACGGGGCGCAAATAGGGCAGTCCATCCTCGAAGCAGCCTTCGAGATGAAGGGCAGCGGCTTCGAGCAGATTCTTGCGCGCTTCAGCAAGCGTCTTTCCCTGGGAAGCAGTGTCGAGTTCAGGACAGAGCGCGCTGAACATACCTTCTTCTTTCCAGAGGATGCCGGTAAAAACGAACATATCCATAGGGTATCTCCTGTGAAAATTATACCCCTTGTGGAAGTAGACTGCTGTTGGAAATGCAACCTTTTTCGAATTCGATCATCTAACCAACGAAATCTGCATTGGAGGTACTGTGATGAGTGAGACGAGGCCCCAACCGCGCGTGATCGTGTTCAGCACGCCGACCTGCTCGTTCTGCAACATGGCAAAGAAATATTTCCGCGAGAAAGGCGTCCGCTTCCGCGACGTGGACGTCAGCCGCGACCAATCGGCGGCGCGCGACATGCTGCGGCGCTCCGGCCAGAGCGGGGTGCCGGTCATCGATATCGGCGGCAAGATCATCGTCGGGTTCGACCGCCCGAAGATCAACAAATTGCTTGGGCTCCAGTAGAAGTCCATCCGCAAAGGTCATCAATTCCTGCACTGTTGTGCATACATCATTTGGAGGTACATCATGTCTGACACAAAAATCGAACCCCTGGGCAGCCGCGTGCTGATCCGCCCGCTGGAAGAGGAAAGCAAGACCGCTTCGGGCCTGCTGCTGCCCGAAACCGCCAAGGAAAAACCGCAGACCGGCGAAGTGGTAGCCATCGGCGACGACGAGGAGATCAAGTTGAAAGTCGGCGACAAAGTGCTGTTCGCCAAATACAGCGGCACCGAGTTCAAACTGGACGGGGCGGACTATATCCTGTTCGAAGCCACCGACGTGTTGGCGCGCTTCAAATAAAGACGCTGCCAATTCCCCAAAAGAAAAGCCCGGCTCGATGCGCGCATCGGCCGGGCTACGTTTTATGGGCGTCTCGATCTGTCATCGTCTTTGAACACCCATGTTGCTCAATTCGTCGGAGTTGAACTGGGACAGGAACAGGTCCGCAACTGCAACAGCGATGAGCAGGATCGCGATCAGGACAGCGATTACAGTGAACATAGGCTGCCTCCTTTCTATATACAGTATAACGATTCTCAAGCCAAAACGTTCCATCCCCTAACAGTACTGTAAGGGAAGAACTTTACAGTTTTGCAAAGACTGGATTGTGGGACGCCGCCCGCTTCGGACGCCGCCGGGAATTGCTCCCGTTATGGCAGTCTGTTCCTGGCGACCCACTCCTCCCCACACCTGCGGGGGATCTTGGTGTGCGGGCATACTCATCCCTTGGAAACCTCCATCCTGTTTTATAATCGGAGAGTGTTCGGAAATTTGTTCTTGAACCACAGCGTCCCCTTTGGGGATCTGTGGTTGACCAGATTATCGAACGCCACAATCGGTCAATCACGCGTCGGTGAGCGCGCAACAAAGTGATTCAAGGACACAAATGTATACCGTTGGCGATGCCCTGCAATTGGAAGTCTTCAAAGGCTGCCGGGTGGTGGCCGGGCAGGAGGGACTCAAACGTCCCATCCGCTGGGCGCACGCCATCGACGTCCCCGACGCGCCCAACTGGCTGCGGGGCGGCGAACTGGTGCTGACCACGGCCCTCTCGCTGGCCAAAGACGCCGCTTCCCGCCAGGGATTCGTGCGCGCCCTGGACGCCAAGAACGTGGCCGGACTGCTCATCTCCGTAGGCGAGTTCATCGAGCGCGTCCCCCCCGAAATGATTTCCATCGCTGACGAGTTGGGGCTTCCCGTCATCGAAGCGCCCTGGGAATTACATTTGGTGGATGTGAGCGAGCCGATCAATTCACGCATCGTCAACCAGCAGTTCGTCCTGCTGCAGCGCGCTTCCCACATCCACCGCAGGTTGACCGAACTGGTGCTGGACGGCGGCGGCCTTCCCGAATTGGCGCGCACCCTGGCCGAACTGGTGGAGCGGGCAGTGACCATCGAATCGCCGGATTTTCAATTGCTGGCTTACGCCGAATGGGGGCAAACCGACCAGGCGCGGGAAGACAGCATCTCGCAGATGCGGACGCCGCCGCCCCTCATCGCGGAACTGGAACGGCGCGGCGACCTGGCGCAACTCCGCGCTGCCAGGCAGCCCATCCACATTGCGCCCACACCCGCAGCGGGTATGACCATGGAGCGCATCCTTGCGCCCATCGTGGTGGGAGGCGAGGTCTATGGCTACACCTGGCTGATCGCCGGCGCCCGTCCGTTGGGGGAGTTGGATCGCATGGCTATCGAAAGCGCCGCCACCATTGCCGCCCTGATCATGCTGCGCGAACAGACCATCCAGGAGACCGAGAACCGCCTGAAAGGGGACTTCCTGGTGCGTTTGCTCCAGGGCAGTTTCGAGGATGAGAGCGCGCTCCTCTACCAGGGGGAACAATTCGACCTGGATTTCCAACAACCGCAGCAGGTACTGGTCATTGGGAGGGGAACCGCCTGCGACGCTTCGCCGTCCGAACTCATGCGCCAGATGCTGTCCCGCGCCGCCGGCCACAAAATTTGGATGGGGCCCTTCGGCAACGAGATCGTGGCTGTCGTGGAGCAGCGCGCTTCCAATGTCCAAGCCCTGGCCAGGAAATTTGCGGCCATCCATCCCGACGTGTGGATCGGCATAGGGCAGGCTGTGGAAGACCCGTTCTCCCTGCGACTGAGTCATGACCAGGCGCGGGAGGCGATGGAGATTGCCCGCCAGGTCAGGCGCGAACAACGCGTCATTTCATTTGGGGACCTGGGCTACCTGCACCTGCTCTACCACGCGACTGAGGACGACACCAGTTACGATATCTTCAGCCAGAAGATCCAGCAGTTGGCCGCGCAAGGGCGCAGCAAGGAACTTCTCACCACGCTGGAAACTTACCTGCGGCATGGCGGCAATGCGCTGGAAACAGCCCGCCAGTTGCACATCCATCGCAGCACGCTGATCTACCGGCTGCAACGGATCGAAACCCTGTGTAACCTGGATTTGTCGGACCCACAGGCGCGCATCAACCTGCAAATTTCCATCCAGTCGTATTACCTGCGCAAGGGCAGACCCCAGAACAACGCCTGAAACCCATGCCGCGAAGTCCCTGAATGCCTACAGCCGAACAGTTGTTCCGTGGAGATTGACATTCCAACTATCCACTGAGAATCTTCACGGCTCTCTGGGAGTTGCCGTGATGCTGGGCTGGAAAGTACCCAGAATGGGTATTGCCAAATCCAGCCTCCATATCTGTCAGCGCCCAATAATTTGCGCCCGCCTATACGGGATTTGCCAATCCCTTTTAGCAAAATCACGGAGATTCCCAATGAGCCTTTTTTCCTACACTTTGTAGGAAGATTCTGCCCAGAATCTGCGCTTTTTTCGGATATACATGCGCCATTTGTTCGAGTAGGATATTCGATGACCCGATGCCCCTGTCCTGGTCTGGACAAGCGCAACCAATGGTTGCGCCGAGGGTTGTTCTGGTCACAGCGCTTCATGGAGAAAAGACCTGCAACACAGGCGAAGCGCAAAAACTGGTACGCGGAGTTGATCCCCGCATTCAAAGCCGACTGGATATTGCGCTTGCCAACCTGCGCAGTGCGATTGTATTCTAGAAAGCGACGAGGAACCATAACAATATGACTCAGCCTCTGCTGACAGTCAAGTTGCATTTGCGTATCTCGGAACATGACGTGCATTACGCCGGCGGCCTGGTAGACGGGGCGCGCCTGATGGCGCTCTTCGGCGACGCCGCCACCGAACTTTGCATCCGTCACGACGGCGATGAGGGCTTGTTCCGCGCTTACCAGAACGTGGAATTCCTCGCGCCTGTGCATGCCGGGGATTTCCTGGAAGTGACGGGGGAGTTGCTCAGCGCCGGGCGCACCTCGCGCCAGATGCGCTTCGAAGTCCAGCGCATCATCCAACCAGCCGCTACGCCCGAAAACGACTCAGCCGCCGACGTGCTCGAACCGCCCCAGTTGGTGGCGCGCGCCGAGGGAACGTGCGTGGTGCCGCTCGAAAAACAACGCCAAAAGGACCAGTAATGCCAGAGCCTGTCATCATCACTGCCGCCCTGCTGGGCGCAGAACTGACCCGCGAAAACACGCCCTACCTGCCGCTCACGCCCGAAGAGATCGCAGCCGAAGCCCGCGCGGTCTACGATGCAGGCGGGGCTATGGTACACGTCCACGCGCGCGACCGGAATGGCGTCCCCAGCCAGGACATCGAAGACTACCGCAAGATCATCGAGGCCATCCGCGCCCGCGCGCCGGAACTCATCATCCAGGTGTCCACCGGCGGCGCGGTATGGATGAGCGCCGAAGAGCGCCTGCAGCCGCTGGCCTTGCAGCCAGACATGGCCAGCCTGAACACCGGAACGCTCAATTTTGGCGAGGAGGTCTTCTCTAATCCCATGCCAATGGTGCGCCAGTTTGCGCGCGCCATGCAAGAACGAGGCATCCGCCCGGAATTGGAAATCTACGATACCGGCATGATTCCATCGGCCCTGCGCCTGCTGAAAGAAGGGCTTCTCAACGAGCCGCTGCACTTCGACCTGGTCCTGGGCGTGCCGGGCGGCGCGGCCGGCACCATCAAGAACCTGCTGCACATGGTCGAGAGTTTACCCCCCGGCTGCACCTGGACCGCCAGCGGCATCGGCGCGGCGCAGTTGCCCCTCACCACGGCTGCCATCCTGCTGGGCGGGCATGTGCGCGTTGGCCTGGAAGACAACATCTACTACCGGCGCGGCGAACTCACCCAGGGCAACGCCCCGTTAGTGGCGCGCGCGGTGCGGCTCGCTCGTGACTTGGAGCGTCCGCCAGCCTCGCCTGCCGAGGCGCGGCGCATCCTGCATCTGGACGGAGATAAGAAATGAGATTGGGCGACCGCTTCGGCGCGCACCGCGTGCTGGAACCCAAAGGCGCCCTGCCCAAGGCCGCCCAGCGCCTGGACAACCAGACGCCGCCCTTCGACAACGAGATCGGCCTGCGCGTCCATGCGCTGCACATCACCTCGACCAGTTTTACCCGTCTCTGGCAGGAAGCCGGAGGCGACCGGGAACGTTTTGCCGCGACGGTGATGGACATCGTCGGGCGCCAGGGGAAATTCCAGGACCCGCTGACCGGTTCGGGCGGCGTCCTGCTTGCTACCGTTGATTGGGTGGGGCCTGCCCTGGGCATCGACCTGCTCCCCGGCGACCCGCTGGTGAGCATGGTCTCGTTGGCGCTCACCCCCCTGCGGCTGGACTCGGTCGGCGAGGTCAACCTGTCCCTCGGCCAGGTGGAAGTGGAGGGCTATGCCATCCTGTTCGAATCGGGGCTGTGGGCTAAACTGCCCGACGATCTGCCGGCCGAACTGGCGCTGATGGCGCTGGACGTGGCCGGGGCCCCGGCCTATGCGGCGCGTTACGTCCACGCCGGGCAGCGGGTGTTGGTGGTAGGCGGCGGCAAGGCCGGCCTGTTGTGCCTGCACGAGGCCAAGAAGCGGGTCGGCGTAACGGGGCAGGTCATCCTGGTGGAGAAGGACGAGGCGCGCGGGGGGGCGGCGCTCCGGCTGGGGCTGGCAGACAACCTCGTGATAGCGGATGCAAGCAACGGCTTGGAGGTGATGCGGGAGGTGGAACAGGTCACGGGCGGCAAACTGGCCGACGTCGCTTTCAATTGCGTCAGCCTGCCCGACACAGAGATGGGCACCATCCTGGCTACGCGGGATGAAGGCAAGATCGTTTTTTTCAGCATGTCCACCAATTTCAGCCGCGCGGCGCTGGGCGCGGAGGGGGCAGGCAAGCCGGTCGAAATGATCATTGGGAACGGTTATTTGCCCGGCCATGCCCGCATCGCCCTGCAAGCGCTTCGTGAAAATGAAGCGTTGCGCGCGTATTTTACCGGTCTGTTGTCCCGTTCAGAGACACAAGCGTAGAAAGGAGGCATGTCTATAAGGCCAATCGAGCATCACCGGTGTTCCGTAAGACCAAATCAATCAATTGCCCAAATGGAGGAAGAAAGAATGAAACGTAACTTAATCACCATACTCGCTGTTTTGCTGGCGGTCACGTCCATCCTGTTATCGGCGTGCGCTCCCGCTGCCACAGAAGCGCCCGCGCCTGCGGAGACAGAAGCGCCCGCCGCCACGGAGGCGCCCGCGCCAGCAGAGACAGAAGCGCCTGCGGCCGAGGAAAACGTCATCAAAATTGGCGGCCTGTACCCGACCACTGGCGACCTGGCCAAACTGGGGCAGGAGAACGTCAACGGCCTGCAATTGGCCGTCGACCAGATCAACGCCGCCGGCGGTATCCAGTCCATGGGCGGCGCCAAGATCGAGATCGTGTGGGGCGACACGCAGGGCAAGCCCGAGGTCGGCATCAGCGAGGTGACCCGCCTGGTAGAGCAGGAGAACGTGGTTGCCATCATCGGCGCTTACCAGTCGGGCGTGACCACCCCGGCCACACAGGAAGCGGAACGCCTCTCGACGCCCTTCCTGGTCAGCATGGCCGTTTCGGACAAGATCACCGAACGCGGCTTCAAGTACACCTTCCGCATCTGCCCAAAGGCCAGTTGGTACGCCAAGGACCAGGTCACTTTCTTGAAGGACTTGAAGGACCTGGCCGGCCTGGAAGTGAAAAAAGTGGCGCTGCTGCATGAGGATACCGATTTCGGCGAGTCGACCGCCGCCGGGCAGAAGCAATACCTGGAAGAGGCCGGCATGGAGATGGTGCTGGAGGTCAAATATTCGGCCAGCGCCGCCGACCTGACAACCGAGGTCTCGAAAGTAAAGGCTGCCAACCCGGACGCCGTCCTGACCGTGACCTACCTGAACGACTCCGTGTTGATCGCCCGCGCCCGCGAAGCCCTGGGCATGATGGACATCCCCTTCGTTGACGCCGCCGGCGGCACCGTGGATCCGGAATTCATCAAGCAGTTGGGCGCAACCGCCGAGGGCTGGTTCACCGAGATCGAATTCACCAAGTACGCCGCGGGCGCCAACGTTTTGAACGACGCCTACAAGGCGCAGTATGGCGATGACATCACCGGCAACGGCGCGTATGCTTACCAGGCCGGCTGGGTGATCGCCGATGCGCTCGAGCGCGCCGCCGCCGCCGACCGCGACGCCGTGCGCGATGCGCTGGTTGCCACCGACATGCCTTCTGGCCCCAACATGGTCTTGCCGACCGACAAGATCTACTTCGATGAGAACGGCCAGAACCCGAATGCGCCGCTGTTCATCGTGCAGGTGCAGAACGGCGAATTGATCCCGGTCTGGCCCGGCGCGTACGCCGCCAAGCCGGTCGTGCTTACCAAATAGTTTGATCGATTGTCCAGAGGCGCAATGCCTGTTGCGTCTCTGGACAACCTTACCGGGCAGATAGACCAGCCGACCATGCCACTGCGGAGGCCGTATGATTTTCTCTTTTGAACTCCTGGCGCAAGCCATTGTGACAGGCGTCTTGATTGGGGGGATATTTGCCTTGATTTCAGTTGGTTTGAGCATGATCTGGGGCGTCATGCGGATCATCAATTTTGCGCACGGTGAATTCTTGATGATCGGCATGTACATTGCCTATTTCCTGACCGCCAAAGCGGGGTGGGACCCTTACCTGACGATTTTCATTACGACCCCCATGCTTTTCCTGGTGGGGGCGCTGATCTTCCAGTCGACGATTCGCCCGATCCTCAAAGATCCATCCATGAACCAGATCATGCTCACCCTGGGGTTGTCCCTTATCCTGCAGAATCTGGCGCTGGTCGTTTTCAAGGCCGACGTATTGACCTCTTCCACTGCCTATACCCGTATGAACTTCATGCTGGGACCGGTGGTGGTGCGCGGCTCGCAGTTGATCGCCTTTGTGGGTTCGGCGTTGACGGCCGTCTTCCTGTACTGGTTCCTGCAGAAGACCGAAGCCGGGCGGGCCATCCGCGCTACGGCCCAAAACCGGGATGCGGCAGCGCTGGTTGGGGTAAACGTCCGCGCTACCTTCCTGCTGGCTTTTGGCATCGGGTCTGCCACGTTGGGCATTGCGGCCTCCTTGATGATCCCCTTCTACTATACCTCGCCGACGGTCGGCCTGTTCTTCGGTTTGATCGCGTACGTGGTGGTAGTGCTGGGAGGCTTGGGGAACTTCATCGGCGCATTGGTCGCAGGGCTGATCATCGGCCTGACCGAGTCGGTAGGCGCTGCCATCCTTCCTGGCTCGCTGGCGCGCGTCTTGACCTATGGTCTCTTCGTTGTTGTGCTTTTGTTCAGACCACAAGGCATCTTTGGAGGAAAACAGCAATGAAGCCCACACGGACCCAGAAAAGTTTCCTTTGGATTGGAGGGGCGTTGTTGGTCGCGGCTGTCCTGCCCCTGTTTGCGAGCGAATACGCGCTGCACATCGCCGTCCTGGTGCTGTTGTATGCTTACCTGTCCACCGCTTGGAATGTCCTGGGAGGCTATGCAGGACAACACTCGTTAGGGCATAGCCTGTTCCTGGGCGTTGGGGCTTACACATCCACATTCCTGTTCACGAAGATAGGGTTGACGCCCTGGGTAGGCATGTGGATCGGCGCGTTTCTGGCTGGACTGGTAGGTTGGTTCGTCGGCTACCTGTGTTTCCGCTACGGGTTGAAGGGCCCCTATTTTGCGCTCGTCACCATTGCCATTGCGGAGGCGATGGTGTCGTTGACCAACAACCTCAACGTCGTTGGAGGCGCAATGGGGCTGGAAGTCAAATGGCATGGCAACGCGCCGCTCCTGATGCAGTTCGAGGGCAAAACTGGCTATTACTATGTCGCGCTGGTCATGTTAGTTATTATTGTCTGGCTGGTCAACTGGCTCAGCCGCCAGCGTTTTGGCTATCACCTGGTGGCAGTGCGAGAGAACGAAGATGCGGCCGAGGCGTTGGGCGTGGATACACTGCGCGTCAAGATCCAGGCTTCGATCTTGAGCGCCTTCTTGACCGCGCTCGGCGGGACCTTCTTTGCGCAATATTTTACCTATATCAACCCGAAGAACGTCTTTGGGGAAGGGCCGTCCATCCAGATTTTGCTCTTCGCTATCGTGGGGGGGTTGGGAACAGTTTGGGGGCCGGCGGTGGGGGCGCTGGCGCTGGTGCCAATTGCAGAATTGGCGCGCGGCTGGTTGGGCGGCTCGTTTGCGGGCGCCCACCTGCTCCTTTATGGCACGGTCATGGTGCTGGTTATGTTGTTCATGCCTAGAGGTATTGTAGGACTGTATGAAAGCCTCCGTCGGCGCCTGGATCGTAACCGGCCTGCGCCGGAAGAAGAAAGGACGCCAGCATGAACATGTTGACCGTTTCGAACCTGACCCGGTATTTCGGCGGGCTTGCCGCAGTCGTTGACCTGTCATTCACGGTGGATCAAGGGGAGGTCGTCGGCCTGATTGGCCCCAACGGCGCCGGGAAGACGACCGTTTTCAATATGCTGTCCGGCTTCTTTCCTCCCAGTTCCGGCGAGATCATCTACCAGGACCACAAGATCAATGGGCTCAAACCGCACCAGGTCTGTGACCTGGGGTTGACTCGCACCTTCCAGGTGGTACAGCCGTTCCCTGATATGACCGTCCTCGAAAATACGATGATCGGCGCATACGTGCGCCATCCCAATACCACAGACGCAAAAAAGAAAGCGCTGGAAACGCTGGAAAGGGTCGACCTTCACACGAAAGCCGACAAATTAGGGCGCGACCTGACCCTGCTCGAATTGAAGCGTCTCGAAATCGGCAAGGCGCTGGCATCGGAACCCAACCTGTTGATGCTCGATGAGGTTGCCGCCGGACTCAAAGATACAGAAATCGAAGACATCTTGACCCTCGTCCGCCAACTCAACCAGGAGGGGATGACGTTGTTGATCGTCGAACACCTGATGAAAGTGATCATGAACCTGTCGCACCGCATCATCGTACTGGACTTCGGCAAGATGATCGCGCAAGGGACGCCCCAGGAAATTTCCCAACACCCGGCCGTCTTGGAAGCCTACCTGGGAAAGGACGAATAACATGCTGACCGTAAAGAACCTCCAAGTACAGTACGGGGCATTTGTGGCGTTGCAGGGCGTTTCCCTGGCGGTGACGGAAGGCCAGGTGGTCAGCATCGTCGGCGCCAACGGAGCCGGGAAGACCACCCTGATCAACACCCTGTCAGGCCTGTTGCGCCCCACCGCCGGCGAAATCACTTTCGAAGGCCGTGACCTGACGCGCCTCGAAAGCCACGCCATTGCCGCGCAGGGTGTCGTCCAGGTGCCGGAAGGGCGTAAACTTTTCCCGGACATGACCGTTTATGAGAACCTGTTGATGGGAAGTTATTCCAAACGCGCAAAACAATATCGGAAGGAATCGCTGGAAATGGTCTTCCAGTTGTTCCCGCGCCTCGAACAGCGCAGGAAGCAACTGGCGCGCACGCTTTCGGGCGGCGAGCAGCAGATGTTGGCCATTGGCCGCGCCGTGATGGCGAAACCGCGCCTGATGATGTTCGACGAGCCATCCCTGGGCCTGGCGCCCCTGCTGGTACAGAGTATCTTCCAGACCATCACTCAACTGAAAGCGGCCGGCATGACCATTATGCTGGTGGAACAGAACGTGCGCCAGAGCCTGCAAATTTCAGATTGCGCCTATGTGCTGGAAACCGGCCAGGTCGTCCTGGAGGGAAGCGGCCAATCGGTGCTGGAAAACGAGCATACCCGCAAGGCATACCTGGGAATTTAGCCCAGGCAGAAAGGAAAAACGATGTCTTCGGCATCGACCTCTGCCCAATGGATCGAACGCGATAAAAAGGTGGTCAGCCCGGCCATTTACCGCTATACCGATATCGCCTTCGAGCGCGGCGAAGGAATCTACCTGTACGACTTCGAGGGCAAACGTTACTACGACTTTGTTGCCGGCATTGCCACCATGAGCGTCGGGCACAACCACCCGCGCGTGGTAGCGGCTATCACCGAGCAAGCCGGCAAATTGCTCCATGCCGCCGCGCATGTCGGCTACATGGGACCGTACGTGGAAATCCTGGAGAAACTGCTCAACCTGGCCCCGCCGCCGCTCGACCAGGGAAAAGGTATCCTGTTGAACAGCGGCGGCGAGGCGGTCGAGACCGCCATCAAACTGGCGCGCGCCGTCAGCGGGCGCTCGATGATCCTGGCCTTCATGGACAGTTTCCATGGACGCCCGATGGGCGCCTTGTCCCTGACGGCCAGCGGCAGCGGTTACCGGCGGCGTCTCGCCCCGCTGCTTGCTGGCGTGGAGCATGTTCCGTATCCCAATTGCTATCGCTGCCCCTTCGGTCACAAAAATCATTCCAGGGACGATTGCTGCGGTCACTGGCGGAACTTCATCCAGATGACGCTCGACAAGTTGGTCCACCCTGACGACCTGGCCGCCATCATCGTCGAGCCGATCCTTGGCGAAGGTGGATACGTCGTTCCGCCCGACGATTTCCTGCCAGCCCTGCGCGAGATCTGCGACCAGACCGGCGCGCTGTTGATCGCCGATGAAGTGCAGACCGGGCTGGGACGCACCGGCAAATGGTTCGGCGTGCAGCATTGGAACGTGACGCCCGACATCATGGCGTTGGGCAAAGCCATCGGCGGCGGGTTGCCGCTGGGCGCAACCCTGGCGCGCGCGGACCTGATGGACGCCTGGTGGCCGGCTGCGCACGGCTCCACTTTTGGAGGCAATCCGCTGGCCTGCCGCGCCGGACTGGAAAGCATCGCCATCATCGAAGAGGAGGACCTGGCGGCCAACGCCGCGCGGGTAGGCGACCACATCCAGGCGCGTTTCAAGGCTGCGCAAAAGACGATGCCCATCATTGGCGATGTGCGCGGCAAGGGTCTGATGGTGGGCGTGGAATTGGTGAACCGCGCAGGGGAATCCCTGGCTACGTCGCAGGTCAAGCAGATCATCAAAGAACTGGGCACAGCCGGCGTTGTCATGACCAAGTGCGGGCAAAGCGCCCTGCGTATTGCCCCGGCGCTGTCCATCACGGAAGAAGTAGCCGATGAAGCGGTCGAGATCATGTTGAAGATCCTCGCCGGTTTCGAAACCGGATAACCGCTCCTTATCGTACCGCCGACCTGCCTGTGCCACGAAGTAGTATGGTCGGCGTTGCCGGGCAAAGCCCGGCGGTACGAATAGTTGTCTATGAAAGAACTGACTTATCCCTATATCCCAAATTCTGCCCTGCACGCCAAACAGGCCATGCTGGCCGAACTTGGCGCGCCAGATTGCGAGGCGTTGTTTACTGCCATCCCACCCGAACTCCGGTTGAAGCGCAACCTGGATTTGCCGGAGCCCATCCTTTCGGAATTCCACCTGGAAAGGCACGTCAGCCAGGTTTTGGGTAAGAACACCTCTGCCGAGGAAGCCCTGAGTTTTTTGGGCAGCGGCTGTTACCAGCACTTCGTTCCGGCAGTATGTGACGAAATCAACCACCGCAACGAGTTCCTGACCGCTTATTCTGGGCGCGCCTATGAAGATCATGGGCGCTACCAGGCGTTATTCGAATATGCCAGCATGATGGGTGAGTTGCTCGACATGGATGTCGTCAACCTGCCCACCTACGACGCCTTCCAGGCTGCTGCGACCAGTATGCGCATGGCGGCCAATATCACCGGGCGGAAGGAAATCCTGGTCAGCCGCGCC
>JBMOMO010000032.1:0-3981 GCA_049324135.1 Chloroflexota bacterium
GGCGGTGATGGATATTTCGATGCCCGAACTGAACGGCGTCGAAGCCACGCGCCAGATCCGCGCCGCCTGCCCGGGGACGCAGGTGGTCATCCTTTCGATCCACTCCAGCGCCGAACACATCTTCCGCGCCTTGCAGGCCGGGGCGCTGGGCTATTTGTTGAAAGAATCCGCCGGGGTGGAAGTTGTCTCCGCAGTGCGCGCCGTCGCGGAGGGCAAACGCTACCTGAGCCAGAAGATCACCGAGACCGTGTTGGGCGATTACTTGCGCCAGAAGCAGGAGAAAAGCCCGTTGGAAAGCCTGAGCGAACGCGAGCGCGAGGTGCTGCAACTGACCGTGGAGGGCAAGTCGGCCGCGCAGGTGGCCGAGACGCTCTCGCTTTCGCCGAAGACCGTGGAAACCTATCGCAGCCGCCTGATGCAAAAACTGGGGGTCGGCGACCTGCCGGCGCTGGTGAAATTCGCCATCCAACACGGGTTGACGCCGTTGGAGTAGAAACCTTCGTCGCTGCAAAACGTCATCCTTTCCCCCTCCACTTGTCAAACTTTCCCGACAGACAGGTCGAGCGCGCGCGGGTATGCTTGCATCATTCGATCCTTTCGAAAGGACAACATGATGCCAGCCGATCACCCGCAAGACCCAGCCCTCGAACTTGATCTTTCCCAGCCATCCATCCTGCTCGTAGACGATCACGAGCAGGTGCGCGCCTCGCTGCGCGCCTGGCTGTCTGCCATCTTCCCGGCGTTCACATACCTGGAAGCGGGCAGCGGCGAAGAAGCCCTCCAGGTCGCCTGGGAGCAAAAGCCGCGCCTGGTCCTGATGGACATCGGCCTGCCTGGCATCAGCGGGCTGGAAGCCGCGCGCGCCATCCTGCGCCGCCAGCCGGGGATGAAGGTGGTCATGCTTTCCATCCACGACGAGACCCGCTACCGCGAAAACGCCGCTGCGGTCGGCGCGAGTGATTTCGTGTCCAAGTCCAACATGCGCGCCGAGTTGATCCCTGCCATCATGAAAGCGCTGGAAAACACAGCAGAAGAAAGCCAGGGATAACGAATGGAAGACCAGATCATCCACATCCTGCTCATCGAGAAGGAACCTGCGGAAATCCGGCGCATCCGCGACCTGCTGGTGGATGGGAAAGGACAATTTGCCAGCCCGGACAGGTTTGCGCTGGCGCACGTCCCAACCCTGCCCGAAGTACAGTCTGCCCTGGCGCATCAGCGCGCCGACCTGATCCTGCTCTCGATAAACAAGCAGGCAGGCGACTCCCTGGATGCCCTGGAACACCTGCAAAAGGTTGCGCCTGCCACGCCTGTGGTCGTGTTGAACGGGCGCGAGGCCGAATTGCCTGCCCTGCGTAGGGGCGCGGCGGATTTCCTGGACAAGCAGCACCTGGATCATTACAACCTGGCGCGCGCCATCCTCCACGTCATCGAACGCGGACGCATCCAAAACCAGTTGAACGAAAGCGAATTGCGTTTCCACCGCCTGGTAGACAACGCCCAGGATTTGATCTACCGTTACCGGCTCATCCCGCCGGTCGGCTTCGAATATGTCAGCCCCTCGGCCACAGCCATTACCGGTTACACGCCGGAAGAACATTACGCCGACCCCGAACTGGGACTCAAACTGGTGCATCCCGAAGACCGGCCCCTGCTGGATGCGGCCACGCGCGGCGAGATTCCCCTCGATCAACCGCTGACCCTGCGCTGGTTGAAGAAAGACGGCTCTATCATCTGGACCGAGCAGCGCAACGTACTGGTCCTCGATTCCAGCGGCAACCCGCTTGCCATCGAAGGGATCGCCCGCGACATCACCGAGCGCAAACGAGCGGAGGAGGCCTTGCGCGAAAGCGAAGAACGTTACCGCGACATTTTCAACGGCGTCCAGGACGCCATTTTCGTCGAAACGTTCGACGGCACGATCCTGGCGGTCAACGACCGGGCTTGCGAAATGTATGGATATTCCCGCGAGGCATTCCTGACCAAGACGGTGGCCGACCTGGTCCCCGCAGGGCAACCCATCCTGATGTCGAACCGGGAAGAGATCTCAGCCCAACCGCTGGAAACCGTCAACCTGCGTTCCAATGGGGAGCGTTTTCCCATCGAGATCAGCAGCAAGGTGCAAACGATCCATGGCGAAGAAGTGCTTTTGATCATTGTGCGCGACATCACGGAACGTAAACGGTCGGAGGAAGCGTTAGAACAGAGTGAAGAAAACTATAGAAAATTAATTGACGGAATGAACGAAACGGTGTGGGTCATTGATTTCGATGGGAATCTCATTGACGTAAACAAAACCGCTGTCGATGTTTTGGGGTACTCGAAAGAAGAGTTGCTTGTCGCAGGGCTTTACGGCATTGATGCCTCACTGAGGAAAGAAGAAATCCTTGCGCTCGTGAACGCAATGCCAGTGGATAAAATACAGATTTTCGAGACATTGCATACAACGAAAGACGGGAGGACGTTTCCGGTCGAAGTGTACTCCAGCCTTGTCACTTACCAGGGAAAACGCGCAATTTTGAGCATTGCAAGAGACATCACTGAACGCAAGCAGGCGGAAGGCAAACTGAACGACTCCAGGCAATTCTTTCACAATACCTTGGATTCACTATCTGCGCACATTGCCATTTTGGATGAAACCGGCGCAATCATCGCTGTCAATGACAGTTGGCGACGATTCGGGCAGGCAAACGGCCTGCGGCTCAAGGGCGACGGCGTGGGCAGCAACTACTTGAATATATGCAAAATCTCCAGGGGAGAGGACGAGAAGATAGCCCTGGCCATTGCAGATACAATCGAAGGGATGCTCTCAGGGCGCGAAGCCGACGCACTTCAAATCTTCGAATATCCCTGCCATAGCCCCCAGGAGAAACGCTGGTTCATAGCCCGCCTGTCGAAATTCGAACAAGACGGGAAAACCAGGATCGTAGTCTCCCACGAAAATATCACCGGGCGCAAGCAGGCCGAAGGGAAAATCAGGCAACAACTCGACCGCATGAGCGCCTTGAGGTCGATCGACCGCGCCATCAGCGGCAGCATGGACATGCGCGTGTCGCTGGAGATCCTGCTGGGCGAAGTGCTCTCGCAACTGGGCGTGGACGCGGCGTCGATCCTGCTGTTGAGCAAGACTGACCCGAACCTGGAGTACTTCGCCGGGAAAGGCTTCCGCACCCAGGCCATCCGTGAGACGCGCATCCGCCTGGGGGACGGCTTCGCCGGGCAGGTTGGCCTGGAGCGCAGGGTCCTCCACGTCCCGGACCTGGCCGAGGTAAAGGAGCAGTTCAAACGCGCCCGCCTGCTCAAGGAGGAGAACTTCGTTGCGTACTTTGGCGTGCCGCTGATCGCCAAAGGCATGCTCAAAGGCGTGCTGGAGATCTTCCAGCGCGCTCCCCTGGAGTCTGATGGGGAGTGGGTGAACTACCTGGAAACGCTCGGCGGGCAGGCCGCCATTGCCATCGACAACGCGCAGATGTTCGACGGCGTGCAGCGCTCGAACCTGGAACTGTTCACCGCCTACGACGCCACCATCGAAGGCTGGTCGCGCGCCATGGACCTGCGCGACAGGGAGACCGCCGGCCACACCCAGCGCGTCACGCAGTTGAGCGTGGAACTGGCCGGGAAGATGGGCCTGGAGCGGCAGGAACTGCTCCACCTCCGGCGCGGGGCGTTGCTGCACGACATCGGCAAACTGGGCGTCCCCGACCACGTCCTGCTCAAACCCGGCAAACTCACCGAAGAGGAATGGGCGCTCATGAGACAACACCCGGTCTTTGCCTTCGAGATGCTGAGGCCGATCCAGTACTTGCAGCCTGCGCTGGACATCCCGTATTGCCATCACGAAAAATGGGACGGCAGCGGCTACCCGCGCGGGTTGGCAGGCGAGCAGATCCCCCTTGCGGCGCGCATCTTTGCCATCGTGGATGTGTATGACGCGCTGACGACAGACCGCCCGTACCGGGAAGCGTGGTCGAAGGAAGCGGC
>JBMOMO010000033.1:0-3977 GCA_049324135.1 Chloroflexota bacterium
GATTTGATTGTCTGATCAAGAATCCGTTCGGTACGACAGCGGTTATGTTTATCCATGATTACTTGTGAGGAGAAAGGATGAAATCCATGAGATTGTTCGGCACCCTGATCTTTTCGGTGGGTGTGCTGCTCGGCCTGGTCCTGACCGGCGGCCTGATCCTGGCGGGCCTCGAATCGGACGTTTACTTCGGACCCGGCTACCCGTCTGATGCCGGGCTGAAGACGCTCAATTGCCCGGTCATGATCAGCTCCGATGAAGTCGGCGTGATCTCCGTGGAACTGGTCAATACGACCGACAAATCCGTCGAGCAATTGGTCCTGCTCGAAGTCAGCAATCCGGGCTTTTTCAATACCCATCGCGAGAAATACCAGGTCGCCTCGGGCGACTCCCGGCAGGTCGAGTGGCAGGTTTCGTCGCAGAACGCGGTCTTCGGGCGGCTGATCCTGATCCGGGCCTACCAGTTCCCGGCCTACAAAACGCCTTCCCGTTCCGGCTCTTGCGGCATCCTGCTGATTGACCTGCTCGGCCTGACGGGGACACAGATCCTGTTCCTGAGTTTTGGCCTGGTCCTGACCTGTATTGCGGTGGGACTGGGCGTGTGGAGGGCTGCGAACCGCCAGGCAGGCAGTGACTCCTTTGCGGCTTCGCGGGCAATGTTCGCAGTCGGGGCAACGGTCGCGGTCGGATTGTTCCTCGGCTACAGCGGGCTGTGGCTGCCCGGGATCCTGGCGGTGGTCATGACCGTGCTGATGGGCGCTGAAATGGTCAGGCAATTTGTGATCGCCAGGTAAATTCGACGACTCCTCTTGTCTAACCGCCTCATGTTCGGGCATGAGGCGGTTATGTTTTAACAGGTCTCATTTCCCTGCTTGCTTCGGACGAGAAATTGGCATAAACTATGACCATAGCAAACTTTTACTGGTCGTTCGTTTTATCGGAGGCAAGAATGGCAGGCTCAGGTTTTACCCAGAGACTCGACGGTCTTCTGGATTGGCTGTACCGGAACCACGAAAAACCGGGACATCACGAGCGTCCACGCGGACAACTCTGGGCCATGCCGCCCGAACCGCAGCCCTATCCCTGGGCGGACGGATATGGGGAAAATCTCCAGCCCGGCGAGACGTTCTTCCTGCACTATTACCAGAACCAGCGTTACGGCAGTTCGACCGACAACGAGTGCGTCACCACTTCGGTGGTGATGAGCATGAACATCCTGAAAGACTGGGCGGCGGCCAGCACCGGCCATCCCGCCGACCCCGACCGGATCTTGGGGGAATTCACCGGGTCGCTGGATAAACTGGGTGTGAAAGCCTGGCGCTATCGCTTTTCGAGCCGGAGTTTCTTCCCCGGTTTCATGACCCCCTGGCAGGCGGTGCTTGCCCTGCGGCGTCACGCGGCGGAACTCAGGCGCAAATACGGCAAGTCCTTCAAGGTCAAATTGAGCGCCTGGCATACGATCGAAGACCTGGTCGAACGCTTGCGGTCTGGAAAACTGATCCTGCTGCACGGCGCGTGGAAAAGGTCCATTGACCCCCAAAAGCCCGGCTACAATCCCCTGCTCGGCTGGCTGGGCGGGATGCCGCACACGGTACTCCTGGTCGGGTATGACAGCGAAGCCGATTCCTGGTCCCTGCTCAACCCGGCCGATCCCTGGCCCCCGGACCACGAGACCCCGGTCGAGCCGAAGCTGCAAAAACTGACCACCCAGGAGCTGATGGATTTCTGGGGACGGCAATTCCTGTTCTACCCGCCCAGGTTCGCGATCACGACGATAATGGTAGATGAATAAATCCCACTGTTGAACAAGTCCCCGCCAGTCAGGCGGGGACTTGTATTATTCTGGAAACTCTACCAGCAGAATCTTTTCAATTTGTTCTTTCAAAACAGGCGTGTCATCCGTGGCTGCAACCCAGACAATGTCCCAACGGATAGCGAAATACTCGTGTACGGCAATGTTGCGAAAACCAATGATATCCAACCAAGGAATTTCTGGATAACGCTGTGTGAATTCCCTGGGCAAGCGTCCAGCCGCTTTCTCAGGCCGCATAGATTTCCTCGATGTTCGACAACACCGACTCGCGGATGACAGGTTTCAGGCCGTCCATCGGCACCAAATCTACCGGGCGGTCGAACAACTCGGATAGCTCACGCTGCATACGGGAAAAGGTGATGAACCCGATGCGCGCCTCCGGTTGGAATGTAACCAACACATCCACATCGCTTTCGGCGCGAAAATTCTTCCCAAGAACCGAGCCGAACAAAGCCAGCCGTTTTACCTGATAGCGGCGGCAAAATTCGGCCAATTTCCGCTTGGGAATTTTGATTTTCACATGGGAAGCAGTTTGAGTCGTCATCTTGGAATAAATTATACAGCAAGAGATGGCGTGCGATGGCTGGTTTGCATTGCCTTTTTTGCCAGCACCTCACTACTTTTGGCCTCCCGCCAGGAAAAGTCTCCCCCAAAACCGGCTTGAGCATACTCACCCCACAACATCTTATCGTCCATAGACCCGACCAAAACTGGAATTTTATTTCCTTCCCCTTGGCCATCAAACACAAACTCTCCCTGCCACAGATTATCCACCCGTCTCTCCAACTCTTCGGCAATCTTACCGCGAAACTCATACATCACTCCCTGCCTGTCCTCACCCAAAGTCCGCTTGATGATCGGCACTTCCTCCCTTTTAATATACTCTTTGATCGCCACCTCTTGGGGTAAATCGGATAACTCCCGTTGACCTCCCAACCGCAACAACAGCCTCCGGTAAAGCAGTAACGACAGCACTATAAGCACCACCAACAACCCAACGGCAAAAAACCACCACTTCTTCTGCATAAGCTACTACTAGCTTACTCAATTATCAGTCCAATTTCCGCTCAGATTCTTTCGCACTCATATTTTAGAATTTTCCAGCCATAATTGCAATCAAAGCGATTCTTAGAAAACTTATTACCTGTGTATGGATAAATCTTTCAGGTGATAAAAGTCCCCGCCTGACCGACGGGGACTTGCGCTATTCTGGATACTCTTCTGGAACCAAATTGACCGGGCGGTCGAATAACTTGGAAAGTTTACGTTTCATATGGAAGAACGAATTATTCAGCCTCAGCAAGAACAATGACAAGGATTTCTTCTACGCGTTTCAATTGAACGTCATTTGTCAAAAAAGCATCGCAATTTGTTTGGAGGGCAACAGCAAATTGAATTGCATCCGTTAGAGTCAAATTGTAGCGAGCGCGTAAATATGCGGCTTTGTCGGCTGTGGATTCGTCGATTGGATAAAATAGAACACTTTCGCTGTTGACCATCAAATCAGTGAATATTTGCGCGATTTCAGCATTGTTCAAACG
Organism: Chloroflexota bacterium; assembly: GCA_049324135.1. Classification (GTDB taxonomy): domain Bacteria; phylum Chloroflexota; class Anaerolineae; order Anaerolineales; family Villigracilaceae; genus JAABUE01. Next base: position 3,352 of record JBMOMO010000033.1, read on the forward strand.
ATAGGGTAAAACAAGACATTCTGATAGCGTTATCGGCGAAACGACCGCGGTGATCTTTCGTTCATCGAGGCGGGTAAATATGGCTTGCGATTTCTCCAGATAGGCGGGATTCTTCTCGACGAAGTATATCACTGGCGCTGTGTCGAGAAACAACCGGCTGACAGAATCGAGTTGATCTGTCAATCTCATTTTTTGTCCCTGATGACCCGAGCGCGGTGATCGTTATCTGCCCGGCGTGAACGGCTGATATAGGTTTGTGCATCTTCGCCGAGCGCGGGATGAGGCAATATGCCTTCCACATCCCGCCACTTGCGCTTTGATATTTCGGCGGGCAGGTCACTGCGTACACCTTGAATCAGGCGGCTGGCCAGCAAAAGCCGCTCGGAGGGCGTCAGTTTGTCTGCATGTTTTAGAATTTGGTCAATATTTTGGAGAGACATTTTCAACCTTTCGAATATCCATTGCAATTATACCGTTTTCTGCCCTTCAACCCACCCCTCCGAATTGCCTCATAAAAAAAGTAACTTTGTAAAGGATCGTTGCCTCAAAAAAGATGTTACTTTCCAACAGTATATCAGCGCTGTTGGAGGAGCATATGATGAGTCAACGAAGCAAACGCGAGTTAT
>JBMOMO010000034.1:0-29796 GCA_049324135.1 Chloroflexota bacterium
ATAATTCATCTTGCTTGCAACTTCCTCAAACTTCTTCTCCAAGTAATCAAGTGAAATCGGTGCAGCGGCAGCGGGGGCATTGCGAAGAAGCGCGTCAATGTTCTGCCATTCACCACAGAAACACGGAAACTCATCTTTCCCTTTGCGTTTGCTACTCATCAATAGATTCACTTCAAACATTCCCGTGCCAGCGGCGTGTTTGCCGCATGGCTCGACGCATGGAACCATCACGTCACAGCGCAAGCCTTCCCAAAAACTTTCGACGAGGAATTTCACTTCGCGAGTCAACATGCCGAGCAGACCTTCGGGATACGGTGAGCGGACGGTAATGCGGACATCGTTGCCCATGTGTTCGAGAAAGGCGCGGCTTTTGTATTCATCCTCCAGCACCAGCCCGCGCTGCCAGTGGACGCTGGCGTTGTAATCGGCGCGACCAAGGGAATATTTATGCAGGCGGACGATCAACTGGTAGAACAATCCTTCCGCGTTGGCAGATTGACCGTTGCTTGCGTCTACGATGTGACAGATCTGCGTTTGTTGGATGTCGCCAGACGCGGGAGAGGATTCCCATGCGGCGGAAAGATTCTGCGGGCGGATATCGGGGACAAGTTGACCGATGAGAGATGCACTGTCGGGGCGGGTCTCAGACCCGCCCGTACCGCGTGGATCAGCCACACGGTAGGAAAGATCGAAGCGTTCCATCAGACGGAGAAAGATCGGGTGGAGAGTCGCAGGATAGCGGGAATCCGCCGCGCGGGTTTTGTCATCCCATAATTGAGCGAGGCGCGAGAATTTCACCAAGCCGTGCGCTGTGCGCGTCGCTTCATCGTCGAGGACGTAACTCATGGCGGTGGCGAGCCAGTCGGGACGGAGGATGACGATGTCGCGCAGGGTCGGGTCGTTTTCGTAATGCGTGAGATGACCAAGGCGGTGCGAGATGGTGATGAAGAGCCGCGCGATTTCATCATCCATGTTGTGGGCGCGGCAGATGTCGAGGACTTCACGCAAAGGCAGATACGGCGTGCCCTTGTCTTGCAGGGCTTGACGGACATCGGCAAAACTCTTCGGCACAGAGCGACCGACTTCGGACAGGCTCGCGGCGACACTGGCAATGGCGCGTTTGAGTTCGTCAATGCCTTTGCGGTTGCCGTGCTCGTCGGGTTTGCTTTCGACGAAGAAAAAGTCAACGACGGTTTCTTTGCCGAACAAGTCCCACAGTTCTTGACGGTCAATATCGGGCTGACGCTGCTGCGGTCCGCCGTGCGTGGCAACGACGAGAATCTTCGCGCTCGGCTCGCGGCGCTTGACGAGTTGAATCCATTCCTTGACCTGTCCTGCCTGTGAACCTTCGCGCGGTTTCCACACGACGAGATAGACAGCGGGCGCGCTGAAGAACAACTGATGCGTGGGGCGGTACACCCGCTGTCCGCCGAAGTCCCAGGCGTTGAGGGTGATGGAGGTTTGGGTGTCGGTAGTGACGTTGAAAGATTGGATTTCTATGCCGTGAGTGGATTCGTGAGGTTGGAAGGGTTTGTCGAGTAAAGAGTCAAGCAAGCAGGATTTTCCTACTTCGCCTTCGCCGACGAGGATGAGCTTGGCTTCATTGAGAGTGAGTTGCGATTCGGCTCTGGCGCGCAGGTAGGCTTTGACGCCATCAACGCCTTGTTCATAGGCATTAGCGAGTTCGGGATTGAGGGGATTGCCATTAAGATCTAGCCTTTCCAAATGCGGAAGTTGGAGGAGCGTAGGAGGTAGATCTGTAATTAAGTTTAGGCTGAGGCGAAGGTGTTTCAATTTATAAAACTGACTAAACCATTCTGGCAGAACAGTTAATCCTATATTGTCAATTGCCAGTAATTCCAATTGATTATATGCGCTCAACCAATTTGGCAATGAATTTAGCGGATTATCATACATATAAAGAATTTGTAGTTCGGTTAATTTTTTTAATGTCTGCGGTAATGCGGTTATCTTGTTTCTCGAGATTGTTAGTTGTTTTAGATGGATGAGATATCCAAGAGAATCTGGTAATTCTTTTAATTTGTTAGCAGAAACAGAAAGGAATTGAAGTTCAGAAAGATTTCCTATCCAATCAGGTAAATTTGCGATCCCTGTATTTTCAAGAGATAAAGATTTTAATTTAGTTAATCTTTTAATCCATTCTGGGACACTTGTTATTTGATTTGCAGCAATGTATAACGCTTGCAATTCGGTGAATTGCCCCAAAGAGTCTGGCAAGGTTGTCAATTGGTTGTAGGAAAGATTCAGTTCGGTCAACTGCGTGAGTTGCCCCAGCGAGTCTGGCAGGGTTGTCAATTGATTTGTATTTTCACCGCTTTTAGACCAATCGTGATTTAGATAGAGTTTTTGCAATTGCTTTAACTGCCCGATTGATTCTGGTAATTCGGTTAACTTCATGGTGCGGAGGTCAAGCTCCGTCGCGCCTGATTTCAGGGCTTCTTCGATTTTCTTTTCTGCTTGGGAATAGGCTTCATCATGTGCCATGATTTTTAGTTTCCCTTTGAAGTTGGGGTTTCCACGTATATTTCAGCGAAGTGTTCCATCAACAGGCGGTGGATGAAGATATATCCGCCACCGACGCGGCGCAGGAAGATCAGGCAGACCTGACAGGTTTCACCAGACTCGCGGTTAATCGAGTCGTTTGCGCGAAAAGGTATTCGGGCTTGCGGGCGTCACGTGGAAACCTGTCAGGTCTTGGGGTTGTCATGGAAGATCCATCTCCGCCAACACTTTTTCCACTTCGTCCAGAAACTCGCCGATTTCCACAGGTCTTTGTCCCTCTTCGCTGGTATCGTGTTCTTCGGGTACGAGATGGGTATGCCTGTGCCAGTGATCGTCGAGTTCGTCACGCGCATAAAGCCGCTGGTTGTTATGAATCAAAACCAGATTGGTGGTCTGGTAGCGGTCATTGCGATACATTTGAACGAACAAGTCGAGGGTGATATACAGGCGGACTTTTACCAGACTCGCGGTCTGGTCGAGAACATCCATGCGCATGAAATACCTGCGCCGTTTTAATTCCTCTCCCAAGGTGGCGGGCAAGTCTGCGGCGTTCATGGTTATTTTTGCAAAGCCTTTAGCCGTTTGATCTCGTCCTGCATATCGGCGACGCCCGTAACGGCAAGTTCCCAGTCGAAGTAATCCTGTTCCGCCGCTGAGTCAGGCTTTGATCCGAGAATCTTCTTGCGGAAGGACCCGAAATCCTGGTTGTACTTCGATTTGAACTCCCGCGCGGCGGATTGATATTTGATTAAATTCTTTTGCGCGCGTTCAAGCAACAATTCCACGATTGCCTGCTCAGGGTTTAGATTGGGGAATAATCGCTTTGCGCTGGATTCGATGGCAATTGGTAAAACCATGTCAATCTCCTTGTGTGGATTATATACCGATTTGACTCTCGCCCTTTATCAGTTCCAACCGTTTTCGCAGGTTATTCGCCATTTGCGCCAGCGACGCCCATTCCACGTAATCCATGCGGTCATCGGTTTTGCCCGCCTGCCATTTTTTGAAAAAGTCCACTGTGGACATTTTGTATTGTTTCTCGAATTCGCGCAAATCCTTTTCTGTCGCGGTAAGGTCAATTTCCAATTGGTTGATCTCGATCCCAACCAGTTTGTGAATGTTGCGGGCAAGCGAATCGCTCAATTGCCCGCTTTTGACAAGTTTGGTCAGTTTGGTCAATTCTTTTTCGGTTTGGGTTTGCGAATAAATGGTCATGGAACACCTCGATCTTGATTATACATTGCCCCAACTGCGAATGTGGAGGTTCTCTGGCTCGATGTGCTCGAGTCCCACAAAGCGGTCAATGCCTGAGGAGGCAGGGTCCGCGGTGCGGGAGGTGGAGAGGTGGATTACGTTGGCGAATTTGGTCATAGTCTCGCTAGAAATTCTGCGGGGCGCAAAATGGGAATCTCTTCAAAAGGATTCAAGACCAGCAAGTCCGCGTCGCCTGAAACGATGCAGTCGGCTTTTGCAACAAGGGCGGCTTCGATGAATTTGTCATCTTTGGGGTCGCGGCACATCGTCCCCGTAGGGGGGGCGGTCACTTTTTTTGTGGGCGTCACGAGTTCCCCGCGCAAGCGAATCAGGTTGACCAGCGTCGTGATGTCATCTGGTTCGATGTGATATTTTGCGCGGAATTTTTCACGTCCCAACACGTCAATGATTTCGACCACAATGTCGGTGGTGTAAATGGCGGTAAAGCGTCCATCACGCAGGGCGCGTAACACATCACCGATTGTCCCCTGCTTGCGGATGAGGGCGCTGACGAATACCCCCGTATCGATCACCGCGCGCATGGGCTACCCCCGTCTCGCCGCTTTGATGTCGGCGGCAATTTCATCTTCGCTGAATTCCGCGTTTAATTCTGCAAGACGAGTCCAGACCTTGTCAAAGCGAGCCAAAACTTCGCTCTCTTGTAATTGCTGGTAGCGCAAATAATCTTCGTAGGGAATCAAAACCGCTTCGGGGCGGGAACCGCGGGTCAGAATTAGGGGAATGTGCTTATTGACGACACCCTCAAAAAGTGGACGAAATTTACGTTGAAGTTCGGTCACGCCGATAATTTTTTGCATGTCAGGCTCCTTTTCAATACATATTGTAGTATGTATTTTAGCACATATTAGCCGAGTGTTTTCAATAACCCGTTGATTGCTTCATTCAACTTATTGGAACTCTCATCCCATTCCTGAATTGCCGCTTTCAAACCATCGGCGGCATATTCGCCTTTTTCATCGCTGACATTTTTTCCGCGTACATACAGCGGAATACTCAAATTGCCATCGTTGGCGCGAATGTCCGCCAGGGTTGCCACCTTCGCAAAACCTTCCACATCCTTGAAAGCGTGATAGGCGTCCGCAATGCGCTGTTGGTGTTCGGGCTTGAGATAACTCATGCTGCGCTCGCGGGTCACTTCGTTCACCGCGTCAATGAAGATCACCTGTCCGCGCCGTGAGGCGGGTTTGCTTGTGCGGCAAATCACCACGCAGGCTTCCATCGGCGAGTTATAGAACAGGTTGGCTCCCAGCCCAAGCACGCAATCCACCAGGTCGGCGTCGGCAAGTTTCTGGCGCATGTCCGCCTCTTCTTTGCGGAACAAGACTCCGTGCGGGAAGAGAATGGCGCAGCGTCCGCCCCCCTCTCCTGACGTGCTTTTCGTCAGGGGAGGGGCTGGGGGTGGGGTCATGCTTTTGAGGATGTGTTGAAAGAACGCATAATCCGCGCGTCCCTGCGGCGGCGTGCCGAGGAAGTTACGTCCCCACGAGTCGCTTGTCCATGCTTCGCGGTTCCATTGTTTGATGGAATAGGGCGGGTTCGCCAGCACCATGTCAAAGGTAGCGAGGCGGTCTTTGTCCGTGAAAGCGGGACGTTCGAGCGTGTCTCCGCGGGCGATGGCAAAATCGTCCACGCCATGCAGCGCCAGGTTCATGCGCGCAATGGACGCGGTCATGTGGTTGCGTTCCTGCCCGTAGAGTTTCAGCGTGCGGTATTCGCCGCCTTTGCGCTTCACTTCGTCCAGCGCCGAGATCAACATGCCGCCCGTACCACAGGTCGGGTCGTAGATTTTTTCACCTGGCTTGGGTTCGAGCATCTGCACCATCAAATGTACCACGGTGCGATTGGTGTAAAACTCCTGCGCGGTATGTCCGCTGTCATCGGCGAATTTCTTGATCAGGAATTCGTAGCCGTTGCCCAATTCATCTTCGGGCACATTGGAAAGCGAAAGCGATTGCTTTGCAAAATGCTCCAGTAAATTCTTGAGCGTGTGGTCGGGCAGGCGTTCCTTGTTTGTCCACGGCGCGTCGCCAAAGATCCCATCCAGTTTGACGGGGTTGGCGGCTTCAATCGCCCGAAACGCATTCTGGATGGCTTTGCCCACATCCTTTGCCTTCTCGCGCACATCGTTCCAATGCGCTTTGGGTGGGATGACAAAGCGCTCATTCGCCATCTGCTCGGCGTAGTCTTTGTCTTCGGTCTCTGCGAACGCTTCGGCATAGTCCGCGTCCCACACATCCGAGAGACGCTTGTAGAACAGCAGCGGGAAGATGTACTGCTTGTAATCGCCCGCGTCCACCAGTCCGCGCAGGATGGTCGCTGCGCCCCACAGGTAGGATTCGAGTTCGGGTTGGGTCAGGCGGTCAGTCATCGTGTCCCCAATCGTTTCTTCAATTCCTGCAAATGTTTGCGGATATCGGGATGAAAGTCAAATTGACGCGCGTGGGGCAGGGCTTCTTGCACCATGCGCTCAAATTCGCTCATGTCCACATGATTATGCTGGACGAGAAATACAAGATCGTCGTAATCGGTATCCGCGCCGCGATCCACTTTGCTCAGGGCGATACTGTATGGGTCAGCGATGAAGATTTCCAAATTCCCATATTGACCCATGCGAATGGTGCGATCTTCATTCCCCAGCGGTAGGGGTACAAACTTATCCGGCGGTACTGGCTCGGCGTCAATGTCCAATTCTTCCGCAATGCGCAGGATGATTTGGTGCAAAGGCTCTGGATGAACATCGTCGCCGATAAAATCTATGTCAATGGTAGGGCGGGGACTGCCAAGCAGAGACAATGCGCTCCCGCCAACCAAAATCAATCGGGAGGCGGGCGGAACACGCTTTCCTATCATTTGCAGAATAGATTGAATCTCCGCGTTATCCATGCATTGCCTTCTTTCGGCGCTCAAATCCCTTGCGCCAGACTTGCTCCGCGTGTTGGTACGTGGCAAGCCAATTGACGTATGATCCACTCAATTCCGCGTGACGGTTTGCCAGCGCACGCAGGTTTTTGTCAGGGTCGTCAATGGGCGTCAAATTCAACTCTTTGGAAAAATGATCGGGCAGGGAAATGTTCAGTTGATACTTCTTCGCCAGCCAGACCGCCGCGCTGTAATAACATTCAAGTGTGAGTTGCGCGGATGCGTCAAGTTTCTTTGCCACCGCACGAACCCGCGACGCATATTTGGGATGTTCGAGAAAAAGCGGAATGAGCGACAACCGCAGGCGGGCTTCGTCACTTTGGGCAAGCGCAGCAATCAAGTGGGAAGGGTGACTGCTCAGAGACACATCCGTGTCAGCGCCGCCCCGAATGAAATTAACTCCCAATACATGGAGGGCGTTTGCCAGTTGTTCGCCTGTGGTCGTGGTTACGTGTCTCATGGGTAAATTATATCTTGATGGGTCAACCATTCAACCAGCCGCCATCATTCAACAATGTCCGCAATTTGGCTTCGGCTTCCTGAGCCCGTCCCCATGCGGATTTGAAATCTTGGATCGCCACGTCCAATGGCGGGATGTCTTCGCCGGTGGGCGGCAGCACATAACGGGAAATGTTCAACGTCCAATTTTCTGCTTGAATCTGACTCAGCGTCACGGCACGCGCCCGATCCCGCGCATCCTCGAATTGCCTGACCCACGCTGCGATCTGGTCCGTATGTTCCGGGTCGAGATAGTTCTGTGCGCGTCCCTTGCGCATCAGCGACGAGGCGTCCACGATCAGCACTTTGTTTTTTCGCTCTTTGGTTTTCTTCTTTTTGAGGATGAGAACACACGCGGCGAGTCCCGTGCCATAGAACGTGCGCGGATCGCCGCCCCGCTCGCGGACATGCGCCACCGCGCCGAGCAGCATACCGCCCGTCCCGCAGGCAGGGTCATAAACTGTCTCGCCTTCCTTTGGGTTGAGAATATCTACCATCAAACGGACAACGCTGCGCGGCGTATAAAACTCGCCTGCTTTGTTATTGGTCGCGTCTGCAAATTTCTTGATCAGGTATTCATAGCCATCGCCGATGATGTCTGAGGTAACGTTCTGATTCCCCAAGTTGAGTTTTGAAAATTGCTCGATGAGGTCTTTTAGAATGGCGTCGGGCAGGCGGTCTTTGTTCGTCCATTGCGCGTCACCGAACACGCCATACAAATGTTCCTGGTTCGCAGACTCAATTCCCCGCATGGCGTTTTGCAGGGCTGCGCCCACATTGGATGCCGTCTCGCGCACATCGTCCCAGTGACATCCCTCAGGGATTTGGAAGCGATGCTCGTCAACAAAGTCTTCCCCGTAGGTCTGGACAGCTTCATGGTATTCTTCATCCCAAACGTCACAGATGCGCTTGAAGAACATCAGCGGCAGGATGTAGCCTTTCCAGTCCGTGCGGTCGACGGGTGAACCGCGCAGGATGTTGGCGGCCTGCCAGAGGTGACTTTCGAGGGTGGGGAGGGTGAGAGTTGCCATGTTTGGCTTCAACCCGTGTTCTCTCTCGACAGACCAAAGGTTTGCCGAACCTTTAGGGTCTTTCCTTACTGGCAGGAAAAACTGATGGTGGCCTGCGCCGAGTCCCCGGCGCTGTTGAAGGACGAGACGCCGTAGGATATAGCGCCGCCCGCGCCGATGAAGGTCTCTGTGTAGGCGGCGGCGTTGGCAGACAGTTCGGCTACCAGCGTCCCGTTGCGGTACACGCGATAGCCCTGTTCGTTTGTGGCGCGATCTGTCCAGGCCAGGTTGGTGGTCACTTCACCCGCCAGGGTGCAGGAAAAATTATAGGACAGGCTCTTGGGCGGCTCAGGCGGGCTTTGCGTGGGCGCAGAGGGCGGCGTCATCGAAGGCACCGTCCAGTGGCTGCCGGAAGCGGTCGAATATTCGCCCCAGATCCAGCACGCCCCGCCTTCCGGGTTTTTCACGATCCAGTAGTTGTCCTGTGGGTAGCGCCCGACGATCTCCAACGTTGCGCCCGGGTTGAACGTGACCAGGATGTCGAAGGACTGTCCCGGCCCGGAGCGGCAGTTGGTACTTTCGTTGACCTGGAGTAAGGGTTTCGAATAGGTGGGCGTGATGGTGGGGGTGGGCGTCCTGGTCGAGGTCGGCGAGCGCGTGACGGCGGGAGGGGCGCTGGCCTCGCTCCGCATGGTCGGGGTCGCCAGGAGTACCTGGGCTTGCAGGGTGCCGGCGACGATGGTGGCGGCTTCCTCTTCCAGGGAAAGGGTCGGTTGGGTGGGAAAATTACAGGCCGCCAGGAGCAGCAGGGACAGCAGGATGGGAGGCAGGAACAGGCTTCTTTGTAGCATAGTGGTTTCGATCCTGAGGTTATGTCTTCTTGTGGATGCGGCTGCCGAAACGGAACCAGGCCAGGCTGCCGTCTGAGGCGCGCAGGAATTCGCCGCGTTCCCCCTCGATCGGCTCGTCCAGGACGATGATCTTGTCCTCGTCATAGAAGCCGATCCGCACCGGTGGGGGAACCGGCATGGGAGGCGAATCGGGGGTGGGGAAGCCGCCCTTGTGCTCGAACGAGAGCCACAGTTTGCCTTTCTTGCGGCTGAGGGTCAGGATGACCTCGATGTTCTCGTATTTGCCGGTGAAGGCGTCCACGCTTTCGGCTGGGATGTCGCGCAGTTCCGGCTTGGGGAGGGAGGCGTCGAAGTAGATTTTGAGGGCTTCGTCGAGCAGGGCTTCGGTGTTCGTTTCGCTGGAGTTGGTCAGCCAGGTGAGCGCGAAGCCTTTTGCAGGGATGAACCAGAAGCCGGAGTGCTGCCCGTTGGTCGCGCCGCCGTGCGCGACGATCTTCAGGCCGTCCACCTCGGTCAGGAACCAGGACAGTCCCATCTGCCACAGGCCGCTGGCCGGGACGATGGGTTGTTGCATGGCCTGGATGGAGGCGGCCTCCAGGACCTGTTTGCCGTCCACCTGGCCGTCTCCCATGTGGAAGCGGGCGAAGGCCAGCAGGTCGCGGGCAGGCGCCAGCACGCCGCCGGCCGGGTCCTCCGCGCGCGACATGGCCCAGGGACGCGCGACGCGGTTGCGCTTCTTGACCAGGTCATGCCCGATGGCATAGCGCCCGGTCATGATGCGGTCATCCGGGAAGAAGCACGACCTGTCCATGTCCAGCGGTTCGAAGACCAGCGCCTGGAGGGCGGCATCGAAGGGTTTGCCGGTCAGTTTTTCGATCACCAGCCCGGCCACGTAGAAGGCGGCGTTGTTGTACGACCAGGTTTCGCCCAGCGGGGTCATCTGGTTCAAGCGCGTCATGGAGGCCACCAGTTTCGAAAGCGCGTCGTCGCCCCAGCCGAAATCGTTGAAGTAGTCGCCCTCCCAGCCGGCGGTGTGGGTCAGCAGGTGGCGCATGGTGACGTGCTTGGCCGTTTTTTTGTCCTTGAGGGTAAATTTGGGCAGGTACTTGACGATGGGCGTATCCAGGTCGAGCGCCCCTGATTCGACCAGGTGCATGACAGCGGTGGCGACCATCGGCTTGGTGTTGGAGCCGATCTGGAACAGGGTGTCGGGTGTGACTGGCAGCGGATGTTCGATGCCCGTTTTCCCGAATCCGGCGATGAATTCCTTGCCGTTGTGATACACCCCGACCGTCGCGCCGGGGATCTTGCGCTTTTTCATCTCGGCCAGCGAGAATTCGCATAGCCGTTTGAATTGCGCATCCTTGATCTTTTTGAGGGCATTTTTCCGGTTCATGGCAACTCCTTAGCCAGAGAAGAGAAAATACGACTGCGGCCCGCTCTGCCTGGCCATTTGCAGGGCCGCCTGCGCTTGCTGGAGAAGAACGTCTGCCGAGATGTTTTTACCGCCGAGGTGGGTGGATATGCCAATGTGAATATCGAATTTGTACATGCTCCCATCAAAAAGGTTGCGGGTGCCTTTCAGCCTGGCAATCAACCGCTGGGCAACAGCCTGGCCGCCGATCTCGTCGGTGACGGGCAATAGCGCGACAAAATCATCCCCATAGTGCGCCGGGATGTCCGAGACGCGCAAGCAGGTGTTCAGGATGCTGGAGAAAGCCTGCCTGACGTTCTCGGCGGTTTTAGGGTCATTCTCTTTGATTTCGAGGAAAACATGGAGGAGCGTCAATGGACTGGGGTAGCGCTGCGCTCGGGCAAGTTCATATTCGGTCAATATCCTGAATACTTCCTGGTGATATAGACCGGTTTCGCTAACCTTATACGGGCGACGATCCATGGGGTTCCTCCCGCCCTTGTAGGGCAACTTTCAAGCAACGTACCGCCGACCTGCTTGTGCCACGAAGCGGCGCCTGGTGGTACGATGAGCGCGTTACAGAATCCTCGCGATCGTGATAGATTCTCAAGGGGAATACTATATCGCTTTTGGTTGCGGAATGAATTCCGCGCTACGGATGATTCTACCAGTTTCTCGAAGGATTGCGCGCAGGCTCTCTATTGGCTCATTGCATTATGGGGTGACGATGTTGAGCGATCCCACCAGCGCATCCAGCATCGTGAGCGACGGGCTGAACGTGTCCGGCGGCGTGGCCTCCAGCCGGGCTGTGACCTGCTGGTAGTAGGCTTCGAAGTCCACGTTGGGGTCCTCGTAGCCAGGGAAGGGGATGCCGTCGGCCGGGGCAGGCGCGTCCCAATTTGCGGCCAGGAAGGGCGCACTGGCGGGCAGGATGACGATGATGTAGGTCTGGCCGTCGTTGGTCAAGCCTTGGAAATGATAGAACATCTCCTGGTTGTTGACCTGCGCGAATGACTGGGCGTACTGCGTCAACATGCGCACGCCGAGGCCGCCCTGGAACGGGATCACTTTCGCCTGCGCGGTGAAGACCGCGCCCGCGTTGAAGAACGGCACAAAGGGAAGTTTGTCGTCGGCCAGGGGCGCGTTGGGGTTTGCCAGGAGGGTTTGCAGGCGCAGGATGTTATCTGCCGCGCCGTTGTTGAGGGCTGCGAATCCCTGCGCCGGGTAGGCGTAGATCTTGGGCTCGTGGAACCTGTCTGGCAGGGCGTAGCCGGTAAGCGTTAGTTCGGTGTGGCCGGGCGTGACGCCCCACGGTTCCACCTCCTCGCCGCTTGCCGGGGGGATTTGCGCGCCGTTCCCGCCGACAGCCAGGCCGGGCGGAACTGTCAGGCTGAGGTTGGCAAATTGCAACGGCGTGCCGGAAAAGGCCGACGGCGCTGCGGGTGTCCCAGCGGGCGGGGGGACCTGCTGCGCCTGGGTGGGCAGGATCGCCTGCATGGTGGCAGCGACAATGGTCTCGACGCCGGGTTGGTCGGCCTGCGAGGGGAGTCCAAACGGCGCACAAGCCAGGATGACAACCAACGCCAACGCGCCGAACAAGGGAATTTTCTTCATTACTTCCTCCAGGGATTATTTGACTGTAAGTGACTTGCCGCCAGTCATAAGTTTCAATTGCCTCGGCGTCAGTTCGAAAACCGCTTTAGGCGTGCCGGCGGCGGCCCAGATGACCTCGTATTGCAGCAGGTCTTCGTCCAGGTAGGTTTCCATCGGCCGGGGATGCCCAAGCGGGGGGACGCCGCCGATGGCGTAGCCGGTGACTGCGCGGACGAAGTCTGCATCGGCGCGCCCGATCGCTTCTCCGGCGTAGGCTTGCAGGCGTTTTTCGTCCACGCGGTTGCTGCCGCTGGTCAACACCAGGATGGGCTTGCCGGTATCCTGTCCGCGGAAGATGAGCGATTTGACGATCTGGCCGAGCGTGCAGCCCACCCGGTCGGCGGCTTCCTGGGCTGTGCGGGTGCTTTCGGCGAATTCGATGACGGTCAGGTCGAAGCCCAGGCGGCGCAGGTTGTCCTGGACCTTCTGGGCGGAGGGGGATAGGGGAGTGGACATAGCCCCATTATAACGGGAGCAGGCCAAAATTCGGGGGAGAAGCGGCGGTTTTCCCGTTTTCGTTTGGTATAATACTCGCCGTTGTACGATTTAGACAATTGGAGGTAGATATGTATATCGATCCGAATACTGGCGGTATGTTGTTCCAGGTGCTGGCGGTCGCATTTGCTTCGATCAGCGGGCTGTTCCTGGTGTTTTCGCGCCAGATCCGCACCGGCATGGGACGCTTGCGCCGCATGTTTGGCGGCAAGCAGGCTGAGGAAGACCCTGCGAAGGAAAAGCAAGAGAAGTAAGGCCCATGCGTACGCTCATCCTGGGCTTTGACTCGTTCGACCCTGGCCTGTTCGAGGGGTACGCAGGCCAGGGAGGTTTGCCGAATTTGAGCCGCCTGGCTGGGACAGGCGGCTATTCGCCTTTCAAGGTTTGCGCGCCGCCGCAGACCGAGGTCTCGTGGACCAGCATCGCCACCGGCGCAGACCCGGGCAGCCACGGCATCTTCGACTTCGTGCATCGCAACCCGGAGACATATGCGCCGTATGTCTCGATCCTGCCGACGCGCAGCGGGGCGCTAGGCACACAGTTCGTGCCGCCTTACTCGGCGCAAACCCTTTTTGCCGAGGCAGTAGACCAGGGCTATCCGGCGACGGCCCTGTGGTGGCCGGCCATGTTCCCGGCGCGCGCAGATTCGCCGGTGCGCGTCATCCCTGGGCTTGGCACGCCCGATATCCGTGGGCAGTTGGGGTTGGGAAGTTTCTATTGCCAGGAAGACGATCCGCTCAAGCCCGGCCACAAGACGCCGGTGGAGCAATTGACCGGCGGGGCAGGGACGTTCCACGGCGCGCTGAAGGGCCCGTTCGTCAAGCAAAAGGGACAGGCTGTTCCGGCTGAGGCGGCTTTTCAATTAGAGGTTTTGGATGCGAAGAACGCCCGCCTGAAACTGCCGAATGGCGTTTTCGACCTGTCGCCTGGGCAGTGGAGTCCGATCTTGGAAGTGGCCTTCAAGGCCGGCTTCATGATGAATGTCCATGCCATCACGCGCGCCATCCTGACTTCTACGGACCCGGTGCGGTTGTATTTCCTGCCGTTGCAGATCCACCCGCTGCACGCGCTCTGGCAGTACGCCTCCCCGAAAGGCTTCGTGCGCGAAGCCTGGCAGGCGGCTGGCGCGTTCCTGTCGCTGGGCTGGCCGCAGGACACTACCGGGCTGGAGGATGGCTGCATCTCCGATGAACAGTTCATCGCCCTGTGCGAGGATATTTTTGCCGCGCGCGAGCGCATCCTGATGCACAACCTGGCGGGCTTCAAGGAAGGCGTGCTGGCTTCCATTTTCGACGATCTCGACCGGGTGCAGCACATGTTCCGCCGCGACCGCGCTGACCTGGTGCAGGACTGGTATGCCCGTCTCGATCAGTTTGTGGGGCGCGTCACGGGGGCGCTCGAAAAACAGAATGGCGGCAAACTCAACCTGCTGGTCATGTCCGACCACGGTTTCTCTGATTTCCGTTACAAGGTGCACGTCAACCGCTGGCTGGCCGGGAACGGCTACCTGGCCTTGCAAGAAGGCAAGACCGAAACTTCCCTGACCCATGCGGATTGGTCGCGCTCCAAGGCCTACGCGCTCGGCTTGAACAGCCTGTACATCAACTTGCAGGGACGCGAGCGCCAGGGCTTTGTGCCGGTGGAACAGGTGGAAGAAATCGGCAAGGAATTGAAGGCCAAACTGGAAGCCTGGACAGGGCCGGACGGCAAGAAAGTCTTCGGCCGCGTCTTGCTGCGCCACGAAGCCTTCAGCGGGCCCCTGCTGCGCTTCGGCCCGGACCTGGTGCTGGGTTACGCGCCCGGCTACCGCGCTTCATCTGAGACCGGTCTCGGCAAATGGGGAGATGCCGCTATCCAGGAAAACACCGACCATTGGGGCGCAGACCATTGCATCGATCCCGATGCGGTGCCGGGCGTCCTGTTTGCCAGCCAGGGCCTGGCCGACTTCCCCAATCCATCCTTCCGCGATATTCCCCCGATGGTGGTCGGCAAATACCTGGATCACAGCGGCGTAACTCCCCCGACCATTTCCGGCGGGGAAAGCCAGGAGGCCATCGAGGAAAGGCTCAAGGGACTTGGATATCTTTAGGCAGCGCCTGCCCGCCCGCCAGGACATGTTTGCCGTTCTCGGCGCGGCGGCCTTTGTTGTCTTCAGTTGGTCCATCCGGGGTTTTTTGTTCGTATTCCCGTCGCGGGTCATGTATTTCCGCGCCTGGGAGTTGTTCAGCATCTTCATGTATATGATGGCCGTAGCGTTGGTCGAAAGCCTGATGGTTGCGGGCGGGCTGATTGCGCTTGGGATGGCCTTGCCGCCCAAATGGTTGCGCGAAGGCTTTTCGTACAAAGGCTTCCTGACCATCCTGGTGGCGACGGCCGCCGCGATCTTCTTCCAGCGTTCCCTGGGCAATGACCTGCCTCCCAAAGAGGCGTTGCTGCTCTGGATGGCTGCGCCGGTCATTCTACTCCTCGGCCTGCTTGCGCTACCCCGTTTTTTCCCTCGCCTGGGGCTTTTTCTCACCTCGCTGGCAGAACGCTTCACCGTCTTTGCGTATCTCTACCTGCCATTGGGTTTCCTGGGGCTGTTGGTGGTGCTGCTCAGGAACGCCTTTCCGCTTTAGGGTATGAACTCGCATCGTTCAGTTTCCCGGCGCGATTTCCTGAAACTGGCCTCGCTGGCCTCGCTCTCCGGCGCGCTGGCGCCCCTGGCAGGGAATGTCATTGCGAAGGATGGGGAAATCTCGCCGAAGAACATCATCATCCTGGTCTTCGACGCCTGGTCGGCGGAAAACGTCTCGCTGTACGGCTATCCGCGCCAGACCATGCCCAACCTGGGGCGTTTTGCCGAAAACGCTGTCGTCTATCACCGCCATTATTCGGCCGGGACGTTTACCATTCCCGGCACGGCCTCCCTGCTGACCGGTACGCTCCCGTGGACGCACCGCGCCTTCTCGTTGGGCGCTGGCGTGTTGCGCGCGTTCGAGGACAAGCAAGCCTTTTCCTTGTTGGCCGGGAAGTATTCCACGCTGGGGTACGCCCAGAACAAGTACGCCGATATCTTCCTGAAACAATTCCATCGCTCCCTGGATACGCATGTGTCTGGCAGCGCCTTCAACTACGAGCAGCGCGCTTTTTACGCGCCCTGGTTCCAGAACGACCCCCAGGTTGCTTTTTCTGCTTTCGACGACAACCTGGTGCGCGACAGCGACGGTTACGACGCTTCGCTCTTCCTCGGCCCGCTCCTGCGCACCCTCCACCTGGCCGAGCGACGTTCAGACAGGTCTGCTCATCGGCTGTCTTATCCGAAGGGACTGCCCGAAACGGATGCCCTTGAGTACTTTTCCCTTGGCGATGTCGTAGATGGCGCAATACGCTTGTTAGGGGACCTCCAAACGCCGGTTTTAGCCTACCTGCACTTTTATCCGCCGCATGACCCATACAGCCCGATCAAAAAATTCAAAGGCGCTTTCCAAGGCCTGAATGCCTGGGAACCGGCGGAGAAACCCATTCATCCGCTGGCAATGTGGCGAAAGGATTTCGGGGATTTGGTGGGAAAACGCCATCTTTACGATGACTACCTCGCCAGTTGGGACGATACAGTGGCGCGCCTGTTCGACTTCCTGCGCGATTCGGGTTTGCTGGAGACCAGTTACGTCTTCGTGACCTCCGATCACGGCGAGATGTTCGAGCGCGGCGAGTTGGGACACGTCACGCCCCTGATCTACGAGCCGTTGATCCATATCCCACTGCTGGTCTCCCGGCCAGGGCAAAAAGGACGCGAAGACATCCACGCTGATACCAGTTCGGTGGATCTCCTGCCTACCCTGGCGCACCTGGGTGGCCTGCCGCGTCCCGCCTGGGCGGAGGGGCAAATCCTGCCGGGACTGGGCGGCGACGAAGATTCCGCTCGCAGCCTGTTCACGGTCGAGGCGGCGCGCAATCCCGCCTTTACTCCCCTGAACCGCGCGTCCATCTCCCTCACCAAAAGCCGCCAGCGCCTGACCTGGTACAATTATCCCGATTACCAGAACTTCGAATTCTATGATCTGGTCGAAGACCCGCAGGAATTGATCGATCTCTACCCCTCCCGTCCAGACGCCGCCTCGAAAATGCAGGAAGAATTGCTGCAAGCATTGGCCGAAGCCGACCAACCCTATCACAAGGAATGATCTCCATGGTTGCCAACATTCTTAAACGTTTCCAGAAACCGCGATCATCCATTGTCATTGTCTCCGGTTTGCCGCGTTCCGGTACTTCGATGATGATGAAATTGCTGGAGGCCGGCGGTCTGCAAATTATGACCGACAACCTGCGCCTGGCCGACGAAGACAATCCCAAGGGCTATTACGAACTGGAGCAGGTCAAAGCCCTGCGCGATGGCGATGAGTCCTGGATCAAAGACGCGCCGGGCAAGGTCGTCAAGGTCATCTCGTCCCTGCTGGAATACCTGCCCGCCTCATACCAATACAAGGTCATCTTCATGCGCCGCGAGATCAGCGAGATCCTGGCCTCGCAGAAGCAGATGCTCATCCGGCGCGGCGAACCGAGCGAAGGCGACGACCGCAGGATGGCCGAGAATTTCCAGGAACACCTCAAGCGCGTGCGCGTCTGGCTGGCGAACCAGCCCAACATGGAAGTGCTGTACGTGGACTACAACGCCCTGATGCGCGATCCCGCCCCACACGTCAAGGCGGTAGCCGAATTCCTCGGCTTGCAAGAGAAGTTGCCTGCCATGCTGGCCGTGCCGGACGCCAGCCTGTATCGGCAGAAGGCCTCTTGAGCGCCGCTATCCAGAAGGAGCCTGGGATGCTGAAGGTCAAACTCGTCTTGGCTGTGCTGGTCAGTATCATGCCGTTCAATGCCCTGCGCCTGCTTGGCTATCGCCTGCTGGGGTACAAGATTAGCGGGCGCATCGGTTTCGGGACGGTAATCGCTGTTTCGGAGGCGCGCATCGAGAATTGCAAGATCGGCGTGTTCAACCTGTTCATCGGCCCGATGAAGGTAGAAATTGGCCGGAACGCCAGGATCGAGAACCGCAATACCTTTTCCTGCGGATTTTGGGCAATCCAGGAGCAATACCGGTACCGGCGTTACGCCCGTTCCTTGCAGGTTGGCGTAAATACCCTGATCACATCCGGGCATTATTTCGATGTGGCTGGCTCGTTCGTGTTGGAGGAGGGTTCCTGGATCGCAGGCGTCGGCTCACAATTCTGGACGCACGGCGCAGGCGCGACTGATCGCAATATTCAGATTGGCCGTGATTGTTACATCGGCAGCGCTGTCCGTTTTGCGCCGGGATCGGCAGTTGGGGACAATACGATTGTGGCGCTGGGGAGTGTAGTCACAAAGAGATTCACAGAAACAAAGGTCATGTTGGGGGGAGTACCCGCTGCCGTGTTGAAAGAAAACTATGATTGGCGCGAAGAAGAAGAAACCTGATATCTGGGAAAAGTATTCCCAAGGCGCCTTCCCTTTTTTAGCGGGGGAGATACCTTGGGAACTTGTAATTGGTTTGGCGGATATTTGAGTTGAACTGTCTATGGCTTCACTTCAATTGGCCCCGCATTGCCAATTGGCAACTCTGGATACTTCGACCAGCAGACCACGTAAACCGGCCCCTTATCTACCGTGAAGGTATAGGTTGCGCTCTTGCCGGGTCCCAGTTCTTCCATGAGCAGCATGTCTGCCCAGGAAGGCGGCATCCCGGTAGTAGAAGCCATGAGGTCCAAAATATCCTTATCCTGATTTAGGTTGAACATCGTTAGCGCATATGCAACCTTGTTCTGGTCCTTGATATTGAAGGTAACGGTTATTTCTCCAGCCTGAAGCGGCGCTGGTTGATCGATCGCGCAGGTTCCATCGGCAACGGTGACTGTCATTTCTGATACAGGTTTTTCGGTCGAGGGCGCGGCAGGCTCTTCCGGCGGAACCACTGCGGCGAAGGCAGGTTTGAATCTTGCCAGTGCATCAGCCGTAATGGTGGTTCCGTAGGTGGTGATTTTCCCATCTTGGACATTGTAAACATCGATATACTCCAGCGGCGCGACTTCGAGTTGGCGCGTGAAATCGTGCCAGGTTCTTGCCTGGACATAGACAATGTTGCCTTCGACGGATGCGATCTCGGTTTCCCATTGGAAGTGGTTGGCCACGCTGTCCTGCCAAAGGGTGCGGATCTGATCTTTCCCGACGTAGACTTCCATGCCGGTGGGCGGCAGGCCGACGATGTAAGCAGTGGCGTCATCGGCAAAGTAGGCCAGTGATCCTTCGACATCGCCTGCATTCATGCGCTCAATCATTTTTTGCACCGTTTCGGATGCTGATTCGGTTGTCACTTCGGGCGCGGGTGTTTGGGTTGAAGGGGATTGGGCTGGCTGGCTGGTACAGCCCGTGATTCCCAAGATAAGAGCAACAAGGATCGCGGTGAAGGGTGAAAATAAGGATTTCATGTATACTACTCCTTTACGATAGAAAATGAGGCTCATCGAGCCAAGACCGGGCTTTTTGACGTATCCCGGTCTCATATTTAGCGTAGCATTTTTCCTGTTGCGCAATTTGACAATTCTTGACAATATTTGACAAACTTAACCATTTGACCCAAATTGGTTCTATACTATTGGTGGGTGTGAACGATTTTGCGCATCTGTGTAAAGGAGGTTGTATGCCGGTTTCCAGCGCCAGGATCGCCCTTGATCAGTTTACGACTTTTGGGGATTTGCTCAAATACCTGCGCCGCCGCGCCGGGCTGACCCAACGGGAACTGTCCATCGCGGTCGGCTATAGCGACGCCCAAATCTCTCGCCTCGAACAAAATGAACGCCTGCCCGACCTGGCAACGTTGACAGCCCGGTTCATCCCCGCCCTGTACACGGAGGACCAACCGGAAGTTGCTGCCCGGCTGCTGGAACTGGCGGCAGCCGTCCGGCGGGAGGATGCGCCCGCTGCCGGGCTTCCACCCTACAAGGGTCTCTACTTCTTCGACGAGTCAGATGCTGAGTGGTTTTTCGGGAGGGAGGCTTTGACCGGGACACTCGTGGAGCGCCTGAATACGGGTTTGAAATCGGATCAGCGCTTCCTGGCTGTGGTTGGCGCGTCGGGCAGCGGCAAGTCCTCGGTGGTACGAGCCGGATTGATCCCGGCCTTGCGCTGGCGGCAACCTTCCTCCGGGTGGCCGGTGTATGTGATTACTCCCACCGCCCATCCGTTGGATGTCCTGGCAGCCAGCCTGCAAGGGGACGCAAAACGGGGCGCATCCTTACGAAAATTTGTGGATGAGTTAGTCCGCCAACCACATGCTTTAAGCGCAGCCTTTAGAAAGATTGCAGAAAACGCAGGCGCTGCTCACACATTGCTTGTTGTTGACCAGTTCGAGGAATTGTTCACCCTTTGCCGGGGCCAGGCAGAGCAATCTGCCTTTGTGGAAAACCTGTTGACCGCAGCGTTTCAACCGGATGGGGTTGCCATCGTTATTATTGTTTTACGCGCCGATTTCTATGCCCATTGCGCCCGTTTCGACCTGCTCCGCCAGGCGCTTTCCAAGCACCAGGAATATATCGGGCCGATGACGACCGAAGAACTGCGCCGCGCCATCGAAGAGCCGGCCCAGCGGGGTCATTGGGAACTGGAGCAGGGACTGGTCGAGTTCCTGTTACATGACGTGGGAGCAGAGGCGGGGCACGCGCCTGAACCGGGCGCGCTTCCCTTGCTTTCCCATGCCTTGCTGTCTACCTGGCAACGTCGTCGAGGGGATAAACTGACCCTGAGTGGCTACACTGCTTCGGGCGGTGTGCGCGGCGCTATCGCGGAAACCGCCGAGGCTGTATTCCACGACCAGTTGGAACCGGGACAACGTATCATCGCGCGTCAGATATTCCTGCGCCTGACCGAACTTGGCGACGATTCAACTGCTGCCGATACCCGCAGGCGGGTCAGTTTCGATGAACTTGCTTCCCGGCCTGAAGACAGGGAACAGGTACACGAAGTACTGATGACCCTGGCGGATGCGCGCCTGATCACCACAGACCAGGAGGCGGCCGAGGTGGCGCATGAAGCCTTGATCCGCGAGTGGCCGACCCTGCGTACCTGGCTGGATGAAAACCGAGAGGGACTGCGCCTGCACCGTCACCTGACAGAAGCAGCGCAGGAATGGGAAACGCTGGGCCGCGACCCGGGAGGCCTGTATCGCGGCGCGCGGCTGGCGCAGGCGCTTGAGTGGTCCAGTGTTCATGCGGATGATTTGAACCTCTTGGAGCGTTCCTTCCTGGAGGCTTCCCAAGCCCTGGCAAACCAGGAAGCAGCCGAACGCGAAGCCCAGCGCCAGCGTGAATTGGAAGCGGCCCGCAAACTGGCTGAGAATGAGCGCGCCCGGGCTGAGGAGCAAACCCACTCCAACCGTCGCTTGAAGCAGCGCGCAGTCTATCTGGCTATTGCATTTGCCATCGTTGGCGTTTTGGCTTTGGTGGCTTCTTTTTTAGGGCGGCGCGCAGCCCAGGCCGAACATCTTGCCTTTTCACGGGAATTGGCCGCAGCCTCGGCTAATAACTTGCAGGTGGACCCCGAGCGCAGCGTACTCCTGGCGTTACAGGCGCTTGATGAAGTGGATACACTGGAAGCGCGTAATGCCTTGCACCAGGCTGTCCCTGCGTTGCACTTGCTGATGAACATCCCTGCCCATTTTGGCGGTGTTCCGGATGTGGCCTACAGCCCGGATGGAAAGATGATCGCAAGCGTGGGCGCCAGGCAGGAGGTCAAGTTGTGGGACGCGAACTCCGGCGAGTTGATCCGCACGCTCTTTGGCGCGGACCAAGTCAGTTCGAGCGTCGCATTCAGCCCGGATGGAAATTTGCTGGCTGCGGGGTACTTTACCCAGGTGGTCTTATGGAACCCATCGAATGAAGAGAAGGTTGCGATCCTGGCGGGAGAATCGGTCGGTACCACGGTTGGCTACAACCTGGGTGTGGGACAGATCAGTTTCAGCCCGGATGGGAAATACCTGGCAACCGCAAACATGGACGGCGCCCCAGCGATCTGGGATCTGAAAACGCGCAGCAAAGTGCTGTCGCTTGTGGCCGAAATGTCTCCGCCAAAGGCGATCGCCTACAGTCCAGATGGCCGCCTGCTCGCCACAGGTGGGGACGAGGGCCTTGTGCGCATTTGGGATGCGCAACGAGGCGCCGAGTTATTCGCCTTGAATTTGGGAGGCATCATCCACGCCGTCTCATTCAGTCCGGATGGCGCTTATCTGGCCGCGGCGAGCGAGGATGGAAGTATCAAAGTTTGGGATACGGGAACGGGCGAAATTGTCTCCACTCCGGCGCGACAGTCCGGCCTGTACGATATTGCCTTCCTGGCCGATGGCAGGTTCGCCACTGCCGGGCAGGATGGGACGAGCCGCGTCTGGGATGTGCAATCGGGCCAACAGCAATTGATTCTGGCCGGCCCGACCAGCACTGTGATCAGTGTGGCGGGAAGCCCGGATGGAGAGCGGATCGTCACCGGCGCATACGATGGCAGCCTGCGCATTTGGGATGCCGCCCCTGGAAGGGAACTGATCACAATACAGGAACACGATGATATTGTCTGGGATGTCGAATACAGCCCGGACGGCAAGCGCATCGCTTCGGTCAGCATGGATGGGGCTGCAAAGTTCTGGGATGCAGATTCAGGCCAGTTGCTAATGACATTGATAAAAGGCAACACCCCTATGGATGGACTTACTTGTCTCGCTTATCGTCCGGATGGGGAACGAATTGCTACCGGGGGCTGGGATGGGACAGTGACGCTGTGGGACAGCCGCTCGGGGAATAAATTGACTACGTTATCGGGCCACAATAGTTTGGTGTTCGACCTTGCTTTTAGCCCGGATGGCGCGCGCCTGGCCAGCGTCGCTTGGGATGGAACCGCAAAGGTTTGGGACCTCCTATCAGGAAAAGAGATCACGACTTTTTCAGGCCATCGAGAGAATTCATACGTTTCGGGGGTTACCTTCAGCGCAGACGGCACACGTGTGTTTACGGCTGCTGACGACAAATTTGTGCGCATCTGGGACGCCATCACAGGGCAGGAGTTGGGCGTCCTTTCTGGAGAGGGGAAGGAGTTCTATGACGTTATCCTCAGTCCGGATGGCAAACTCCTGGCGGTGAGCGACCAGGATGGGGTCATCACGCTTTGGAATGTAGATTCCGAAAAAAAGATACGCACCCTTGTCGGTCATGCCGGACTGGTAAGTCGTCTCATCTTCAGCAAGGACGGCACACTCCTGGCTTCTGCCAGTTTCGACCGGCTCGCCAAAGTATGGGATGTTTCTACTGGCGAGGAACTGGCCAGCCTGTATGGCAATGCCGGTAATGTGTTTGGCGTCTCGTTCAGCCCGGATGGGAACCGTCTGGCCACTGCAGGGGCAGACGGAACTGTTCGTATCTACACCCTGCGGCTGGATGACCTGGTCGCCCTGGCGCGTTCACGCGTGACGCGCTCGTTGACCGATGAAGAATGTCGCACGTTTCTACATATGGACGCCTGCCCATGAAATAGCGTTGATTTTCATTGCTATGGCGGGCCTCCACGATTGTTCCAATTGGAGGAACCCATGAATGCTCGAACCCTGTTTATGAGCGTTGGGCTGTTGTGCGCGCTGTTCCTGGGCGCCTGCGGGACACAGAGCCCTGCTCCTACCTCGGCGCCGCCGCCGGCCCCCACATCGATCCCAACCACCTTGCCGGAGCCAACGCTGCCGCCCACGCCCACCGCCGTACCCATCCCGACGCTTCCACCAGCAGAGGCCACCATCACATGTGAGGGAACATTGTGTACCTACGAAGGACCCCAACCCATCCCCGCGCAGGAGACTTTTACGGTCAACTGGTATGTCAACAGCGCCGCCGGTGAAGAGTTTGCCCTCATCGTCTTTCTTACGGAGGAAGGAAAGACCAAAGAGGATGTGGTAGATGTTTATAATCGGGAAAGTACGCCCGACTGGTTGACTCAAGCCGGCACGTTCTTTACCCAACCGAACAGCAGCCTGCAGGTTACCGTGCAGACCGCTGAGGGCCTGCTCTTTGGTCCCCTTTTCTTCATATGCGCCACCCCGGAAAAAATCTTGACCGTCATAGGCCCGATTGCGGTGGAATGACCGTTGCCAGGAAAGGAGGTTCTCTGGGAATCCCTGTGATCGTTTCGCCAGCGGCGGGATCATAAAATCGCCAGGCGGCCGACCGGCCGCCTGGCATAGGAATTGGGCGCGATTATTCGGCTGTGGCTGGCGGGGCTCCCTTCCCGGGGTGACCGCCAAACCCGAAGCCCGGACCGTCCAGGAAGCCCTTCTCCAGGCCCTCCAGCAGCCAGTCGGCGTGCTCCTGCGTGATGGTTCCGTCTGCCAGCGCCTGGGCGACCCGTGTGCGCATACTCTCCGCGCGCGCGGCGCTCATGGCGTCCTTGATCTCCTGCATGTCCACACCGGCTTCATCGGCCAGGTCTTGCAGGGTCTTGCCCTCCGCCAGCGCCGCAGACAGGTCGTCTGCGCTCATGTTCAGCGCGCCGGCTACGGCTTCCAGCGCCGCGCCGTCCAGGCCGCGCCCGCCGCGCGGACCGCGCTCGCCAGCCGGCTGCGGGGGCGTGCTATCGTCAGCGTACGCGTTCGTGACGCCGTAGACGCCCACTGCAAGCAGCGCCAGCGCCAAGGCCCCCGCCAACCAGGTAAATCTTTTGTTCATGTTTGTCTCCTTTATTAGAAATAGACGCAGGCTGGTGAACCAACCTGCGTCTATCATAAAAGAGGCGTGTTAGGCGCGTGTCAACAACTTGTGTGAAAATTATGGGGGCGGCGGATTGTCCTGGGCGCGTTTCAAGGCTTTGACCCCGGCCACGATCAGCGATAGGGCGATGGCTAACCCACCAGTAATCAAGGCCAGCGCGTGCCAGTCCAACGCGGACGGCTGGGACTGCTCCTGCGTCCCCGCATTTTGTCCCTGCCCCTGGCCTTGACCTTGTCCTTGGCCCTGACCTTGCCCTTGTCCGCCTCCGCCTCCGCCGTTCGCTGCTTCCTGCGCCATGTGGGTGGCCATATCCTGCTCGCTCATTTGGGAGGCGGCTTGCCCGCCCGCGTCTGCGCCAGGGACCGGAGTAGCCTCCAGGCCGGTTGCTGCGCCTGCCCCCGCCGCGTTTGGCGTGGCGTTATCCTGGTTGCGCAGCCAGGGAGGTCCGCCCTGACCTGAAGGCGGCCCAAGCGGCTGGGCTACTTCGGGCGCGGTGGACTCCCACTGGCGGATGAAGCCCACGATGGCCTGGATTTCGGCTTCTGTCATGCGGTCGCCCCAGGCGGGCATGGCGGTGCCGGGTACGCCCAGCGTGACGATCTGTTGTATGGCCTGGTCGGTGGCGCCGGCCAGGAAGGATTTGACGTTTATCGAGGGCGCAATCGGTTTGCCCTGGCCTTCCGGGCCGTGACAACGAGAGCAGTTGGCGCTGTAGAGTTCCGCGCCCAGGGCGATGCTCTCCTCGGTGGTCGGGATGGGCACATCCGGGGCGGGGATTGCGCCGGTCGGCACTTCGTCCCAGCGTTGGATGAGTGCGACCATGGCCGCAATATCTTCGGGAGGCAGCACGTTGCTCCAGCCGGCCATCAGGGTGCCGGCGCTGCCGTAGGTGATGGTGCGGCTCAACTCGTCGGCGGTTTTCTCGCGTATGGCGGGGTCGTTGAGGGCCGGGGCGATGCCGGTGCCGAGTCCGTCTGCGCCATGGCAGGCCACGCATTGCGCCGCATAGACGCCGATGGCAGTTTGCAGGATCGCGCCGTCGGGCAGGGAACCGACCGCTTCGACGAGGGCAGGATCGGGTTCGGTGGTGAACGGGATCAGCGGCGCAAGCCCGAGGTTGACGACGCGGTCGCCGGTCTCGTTCCAGTCCCCGGATTGCACCAGGGCGACCAGTTCCTCGATCTGGTAATCGCTGAGCGGGCCGCCGTCTTCCTTGCTCCAGGCGGGCATGGCGGTGTCGAAGCGCCCGCGCGCAATGACTTTGTAGAGGTCGTCGAAGGGCATGGCTTTCAGGCCGGGGTTGTCGAGCGGCGGCGTGGCGCCGATGCCCTCGCCGTTCAGGCCATGACAGACAGCGCAGTTTTCGGCGTATAGCGTCATGGCGTCGTCCAGTTGGACGTGCAGGATGTTGCCCTGCGCCTGTTCGAGGCGGGAGGCTTCGTTGAGGATATAAAGCCCCAGCGCGATGACGATCAGCAGGGTTCCGATGACGCCGAGCAGGACTTCGAGGGTGTGGGTGCGGTTTTCGTTCATAAGTTTCTTCCTTGCGGGGCAAATTACCAATTTGTCCCTACGGGTAAACGACCTGGGAGGTTTCGAAGGACTGGCGCTGGAGGATCGTCCCGGTGTCCACTTTGACTGCGCCGTCTTCGATGATGACCGGGAACAGGTCGAGGGCGCGCGGGGCGGGCGGGTTTTCGACGCTGCCCTGCATGTCGAACTGCGAGTTGTGGCAGGGACAGATGAACTTTTGCGCGCCCTGGTCCCAGGGGACGGTGCAGCCCAGGTGTGTGCAACGGTGGTAGACGGCCAGGAAACCGCCATCCGGCGTGCGCACAATGTAGAAGCGGCCATTCGAGATGTGAGTCACTGAGTTGGACGGGAAATCGTCCACGTTCCCGGCTGTGATGAGCGAGCCGAATTCGCCTTCGGCCAGGCGCGGCTGGAGGTAGGCCACCAGCACGCCGCCGACTTCGAGCGCGGCCAGCCCGCCAAAGAAGGCCCACAGCATGCCCAGGAAATCTCGCCGGGAGACGGTGGGTTCAGGAGAGGAAGGGGTTTCAGACATGAGAAAATTCCAGAAAATGTTCGATAATTTGGACTATCCGACCATTAGACCATCTGACTAATGAACTACCACAGGCATCGCCCACGGCCAGTACAGGCTCATGCCGGGGCCGCGGAAGAAAATGCCGATCACGGTCAGGACCAGGAATGCGACGAAAATGAATGTGACCAGGAAAATGACGCGCTCTTCGGTGTCGCCGTCGAAGGCCTTGACCATCCACTCGTCCAGCAGGATGAGCGGCAGGAGCAGGATGGACAGCGGGATCAAGCCGTTGGAGACCAGCGCCGGCCAGGTGGGCAGCCAGGCCGTCCAGTCGAGGATGAATTCGTCGAGCAGCACCCAGGCCGGGGTGAGTAAGAGCGCCAGTCCCGCCGCCAGCATGGAAAGCGACCGCCCGCGCCGCGAGCGGAAATAGACGCCTACGCTGGATTGGTTCACGTTGAAGAAGGGCAGCAGGAAGATGCCCAGTCCGGCCAGCAAGGGCAGGATCACGCCCGCAACCAGCGGATGGAAATGCAGTAACAGTTCCTGCAAGCCCAGGAAGTACCAGGGCGCTTTGGCGGGGTTGGGGCTGGCGTCCGGGTTGGCGATGCCTTCCAGCGGCGCGGGGACGAGCATGGCAAAGACGAGCAGCGCGGCCACCCATCCCAGCGCGTAGATGGTTTCCTTGCGCACCAGGTTGGGGATGGTGGTGACGCGTTCCGATTTGGGCGTCTCTTCATCGTCGAAACCTTTGGGTTGGGTCAGGCCGCCGTCCTTGCGCACGCGCCAGAAGTGGTAGGACATCAGCCCGAAGATGGCCAGCGGGATGAGCGCGATGTGCATGGAATAGAAGTTCAGCAGCGTATTGGGGCCGACCTCCGGCCCGCCCAAGACCAGGCGCCCCAGCCATTCCCCAATCAACGGGACATAACTGATGATGCTGGTGCCAACCGTGATGGCCCAGTAGGCCAGTTGGTCCCAGGGCAGCAGGTAGCCGGTGAAGTTCGCGCCCAGGATCAAGACCAGCATCAGCACGCCCAGCAGCCAGTTCAATTCGCGCGGCGGGCGGTAGGAGCCGGTCAGGAAGACGCGGACGAGATGAAGCGCGGCGATCACGATCAACAGGTTGGCCGACCAGTGATGCAGGTTGCGCACCAGTTCGCCGAACCAGACGTTCGAGCGCAGTTCCAGGATGTCGAGATAGGCCTGCGGCGCGGACGGGGTGTAGTTGTTCAACAGGATCACGCCGGTCAGGCCCAGGAGCATCATCAGGACAGCCGACAGGCCGCCCAGGCCCCAGGTATACGTCCAGCGCAGGGTATTGGCTGGCACCTTGGTGGGGTGGATGTGCAGGATCAGGCTGTCCACCACCATGCGCATCCGGCCGCGGTCGTCGGCGGGCATCCCCTCGGGGACCAGGCGCGCGCGCATCCGCTCGAGCATGGATGGGGGGGCGGGATCGGGAGTTTGTTCGGTCATGGAGACTCCTTTGCAAACGGTAATGCCCCAGTTTTATCTTTTTTACTTGGACAAACTGTGAAGAATTTTTGAAGGTTTTGTAAAGGCTGGACGTCCTGGATTTTGTACAATCTTGCGAAAACGTTTAACTTTCCTTTACATTCGTTTGCTACGATGGGGGAGCGTTGCAATGAAAACGCACTATAACACACAAATAACAATTGGAGGTACTACCATGTTAAACAATTTCAAGAACCTTTTGATCGGCATTCTCTCGGCGGTCATCGTGGTTGCCGTCGGCGCCAGCGCCTATACCGCCCTGGCTTCCCCCGGCGTGGACGAGCCTGCCGCCCAGGTTGCGACCGGGGATTTGGGGAACGGCAACGGAAACGGCGGCAACGGGAGCGGCACATCCGCGCTCGACCTGCCGGCCGGCGAACTGAGCGCCGAAGAATCGGCCTCCCTGCTCTTCATGCGCGAAGAAGAGAAACTGGCGCGCGATGTGTACAACGCCCTGTATGCGGCCTGGGGACAAACTACCTTCACCAACATTGCCGCCAGCGAGCAGGCCCACATGGATGAGATCAAGTTGTTGCTGGACCGCTACGGACTGGCCGACCCGGCCCTCGAACCCGGCTCATTCACGGACCCGAGCCTGGCGGCCCTCTACGACCAACTCGCGGCCCAGGGTTCCCTCTCCCTGGTCGAGGCGCTCAAAGTCGGCGCAGCCATCGAGGAGATCGACATCCTCGACTTGCAGGAACGCCTGGCGCAGACCGATAACGCCGACATCCAGCAGGTCTACAACAACCTGATGATGGGTTCCTACAACCACCTGAACGCCTTCGTCAGCGCGCTGCAAGCCCAGACCGGCGAGACCTACCAGCCGCAGTACCTGGGCGCCGAGGCCTACGCTGCTATCGTCACCGGGCAGACCGGCAACGGCAGCCAGGGCGGGCAAGGGCAAGGCGGCCAGGGGCAGGGACAAGGCGGTCAAGGCCAGGGGCAAGGGAGCGCGGCCAGCGGCCTCGCCCTGACAGGCGCAACCACCCTGACCGGGACGGTCACAGCCTACGACACCCTCACGCTGACCGTCCTCGCCGCTGACGGGCAAACGCTGGCGGTGCAACTGGGCAACGCCCGTTACGCCAGCAGCATCGGCTTCAACCCGCAGGTCGGGCAAAATGTCACGGTCTACGGTTTCCCCGGCGACCAGGGCCTGTTCAGCGCCATCACCGTCACGCTCGACGGCCAGGCGTATGCCTTCCGCGATGAAGCCGGGCGTCCGTTGTGGTCGGGCGGCAATGGGCGCGGGAACGGCAATGGCGGCCAGAACTAACCGATGGAGGTATTGATAACGACCGGCGGGCGGGATGCTCGCCGGTCGTTTCGAAAAGAAAAACCGCTTTTACAGGCGGATAGGGAGGCGCCCATAAAGATTTGAATCGCATTCCCCGCATCATTCAATATAATTTTCTACAAAATCTCCTTCAGCAACCCATCCACGTTCACCTGTTCCAACTACTTCTACCTCCCAAAACCAGAAACTGCCAACATTAGATTCAACACACTGCGGTCCACCCAAAATGTGCAGCCTTGTTCCTTGAGTTAAATCTTTTAGGAAGGTCTCATCTGAAATTAAAGGCTTGGAGCGTAGTTTTAATTTATCCCAATTTTGAATCATTACAGTCACATCCAGCCCGATTGAAATACGTTGCGCAGGAGCCCCCGGACAAGCAGATTGATCAGAGACCATGTCCGTTGGGATGATCGTTTGGGTGTTCACGGGAGACGTCTCGTCCTGGACACACCGAAAGCCATAGGTACTGCTGGTTGTTTCTGGCGGATTTCCGTATCGAGATGAGATTCTCAGGAAATCGGCTTTGTTAAACCAGGAACCGCC
>JBMOMO010000035.1:0-3884 GCA_049324135.1 Chloroflexota bacterium
ACGCTTCCTGCACCACGAACTGTCTGGCGCCCGCCGCAAAGGTGGTGCATGACCGCTTCACCATCAAGCGCGGATTCATGACCACCGTCCACGCTTACACCAACGACCAGAAGATTCTCGACCTGCCACACTCCGACCTGCGCCGTGCCCGCGCCGCCGCCATGAGCATCATCCCGACGACCACCGGCGCCGCCAAGGCGGTTGCGCTGGTCATCCCCGACCTCAAGGGCAAGTTCGACGGCTACGCCCTGCGTGTGCCGACCAGCACCGTCTCGATTGTAGATTTCACCGCCGAACTCGAAAAGGAAACCACCACCGAGGAACTCCGCCAGGCATTCCGTGATGCCGCAAAGGAGCCGCGTTTCCAGGGCATTTTGCAGGCGGTGGACGAACCTCTGGTCAGCATTGACTTCAAGGGCGACCCGCATTCCTCCTCCGTGGATTTGCAGTTCACCATGGTGCTTGGCAAGGAAAAGAGCAACTTCGTCAAGGTCGTCACCTGGTACGACAACGAATGGGGCTATTCCTGCCGCACGGCTGACCTCGCGGCGTTGATGGCGAAGAGTTTGTAAATTGGTAATTGGTAGTTGGTAACTGATGTTACGCGGTAGCGCGAGATTTATCTCGCGTTTTCAGGCGAGATAAATGTCGCGGCACGAACAAATTGAGTAACATCAGATTGATAAGTCACAATTACCAATTACCACTTCCACAGGTGGAAATATGAACAAGAAGACAGTTAGAGACATTGACCTGAAAGGCAAGCGCGTCTTTATGCGCGTGGATTTCAACGTCCCGATGGCGGACGGCAAGGTCACCGACGACAAGCGCATCCGCGCCGCCCTGCCGACCATCAAGTACTGCCTCGAGCAGGGCGCTTCGCTTCTGCTTGCCAGCCACCTGGGACGCCCGAAGGGTGGTCCCGACCCGGAATTCAGCCTGCGCCCGGCAGCCGAGGTCTTATCTTCGCTGTTGGGGATTCCCGTCAAAATGGCGCCCGATTGTGTCGGTCCTGAAGTGGAAGCGATGGCGAAGGCGCTCCAGCCCGGCGAAGTCCTGATGCTGGAAAACACCCGCTTCCATCCGGGCGAGGAAAAGAACGATCCGGAATTGGCGAGGCAAATGGCGGCGCTGGCAGACGTTTATGTGAACGATGCGTTCGGGTC
Source organism: Chloroflexota bacterium (assembly GCA_049324135.1). Taxonomy (GTDB): domain Bacteria; phylum Chloroflexota; class Anaerolineae; order Anaerolineales; family Villigracilaceae; genus JAABUE01. Next base: position 1,167 of record JBMOMO010000035.1, read on the forward strand.
GGCGCACCGCGCTCACGCCTCCACGGAGGGGATCGCCCGCTTCCTCCCGGCGGTTGCCGGCTTCCTGATGGAGCAGGAACTCGAGTATCTTGGTAAAGCCGTCGCCAATCCCGAACATCCCTATATTGCTATTCTGGGCGGGGCAAAAATCAGCGACAAGATTCTGGTCGTCGAAACCCTGCTCTCGAAATGCGACAAACTCATCATCGGCGGCGGCATGGCGAATACCTTCCTTGCCGCGAAAGGTCTCAACATGCAGGACAGCCTGGTCGAAGAGGCTTCGCTTGAAACTGCCAAATCCATCATGACAAAGTCTGGTGACAAACTCATCCTGCCGGTGGATGCGGTTGTGGCGGATAAGTTCGAAGCCGATGCCAACACCCAAATCGTGGATGTGGACAAAATCCCCGCCGGCTGGCGCATGTTGGATGTGGGACCGAAGACGCTCGAATTGTACAAGCAGGCATTGAGCGGCGCCAAACTCATCGTGTGGAACGGACCCGTGGGCGTGTTCGAGATGCCCAAGTTTGCCGAAGGGACGTTTGCCCTCGCCCGCATGTTGGCGGACTCCGGCGCGGTGACCGTCATCGGCGGCGGCGACTCGGCGAGCGCGGTCAAGAAAGCAGGCGTCGCCAAGCAGATGACCCACGTCTCCACGGGCGGCGGCGCTTCGCTCGAATTTTTGGAAGGCAAGGAACTGCCCGGCGTGGCGGCGCTGCTGGATAAGTAGTCTCGTAGTCGGATAGTCTGATAGTTTGATAGTCGGATAGTCTGATAGTTTGATAGTCAGATGGTTGTGGACCGTGGAAAATACACGGTCCACAATTTGTATCCGCGATGGACGCGGGTGATTACGGCTATAATCGAAAAAAACTTGGAGGAATTATGCGTACCCCCTTCGTTGCCGGAAACTGGAAGATGAACAAAACCGCCGCCGAGGCGCGCGAACTGGTCTCGCAGTTGCTGGGTCCGTTGATGGACATTGCCGGCGTGGAAAAAGTCCTTTGCCCGCCGTTCACGTCGCTCTTCGCCGTCTCGTCCATGCTGGAGGGGAGCGGCATCGGTCTCGGCGCGCAGAACATGCACTGGGAGGAAAAAGGCGCTTTCACCGGCGAAGTCGCGCCGGGCATGGTCAAGGAAGTGTGCGGCTATGTCATCATTGGTCACTCGGAACGGCGCACCTATTTTGGCGAAACCGACGCGACGGTCAACAAGAAACTACATGCCGCGCTCAAATACGACCTGACGCCCATCGTCTGCGTGGGGGAGACGCTGGAAGAGTACGAAGCGGGGCGGACCTCGGAAGTGGTCCTGCGCCAAATCACTTTGGGCTTCGCTGACGTTGCTCCTGCCAGCGCGGCGCGCATCGTGGTCGCGTATGAGCCGGTCTGGGCAATCGGCACGGGAAAAGCCTCCAGCGGAGAAAATGCCAATTTCGTGCATGGACAGGTCATTCGTCCAGCCCTGAGCCGTTTGTTCGGCGAGGCAACCGCGCAGGCGATTCGCATCCTGTACGGCGGGTCGGTGACGGCGGCGAACGCATCCGAATTCTTTCAGCAACCTGAAATTGACGGGGCATTGGTCGGCGGAGCCAGCCTGAAGGCAAATGAGTTTGTCTCCATTACGAAGGCGGCTGTAAAGTAGGCAGGCGCCGTCCCCTGGTGTTTTCGCCCATGAATCAACTTGCCGGCTTTTTCTGGTTTGCCGCCATGCTCGTGCCGCTGGTGTTTCTCCAGCGGCTTTTGCATCGTGAGATACAGGCGGTGTTTTTGCTTCTCACCCGCGACGCACGCCTGACCATCGTGTTCTTCCAAATCCTTTTTCTACCCGGCGTTTTTTTGCACGAGTTGAGCCATTTCCTGACGGCGAAACTCCTGCGCGTGCGGACGGGCGGGTTTTCCGTCATCCCGCGCGCCCTGCCAGACGGACGCCTGCAACTCGGCTATGTGGAAACCGCCAAATCGGACATCGTGCGCGATTCGCTGATTGGCGCCGCGCCGTTGATTTTCGGGACGCTGTTCGTCGCTTATGTCGCCGTCTATCGTTTGGAAATGCGCGTGTTGTGGGATACCCTTCGCAACGGGCAGTTCGATCTATTCTGGCTGGGGCTCCGGCTTCTGCCAACGGTGAAGGATTTTTACTTGTGGTTCTACCTGGCGTTTGCCGTGAGTAGTACGATGATGCCCTCTGAGTCAGACCGCCACGCCTGGCTGGAGTTGTTGATTTCGGTGGGGATTCTCTTTGCTTTTGCCCTGCTGGTCGGCGCGGGTCCGTGGATGCTGGAGAACGTCGCGCCGCGGGTGAGCGGCTTTCTCAGTTCGGTGGCGGTGATTTTGGGGTTGAGCTCGGTCTTTCATGCCCTCCTGCTCCTGCCAACGCTTCTCGTTCATAAAGCATTGACGCGCCTCACCGGCATGGATGTGGCTTGAATTTCAGCCTATCCGCTTTTCCACCTTGTAATCAACATCTTCACCCGCACGCGGACGCGGCTGTCGGCGTCGCCCAGCGCCCATGCAGAACGCGCGGCGCGCCGCGTCTCTTCGTCGAGACCGATGAAGTTTTCCCATTCATCGTCAATCCATTTTTCCATATCGCTGGCGGTATCCCAGACGTAATGCAGAGGGAAGAACGTCTCCTTTTCGCGTGTGAACCAGCCGTTGGTTTCCGCTTGTGTCATGGCGCGATTCGCGGCGGCGTCGTCTTCCAAGCCCAGCGGTA
>JBMOMO010000036.1:0-28865 GCA_049324135.1 Chloroflexota bacterium
CCTCCTGCAAGTCCTCACCGACGAAGCCAAAGAAGGTCCGCGCCTGTTCAGTTTCTTCCCCGTTGACCGCAGCGCGTTCAATCCCAAAACCTGGATTCGTGAAAAGTTCCGCCTCGTCTTATGGTGTGAACACTCGCGCCTGCCGCTCCCCGTTTTGAACAATGGCGACATGAAGAAAGGCGTCTACGATCTCGAACTGGAGCGTGAATGGTTCAAGAAAGCCAGCCCCTATTTGAAATTCCTGACAGGAACGCTGGGCATGGTGCTCCCCGTCGCCTCCTCCGCCGTCAAACTCGCGCTCGATGAAACCGCCTACAAACTCATCGAAGAACAACTCGACTTTGGCAAATCCATCATTGACGCAACCCTCGGCGAAACCGCCAAGATCGGCGACTTCCTCGGCACAGCAGATTCCACGTCATTCGAGCACGGCGTCGCCCTCCGCTCTGACGGCTCCACCCTGCGCGAACTCCACGCCTTGCTCAAAGCCAAAGACCCTGGCTTCGGCAGTCTCATCCGCGTGATGAACAAACGCCAAGAGTTCCTCTGGGTCCACGAGAAGTTTGCGGGTGAATACTAATGTCACTGCGAGGAGGAGCGAAGCGACGACGAAGCAGTCCCCATGTAACAGGAGATTGCTTCGTTGCTACGCGGCTCGCAATGACAATGGAGTGATATAATCGTCATACGCTTTTCGGATCGATAGGAGAGTCGTATGGACGCAGTAACCATTTCCCCCAAATATCAAGTTGTCATCCCCCTGAAAGCGCGCGAGAGAATGCGCGTCAAGCCTGGGCAAAAAATGCACGTCATCGCGTATGACAATATGGTCGTTTTCATCCCCGTCCGCCCCATCCAGCAGGCGCGTGGGTCATTGAAAGGCATTGACACTCGCATCGAGCGCGACGAAGAGGATCGCGTATGAACATCGTCGACTCTTCGGGCTGGCTGGAATATTTCGCGGAGGGCCGCAACACTGACTTTTTCGCTCCTGCTGTTGAAGACACGCAAAACCTTCTTGTCCCTGTCATTTGCATTTACGAAGTGTTCAAGAAACTGCTCCAACAAAGCGGACTCAATGAAGCGCAGATTCACGTCAGCGATATGAAACAGGGCAAGGTGATCGAGATCGACGAATCGCTGGCATTGAGCGCCGCCACGCTCTCTGCTGATTTGAAACTGCCGATGGCGGACAGTCTCATCCTTGCTACTGCCCGCCTGCACAACGCCACCCTTTGGACACAGGACGAACATTTCAAAGGCCTGGATGGGGTGGAATATATCGAGAAGAATTCGGCCTGACCTTCGATGAAATTGTCGCAGGCATCCGCGCGGGTAAATTGCAGTACCGCGAAAACAGCATCTACGGCGCCCCGTTCCTCAGGCTGATCCGCAGCGAAGTGAGAGTGATCCAATAACAAAAGCGAGGTATCCCCATGTTCAACGTAACCGAAACCTGGCGCGCAACCTACCCCGGCGCGCACGCCGGTATCCTGGCCATGCAGGCGGTCGAGAACCCTGCCGCGCACCCTGGGCTGGAAGCGCGCAAACAAAGCCTGGAGCGCGACCTGCGCGCGCAGTTCGCCGGGCAGGAACAGCGCGCGCTCGAAACCTTTGCCTGCCTGCCGGCCTACATCGCCTACTACAAGCGCTTCGGCAAGACCTACCACGTCCAGGGACAACTGGCCTCCGTGATCTTCAAGGACAAGCCCATCCCCAGCGTGGCCGCGCTGGTGGAGGCGATGTTCATGGCCGAACTCAAGAACGGGATGCTGACCGCCGGTCACGACCTGGACCGCTTGCTGCTGCCCGTTACCCTGGGCGTCGCCTCTGGCGAGGAGCGTTACACGCTGCTGCGCGGCCAGGAGCAGACCCTCAAACCCGGCGACATGTGGATGGCCGACCAGGCCGGCGTGATCTCGAGCATCCTCTACGGGCCAGACCAGCGCACCCAGATCAGCGCCGCCACCCGCAATGTCCTGTTCACGGTCTACGCGCCGCAGGGGATAGACGTACAGGCCATCCAGTCTCACCTCGAAGACATCCGCGACTACGTCCTGGTCGTATCGCCCCAAGCCAGCACGCAGGCGCTCCAGGTCTTTGGCGCGGATTGAAAACCGTCCCGCAGGCTCGAACCTGCGGGACGAATTTACCGGGCAGGCCAAACGCACAGCCACAAAAAGGCTACATCTCCAACATGCCAAAGGGGAAATCGAAAGCGGCCATCTTGTCCAGGTAGGGTTTGGGGTCGAAGGCTTCACAGGCCAGCACGCCCTTCCCCTGCCATTTCCCTTCTGCCAGCAACTCCATGACGATCACCGGGTTGACGCCCGTTTGCCAGGATACCGCCTGGCAGCCATATTTCTCCATGCAAAAGGCATGATCCGTGCCCTGGTACAAATACACCTGGCGCGGCTTGCCATCCTTGAGGCCTTTCACCCAGGCGCCTACACAGGTTTTCCCTTGCATGTGGTCGCCCAGGTCGGCCGGGTTGGGCAGGCAGGCCGCCACCACATCCGCCGGGGCGACTTTCACGCCTTTGACGTCCATGGGCTGTTTGCTATTCAAGCCCAGCATTCCCAGCCTGCGAATCACGTCGATGAAGTCCCGGTCGAGGGCGTACTTGAACGTCACCCGCCCGGCCTTGACCCAGCGCGGGATCAAAACCACTTCCTCGTGCTCCACGTTGACGCACTCCAGCGGGCCGATCCCCTCGGGAAAGTCGAACACTTCCGGTTCGGTAAACGGCTCGACCGGGAATACCCCCTTCCCGTCTTCGTAGACAATCGCCTTGGAGGTGCACTCATCCAGCATATCCGAGACCGAGAAGGTGGAGGCAAAGGGATAGCCTTCTATCCTCAACGTAGCGCCATCGCGGACGCCGATCTCCTCGATCTCATCGAAAAGATAGTCGGCGGCGTACCGGGCGAAGACATCCGTCATGCCCGGGTCGGCGCCGGCGGCGCGGATGGCTAACAGACCCTTCTCCACCCATTTTTCGTGCTGGGCAAACTCTGCCTGTCCCATGCTGGCGCCCACGCCGCTCATGGCCATATCCATGTAAGTGCAGCCGCGTTGCCAGGCTGCCTCGAAGAGCGGCGCGTCGAACTCCACATTGACGGCGTTCATCAGCAGGTCAACCTGGTGCTTACGCGCAATCGCCGCAACCTGTTCGATGTCGCCAGCGTCGAGCCTTTCCACGGGGAAGCGATTGGCGTCTTTGAGCCTGGCCTGTACTTCCCGGGCGCGGTCGAGGCGGTAATCGGCCAGGACCATCCTTTCCAACCAGGGACGCGTTCCCGCCATCACGGCGATGGCCTCGCCGACGCCTCCCGTCCCAACCAATAATACTTTCATAGATTCCTCTTGGCCTGCTTCGTAGCCGGTCGCGCTGCGGGGCAGGGAAAACCAGCGGTAACGGCAGCAGGCCGGATGTCCGTTTCGATGTGGTTTATTAAAGCAGCGGGGCGTGGACCACACAACTTCGTGATCCACGCCCCGGAAGCGATTACATCTCTTTGATCCCGTATGGGAAGCCGTAATCGGCCATTTTCTCCATGAACGGGTCGGGCGGGAAGGCTTCCGGCCCAAGCACGCCCACACCCTTCCACTGGCCGTGCGTGAGCAGGTCCATGGCGATGACGGCGCTGAAGGCGGTCTGCGCCACGACTGCCTGGCAGCCCCAGGCCTTCATGCACTGTTCGTTGTCGGCCACCTGGTAGAGGTAAACCTGGCGCGGTTTGCCGTCCTTCTTGCCTTTCACCCAGGTGCCGGCGCAGGTTTTACCGGACATCTTGTCGCCCAGGTAGGCCGGGTCGGGCAGGCAGGCGGCCACCACATCGCGCGGGGCGACCATCACGCCTTTGACGTTGATCTTTTCTTTGTTATCCAGGCCGAGCATGTGCAGGGTCTTGAGCACGCCGATGAACTGGTCGCCAAGCCCATATTTGAAGGTCATGCGTTTGGTCTTGACCCAGCGCGGCACCAGCAGGACTTCCTCGTGTTCCACGTTCACCACTTCGATGGGGCCAATGCCTTCGGGGAATTCGAAAACTTCGGGTTCGGAGAAGGGCTCGGTGGTGAACCAGCCCTTGTCCTGCTCCCAGATGACGGGCGGGTTGAGGCATTCCTCGATGGTGGTCCAGATGGAGAAATTCGGCGCAAATTCATAGCCCTTGATCTCGAGGTTGGCGCCGTCGCGGATACCCGCCTCTTCGATCTCATCGAACAGGTGGTCCTGGGCGTAACGCGCAAAGACATCGGCCATGCCCGGCTCGACGCCGATCCCGACCAGCGCCAACAGGCCCTTCTCTTCCCATTTCTTGGCGCGTTCGAACTGGTAATCGCCCAGTTTGATGTGCGTCTTGTTGAATGGGTCGGTGGGATGCCGCTCGGAGAGGGTCATGGCCATGTCCATGTAAGTGATGCCGGCATTGTAGGCCGCGTCGAAGATCTGTTTGTTGAAGATCGGGTCCACGGCGTTCATGATCAGGTCTACCTGGTATTTCTTTGCCAGGCCTTCGATCATCTCCTGTTTGCCGGCGTCGATGAACTCGACCGGGAAGCGCTGCGGATCGCCCAGTTTCTTCTGGACTTCCTGGCAGCGTTCCAGGTTGTAGTCCGTCAGGACCATCTGCTCCAGCCAGAGGCGATTTTTTGCAATGGCGGCAATGGCCTCCCCAACGCCGCCGGTGCCAACGAGTAAGACTTTCATAAAGTACTCCTTTTCAAAGATAGGAAACGATGGTTTATTCATCCAGGCCGGGCTTGGCAACCTCCTGGGGCGGTTTGCTGTCCAGCCTGCATGAGGACAAGATGATATAACGGTAGCAGGCGCCCCTTCGGCGACGATGCGGGCGCGTCCCGAGGCGGCCGGTCTAGAAGTAAATTTCCTTGATGATCTTCAAGTGCATGAAGGATTCCGTCTCCCGGACTCCCTGGATGGTATAGAGTTTTTCGGTCAGGAACCGGAGCAATTCGGCGTGGTCATGGCAGAACACTTCGGCCATGAGGTCGAAACGGCCGCTGACGACGATCAAATACACCACTTCTTCCAACCGGGCAATTTTGTCCGCGACTTCCAACATGTGCGTTCCATCGGTGCGGATACCGATCAAGGCCATGGTCCTGAAGCCCATGCGCAGCGGATTGGAAATGGCCGCTACTTTCAAGTAGCCCGCCTCGACCATACGGTTATAGCGGATACGGATCATGCCGGGCGAGACGTTCAACTGTTCGGCAATCTGCGCAAATGCCATGCGGCCATCCTGGCGCAAGAGTTCGATGATTTGCAGGTCGACCTGGTCGAGGCCGTCCATCGGTGTAGTATTGATTACGCTCTCCATAAGATTATTCTATATCGTTTTGTTAATAAAGTCAATCATTTTATGACGATTAATCAACCAAATAAGGAAATTTGTAACGAAAAGAGAGAGCCGCTGCTTTGAGCGGCTCTCCATTTTCGAGTACAGCGTTTCAAGATAAGCCGAGGTTACTCGCCGCCTTTGATCTCCGTCCAGATCTGGTCGTAAAGCGGAGTGGCATCGCCGACATCTTCGATGGCGTGACCAGCCTCAATGGCTTCCTGCGGAACATTGGTGATCGGGGAACTCATGTAGGCATCATAGAGTTCGGTCTGGCTTGCCTTCGCGTAATCCAATGCAGCCTTGTTGGGGACAACATAGGGGAAATCACGCAGCATCAGCCAGAACAGGTTGCCCTGTGAGGTGTAATTGACCCAGGCATAGGCGGCGTCCGCGTGTGGAGCGCCGGTTGGCATGGCCCAGTTATCCTGCCAGAAGACTGCGCCTTCGGTCGGATAGACGTACACAAAGGCAGGGTTTTCCTGTTGGGCGGTGAAGGCCTCGCCCGTCCAGGTGATGCCCAGGTCTACGTCGCCGGCAATGAGGGCGGTCTTCGGGCTGTCGCTGTCGAACAATTTTACGCCGGCGACCAACTCGGCCAGTTTGTTCTTGGCCTCTTCCAATTGCGCCGGGTCAGTGGTGTTGACGTCATAACCAAGGGTGAGCAGGGTCATACCGATAATGACGCGCGAGTCGTCCAACATCACCAGGCGGCCTGCATATTCGGGGTTCCACAGGTCGGCGTAAGAAGCAGGCGGGTTGGGAACTGCGTCAGCGTTGTAGATGATGGCGTCGTTCCCGGCCATATACGGAACCGTGTACTTGTTCCCCGGATCGAATTCCAAATCGAGGTAGTTCGGGTCATAGTTTGCCATCGGCAGTTTGGCGTGATCGAGTTCTTGCAGCATTCCCTGGCGGATCATCAGGCCAATGATGTAATCGGTCGGTTGCACCAGGTCGTAGGTCGAGCCGCCAGCCGAGAGTTTGGCGTACATCTCTTCGTTGCTGGAGTATTCGTCATGGTTGATCTGGACGCCATAGACCAATTCGTAGCATTCCTTCCACTCGGCCGGAATGTACTCGGTCCACACAAACAGGTTCAACTCCTTCGAGGTGACCTCGATCTTGGCTTCCGGTTCAGGGCAAACAAAGCCGGAAGCGGTGACTTTCTCGCCGCCAGCCGCCCCCCCACCGCAAGCCGCCAACAACATGCTCGCCAGCGCAAATACGGCCAGCAACTTCAAGAGATTGTGTTTCATCTTTCTTCCTCCTTTAGGGAAAATAGTTTGACGCATCGGACAACGTACCTGCTCGATAACAGACACCGTCTTACGTCTCTTGGGACTGGAAACGCTGTAACAAGAACACAATTGTCACGACCACCAACACCCAGATGGTCGAAAGCGCATTGACCTGTGGTGTGATGATGCGCCGCAGCAAGCCGTAGACATAGATCGGCAGGGTGGTCGAACCTGGACCAGTTGTAAAGAACGTGATCACAAAATCGTCCAACGAGAGCGTGAACGCCAACAGCGCGCCCGACAGGACGCCCGGCAGGATCATCGGGAACGTCACCCGCCAGAATGTGACCAGTTCGTTGGCGCCCAGGTCCATGGCCGCCTCTTCGAAGGACTTGTCGAAGCCTTGCAGGCGCGCCTGGACGACCAGCGTCACGAAGGGGACGCTAAAGGCAATATGCGAAACGACGACCGTCGGCAGCCCCATCGTCAAGCGCGCATCTCCCGCCAGGCCAAGCGCACCGTTCAGGAACGTGAACAACTGGCTGAACAGCACCAGGATGCCGATCCCCATCACGATCTCAGGGATGACGATTGGGATATAGAGCGACAACTGCGAGAACGCCTTCAAGCGGAAGGTATAACGCTGCAAAGCCAGCGCGGCCATCGTGCCAATGACGGTTGACGTAAGCGTCGAGAGCAAGGCAATCGTCAAGGTATTCTTGGTCGCGCCCATTACTTCCCGGTTCTGGGTCAGGTCGCAGAACCAGTGGAACGGCCCGCAGGGACTCTGCACCACCGTACTGCCATCCATTTGCAAGGGCCCCCATTGGGTGATGAAACCGCCGAAGAACACATTCGTGCGGGAGGAGTTGAAGGCAAACACCATCAACCCGATGATCGGCGCATACAGGAAGAAATACACCAGCACGGTGGCGATCTTGATGAAAGGAGAACGTTTATAAGGGTTCATGCTGCAATGATCTCCTCGCCAAACCCGAATTTGCGCGTATAGAAGTACGTCACAACCAGGGTCATGGCCATCAAGATGAGCGAAGCGGCGCTGCCAAACGTCGGGTCGCGCGCATCCAGGAACTGGCGCTGGATCAGGTTCCCCACCAGGATCACCTGCTTCCCGCCCAGCAGGTCAGAGACGATGAACGTCCCCATCACCGGGATAAAGACCAGGATGGTACCGGCGACCACGCCCGGCATCGAAAGCGGCAACGTCACCCGCAGGAAGGTGCGGAACGGGTTCGCCCCCAGATCGGCTGCCGCCTCATAGAGCGAGTTCTCGATCTTTTCCAACGAAGTGAAGATCGGCAGGATCATGAACGGCAGGAACTCGTACACCATGCCAACCAACACCGCGCCGGGCGTATACAGCATCTCGAAAGGCACGAACTGGATCCCCACCAGGCCTGCCAGCCAACCTATTACACTGTTGATGACGCCCTGCGTGCGCAACAGCATCATCCAGGCGTATACGCGGATGACGAAATTCGTCCACAACGGCACCAGCACCATGAACAGGAAGGTATTGCGCCGCTTTGGATGCGAACGGGCGATGAAATACGCCAGCGGGTATGCCAACAGGATCACCAGGACAGTCGAATTGAACGCCAACGACAACGACCGCCACAAAATTTCGGCATACAACGGGTCGAAGCAAACAGATTGCCCGCCGGCGCAATCCGTACTGATGCCAACAATCCGGCTATAGTTGTGCAGGCCAAAGGTGTAGATTACATTCCCGTCAGCCGAACGCTTGCCAAAACTGATAACCAGCGTCAGGAAGAGCGGGATGATGAGCAACCCCACCATGAACACCAGCGTTGGCGAGATCAACAGCGTCCCCTGTGCAGATTTGCTCTCACGAAGTCGCTTCAACATGTCACACCTACTCGTTTGCCATGACCAGCGTGTTCTCAGGGAACAACGTCAACCAGACCTTCTGCCCAACGGTGTAATACGCCGACGGGTCGAGGCTGGAGATCTTATTCTGCTCCCACACCTTCACGCGCAAGCCATTGATGAGAACATGCAAATGCGTATCCGATCCGATGTATGTGACAAGTTCGATCTCGCCCTCGAAGCAATTTTGATTCAGCATGGCCTTTTCCGCCAGGCGGATCTTTTCCGGACGGATGGAAACTGCTACCGTTTGACCAACGGACACCTCCCCCGAAACGATCCCCTTGATCTCTGCCCCCAAAACAGGGATAAAGACCATCGCGCTCCCCTTCTCCAGGGATTTGACCGTTCCTTCCAGGAAGTTGGAAGTGCCGATGAAATCCGCCACAAATTTGCAACTGGGGCGTTCGTAGATTTCCACAGGCGAACCCATTTGCAGCACCTGGCCCTGACTCATCACTGCGATGCGATCCGACATAGTGAGGGCTTCTTCCTGGTCATGCGTCACATAGATGAAAGTGATGCCCAGTTTCTGCTGCAACGCCTTGAGTTCGAGTTGCATCTCTTTGCGCAGTTTCAAATCCAGCGCGCCGAGCGGCTCGTCCAACAACAACACGTTCGGCGTCTTAACGATCGCGCGCGCCAACGCAACGCGCTGCTGCTGGCCGCCCGACAACTGCCTGGGATAGCGCCTGTCCATGCCTGTGAGTTGCACCATTTCGAGCGCGCGCCCAACGCGCGTCTTGATCTCATCTTTGCCGGCGCGATCCATCTCGAGGCCAAAAGCCACGTTCTGGGAAACGGTCATGTGCTGGAACAGCGCATAACTCTGGAATACCGTATTGACGGGACGTTTGAACGGCGGCGTATGCCCCTGGGCATTGCCTTCGATATATACTTCGCCGCTGGTCGGCCATTCGAAACCCGCTACCATGCGCAGGGAGGTGGTTTTTCCACACCCAGACGATCCCAACATGGAAAAGAATTCCCCGTGCGCAATTTGCATACTCACGTGGTTCACCGCGTTCAAGAAAGTCCCCTCGGGGGTTTTGAACGTTTTGACCACATCGCGCAATTCAACTGCAAAATCGCTCATTGACTGCTCCTCATTGCAAGATTTCGCGGCGTGAGTTGGCGAACCCACTCCGCAGTTCAAGCGCCCGCATTCAACAAAGCAAGACCGCCAAACAAATTATAGCCCAAAATGGCTGGCAAAAAACAAACAAACATCGAAAGTTTCCGGGCAGGGCCCCAAATACCCGGAATTCACATCACAACGTTTTGGCAACCGCGCCCACCGCATCTGCCAGGCGGTTGAGTCCTTCATCGATCTCCTCGTCGGTGATGACCAACGGCGGCTCGATGCGGACGGTCTGGGCATTGGTCAGCGTGCCGGCGACCAACACGCCGCGCTTGAACAGTTCGGCTGCCACCTGGCCGCCGATCTCTGGCTTCTGGAAGTGCTGGCCGATCAACAGTCCCTTGCCGGTGACTTTTTCGTACACCTGTGGGAATTCATCGGCCAGTTCCTTCACCCGGCTGATGATATGATCCCCTTTCACAGCCGCCGCCTCCCACAACCGGTCGCGGATGGTCACATGGATGGCTGCAATGGCCGCCGAGCAGGCCAGCGCGCCGCCGCCGGTGGTGGTGGTTTGCAGGAAAGGATTGGGATACATGAACGGCTGGAAGATCTCCTCCGTGGTGCAGACGGCGCAAATGGGCATCACGCCGCCGCCCAGCGACTTGGCAACCGCCAGGATGTCGGGGACCACGTTCCAGTGATCCACGCCCCACAGTTTACCGGTGCGCCCCAGGCCGGTTTGCACCTCGTCCGCGATGAGCAGCGCGCCGTATTTCTTGGTCGCCTCACGAATCCTGGGCCAATAATCGTCCGGCGGGACGATGGCGCCGGCCTCGCCCTGGATGGGTTCCATCAGCACGCCCGCTACGCCGACCCCGATCTTGTCGCAGATTTCCAGTTGGCGTTCCACCGCCTCCGCATCCCCAAACGGGACGTGGTAGACAGGCCCGGCATACAGCAGCCCCAAAGGCTGGCGGTAATCCGCCTTGCCCAGCATGGAAACTGCCCCCATCGTCTTGCCATGGAAGGCCTTGACCGCCACGATGAAGGCCGGTTTCTGCGTATACACTTTCGCAAGTTTGATGGCCGCTTCGATGGACTCGGTGCCGCTGGCGGCAAACCAGGCATATTTCAGGTCGCCAGGGGTGATATCGGCCATCAGGCGCGCCAGCACGCCGCGCAGCGGATCGATCAACTCCTGGCTGGGCATCGGGGTGCGTTTGAGTTGCGCGGCAACCGCCTCCACAATTTCAGGATGACTCCAGCCCAGGTCCATCATGCCGAATCCGCCCAGCCAGTCAATGTATTTGCGGCCCAGCACATCCTCGAACATAGCGCCGCGGCCGGTCCATTCGGTAGCCGCCCACTGCCCGGCCTGCGTCACCGATTTGCGATAATCCAGCCAGCCTTTGTTGAAATGCTCTGCAAAGTTGTGCATGGATTCGTCGATGATCCACTTCCCCTCATCTTCGGGAACGCGATCTTTTTTGATAATCTCGATCCACCTGTTGGCATAGTCAACCGCATGGTTTAGATCTTGTGACATACAATCACTCCTTTGGTTCGAAACATTTCCATGTCTCCTGAAATCTCAAAAAACAAAGTACCGCTAAGCGTCAGAGTGTGCCCAACCCGGCGGCGCGATCTAGAATTTCCTCGTCCATTCCTTCGGCCAGCGTTCGATGACAACCTTCTTCTGCGTGAAGAACTCCACCGCGTCCATACTCTGTCCGTGCATGTCGCCGAAGAACGAGTCCTTCCAGCCGCTGAACGGGAAGAACGCCATCGGCGCGGCCACGCCGATATTGATGCCTACGTTGCCCGCCTCCACCTCGTAACGGAACTTGCGCGCCGCCGAACCAGATGCAGTGAACAGGCTGGCCTGGTTGCCATAGGCGTGGCTGTTCGCCAGCGCGATGGCCTCGTCAATCGTGTTGACGTGCATCATGCCCAGCACCGGCCCGAAGATTTCCGTCCGCCACAGTTCGCTGCCCGGCTGGACATCCGCGATGACCGTCGGGCGGACGAAGGACCCGCCCTCATAGCCTTTGACGACCGCCCCGCGCCCGTCCACGCAGACCTTTGCGCCTCCCTCCGACCCGACGCCGATCAACTCCTCGATGTGCTTTTTACTCGCCTGGTTGATGACCGGCCCCATCTGCACGCCCGCGTCGAGGCCGTAGCCAACCGTGCGGCTGGAGGCCGCGTCACAGATCAACTCGGTGAACTCGTTGCGCGCCTCGGCCACCGTCACCGCCAGCGAAACCGCCAGGCAACGCTGTCCCGCGCAGCCAAAGGCGGAATCGGTGATGATCTTCGCGGCCATCTCCATGTCCGCATCCGGCATGACAATGACAGGATTCTTGGCCCCACCCTGCGCCTGGACGCGCTTGCCGTTGGAAGCGGCGCGCGCGTACAAATACTTCGCCACATTGGTCGAACCGACAAAAGTAACAGCCCGCACGACAGGATGGTCGAGGATGCCGTCCACCGTATCCTTGGCGCCGTTGACCATGTTGATGACGCCCTTCGGGAATCCCACCTGCTCGATCAGTTTGAAAATGAACTGCATCGTCATCGGCACTTTTTCCGAGGGCTTGATGATATACGTGTTGCCGGTCGCCAGCGCGTAGGGCAGGAACCAGAACGGGATCATGCCCGGGAAGTTGAACGGCGCGATGGTGGTGCAAACGCCCAACGGCTGGCGGATCATCATCTCGTCGATGCCCGAGGCGATGTCCTCCACCAATTCACCTTTGCCGAGGTGCGGCATCCCGCAGGCCACCTCGACGTTCTCGATGGCGCGCACCATCTCGGCCTTCGATTCGTCGAAGGTCTTGCCGCACTCGTTGGTGATGAGGCGGCTGATCTCGTCCACGTTGGATTTGAGCAGGTCGCGCAACTTGAACAGGTATTGCACGCGGTCCTGGACAGGCGTCCGCCGCCAGGCCGGGAAGGCAGCCTGCGCAGCCTGCGCAGCCGCGTCCACTTCCGCTTTGCCGCATAACGGCGTCTTCGCGATCACTGCCCCTGTCGCCGGGTTGAGCACATCAGCAAATTCACTGACTTTGGGTTCGACCCATTCGTTGTTGACATAGTTAAGAATTTTCATAAAATGTTCCTCGTAGCGCGGAATTCATTCCGCAACCAAATGTAAGACCGGTCTTCGACCTGTCCAGACAGACCAGAGGGCTGCCCTACGACATCTACGCAACCTGCCCATCCGCAACTTCCAGCGCCGTTTCCACAAGCGCCAGGCCTTCATCCAATTGCTCCTTGCTGATGCACAACGGCGGCACGACAAAAACCATACTGCCCATATTGTTTGCCATGATGAACGTAAACAAGCCATTCTGTTTCAAGACTTTGCCGACCTCTGCCATCACGGCCGGCGGGAAAACTTCCTTGGTGCGGCGATTGGCGACCAACTCGATGGTCGAGAACAAGCCAATATAGCGCACATCCCCAACGGATGGATGCCGCTCTTTGATATCCTCCAACGCCTCGCCCAGGTATTTGCCGAGCGTGGCGGCGTTTTCGATCAAGCCGTCTTTCTCGTAGACCTCGATGGTGGCCAGCGCCGCAGCGCAGGCCAGCGCGTGACCGTTATAGGTCAGGCCAGCAAAGAGATATTTGTCATCGAAGAATTTGGCGATCTCCTCCGAGACGATCACCGCGCCCAGGGGCATGTAACCGCTGGTGATGCCCTTGGCGGTCGTGATGATGTCCGGGGTGACGCTCCAGTTATCCACAGCGAACCATTTCCCGGTGCGCCCCCAGCCGCTCATCACTTCATCGGAGATGAGCAGGATGCCATACTTGTCGCAAATCTCGCGCACGCGCGGCCAATAATCATCCGGCGGGACGATGATACCATTCGAGCCGACCACGCCCTCCATGATGATGGCCGCGATCTTATCCGGCCCCTCGTACCTGATGACCTCTTCCAGGTGTTGGATGCACTCCCGGTTGCACGATTCCCGCTGCTGCCCGAACGGGCAGCGATAGCAGAACGGGTCGAGGAAATGCACCCCGCCCGGCATGGTCGGTTCCACAGCCAGGCGGCGGTAATCGCCGGTCAGGGCAATTGCGCCGTGCGTCGCGCCGTGATACGAACGATAACGCGCCAGGATCTTGTCCCGGCCGGTGTAAAAGCGCGCGATCTTGATGGCGTTCTCGTTGGCCTCCGCACCGCCCAGCGCAAAGAAGGTCTTCTTGAGGTTGCCGGGCGTCACCTCGGCCAGTTTCTTACCCAGCAGGCCGCGCACATCCGTGGCGTTACCCGGATGCACAAAGCACAACTTCCCAGCCTGTTCCTGGATGGCCTTCACCACTTTCGGATGCTGGTGGCCGATATTGGTGTTCATCAGTTGCGATGAGAAATCCAGGTAACGCTTCCCATCGGCGTCCCAAAAATAGACCCCTTCCGCCCTCTCTACCGGGATCGGGTTGACCTGTCCCTGCACAGACCAGGAGAAAAAGGTATATTCCCTGCTCAGGTCAACGATTTCTTGCGCTGTCAATTTACTCAACTTTGCCTCCAAAAGGCAGACCTGACAGGCTCACAGCGCTGCCAGGTCTCTAGGATGTTATTTTTTGCTGGCCTTTACCGCCTCGCGGAAGATCGCCAGGGTATCGTCAATGTCTTTGTCGCTATGGGCGTAGCACAGGAACCAGGGTTCGCGGGCGTCGTGATCGGGCATGACGCCGCGTTCGATGAGCGCGTCCACCAGTTCCAGGTAGTAGTCCTTATCGCTCTCGTTCCAGGTACGCTGGCTGGTCGCTTTTTCTACGCCAAGAGCGTAAGAGAACATGGCCGGGTAGCCGTTCATGGCATGAGGCAAACCCTCTTCGGTGAGGATCTGATCGATCCCATCCATCAGGCGTTTGCCGCGCTTTTCGATGGTCTTAAGCGCAGATTTTTCCTTGAGCATCTTGAGCGTTGCCCAGGCTGCGGCCACCCCGGGTTTGTTGTTGGTATAGGTGCCGCCCTGCGCCACGCCATGCCCGATAATGCCCATGATTTCCTTTTTACCGCCAAACGCCGCAACCGGGTAGCCATTGCCAAGCGCCTTGGCGTACGTCATCAGGTCAGGTTTCAGGTGGTAGTATTCCTGCGCGCCGCCGTTGCCGATGCGAAAACCGGTCTTGACTTCATCCAAGATGAAGACCGCGCCATATTCCGCGCATTTCTTCTGGATGAGTTCCAGGAAGCCCGGCTCGGGCAAGAGTGCGCCGCAATTGCCCTGGCAGGGTTCGGTGATGACCGCCGCCAGCAAGTGTCCATAACTGAACATCGCCCGCTCGAAGGCTTCCTTGTCGTTGAACGGAACAGTGATCAGCAGATTTCCCAGGGCGCGCGGGATGCCCGAAGAGGACGGGATCGGGATGGAACTGCGCGGATTGCCGTAGGTCTCAGACGGGGCATACGTGGACCACAAGGTATGGTCGTGGAAACCGTGATAGTTTCCCTCGAATTTGAGCAGCATCTCGCGACCTGTAAACGCGCGCGCCACGCGGATGGCGTGCATGGTCGCTTCTGTGCCTGAACAGGCCAGGCGCACCATTTCCAGGCCCGGCACCATGGAGATCATCATCTCCTCGACCTCGATCTCCAGTTCCCCCGTCATGGCAAACAAAACGCCCTTGCGGATCTCCTCTGCAACTTTGTCGTCCACCTCATCGACCGCGTGCCCGAGGATGATCGGGCCGAATGCCATGCGATAGTCAATGTATTTGTTATCGTCCACGTCCCACAGGTAGCCGTCCTTGCCCTTCTGGACGTAAGGCGTAACGCCATCTCCCCAATAACGGAAATTAGAGTTAACTCCTAACGGCGTCACCTTTTGGGCGCGCTTTTGCAGGGTTTGACTCTTCGTAAAATTCTTCATAAACATCTCCTCGTATTCTACTTTTGATGGAGTCTTTCGATCAACTCCGCAGGGATTCTCCATTGGTACACATCTTTCAAAACGATCGGCACAATGGAGGTATTTGTCTTGCGCACACCCGGCACTTTGCTGACCACCTCGGTCACAAACCGATACACATCTACAGCGTCCCTTGCTACGATCTGGAGGCTTACATCGGTCTCGCCAATCGCGCAGGCCACATAGGTCACATTTGGATACTCGACAAGTTTATTGGCGACCTCAAGGATTTTGTCCGCTTCCACCTCCAGCAACACATCGGCGCGCGTGGACAAACCAAATACCTGCGGACTGGCAATCGCGCTGACGCGCATCACCCCGTCTTCGATCATCCGGTCAACCCGGTAGCGGACAGCGCGCTCCGAGACATCCCCCAACCTGCGGGCAATTTCCGAGGCCGGCATACGGCCATCTTCTAGCAACAAACTGACAATATTCGCATCTGTTTTGTCGATTTCATACATATTTATCTCTTTTTTTGTCCGGAATCAACATTGCCCAAAAGCAATATACACAACTTGAATGAAAATGTCAAGGAAAAGTTCGCCTTTTCACAAAAATCAACCCGAACGCATCTCTATCCCCTTTTTATGAGAAATTTCACATTTTCGTGTTGACGATGCTTATCGAAGCAGGTATAATCGTCCTTCGGCATTATTCCCTGTTAATAGGAGCAAAACTATGACTGAAGCGACAATTCCCGCGCAGGACAGCGCGTTAGAACTAAAAACGAAACTGACAGGCAAAGTTGTTAAGACGACCCTGGCCGGCGCGCTGGTGGACATCGGCCAAGACCTTCCGGGGGTGATCCACATTTCGCAACTCCAGACAGACCATGTCAACAAAGTAGAAGATGTCGTACAAGTAGGCCAATCGGTAGACGTGTGGGTGCGCCGCGTCAAGAAAGACCGCATCGAACTGACCATGATCGAGCCGCTGGGCATGGAATGGAACGAGATCAAACCGGAAGCGGTGGTCAAAGGTAAAGTCGTCCGGCTGGAAACCTACGGCGCATTCGTAGATTTCGGCGCAGAACGTCCCGGCCTGGTACATGTCAGCGAGATGTCGCGCGGCTACATCAAAAACCCCAACGAGATCGTCAAGGAAGGCGACGAAGTCGAAGCCATCGTCCTGGACGTCAACCGCAAGAAGAAGCAGATCCGCTTGAGCATGAAATCCCTACAGCCAGAGATCGAGGAAGTGAAACCCGCCAAAAGGGAAAAAGAAGACCGAAAAGGTCGCGGCAAACGCGGGGCGCGGAAAGAAGCGCAAGAGTTCGAAATCCAGGAGCAACCCAAAGAACCGGAACTGACCGCCATGCAGATCGCCTGGCAGGAAGCCCTCGACCGCGCCAATCTGCATAAAAAGAGCAAAAAAGCCCGGCGCGTCAAGGCCGGTTCGAACGGTGAGCAGGAAGAACTCCTGCACCGCACGCTGGAAGAACGCCTGCCTACCGGCAGTTGATTTGAAACGAACAGCCAGGTCGAAAGCCTGGCTGTTTTCATACCGGGGTGTCGCTCAAGTAACGCGCAAAGGCTTCCGGGCGCAAAAAGAGGAAGATGAACACCGAGGCGAAGAAACCCCCCAGGTGCGCCCAGTAACCGACATTGTAATCGGCGTCGGAAAATAAGATCTCCACGGCAGGAATGACCTGCGCCGCCAGGAAGTAAAGGACGATCCAACCGGCGCGGATGCGCGGCCAGGTCGGCACAAAACTCAGGAAGACCAACGTCCGGATGCGGCCGGCAGGATACAAAAGCAGGTACGCGCCCATGACGCCAAAGATCGCGCCGCTGGCGCCCAGGCCGGGGATGGGCGAATCGTACATCACCAGCGCCGTCAGGATGTGCGCACTGGTGCCGGCCAGCAGGTAGAAGATCAAGAACCGCCCCGGGCCGCAGGCGTCTTCCACGCGGCGTCCGAACACCCACAACGCTCCCATATTGCTCAACAAATGGAAGAAATCGCCGTGCATGAACATGGCCGTGATGTTCGACAGCATCCCGGCCCCCTGGGCGGCAAAGATCAGTTTGGGGGTAAAGGCATACCGCATCCAGAACTCCCAATATTGCCACAGGGTCGCCGACTCGGGCAGGTACAACGGCTTGCTGAACTCGATGACCGTGTTCAAGCCGATCAAGAAGATCGTCATCAAGGGGAACCAGGAATAGCGGTTCGGTTCGGTATCGTTGAGCGGTATCATA
This sequence comes from Chloroflexota bacterium, assembly GCA_049324135.1. Classification (GTDB taxonomy): domain Bacteria; phylum Chloroflexota; class Anaerolineae; order Anaerolineales; family Villigracilaceae; genus JAABUE01. Next base: position 17,734 of record JBMOMO010000036.1, read on the forward strand.
CTTCCCTAAAAATAGGGCAGCGGCGGAGGGTCGAAGGCAGCCAGGCGCGCCAGGGAATCCAGCACCAGTAACACGTGTGGCATCAACACCAGGAACCAGCCGGCCAGCGCAACCGTCCAGCGCGCCGCCCTGGAGCCTCCCCCGCCGCGTTCCCCGAACAGCCGCTGCCAGATCGGGTGTCGTGAACGCACCGTTGCCAGGGCAATCAGGAAACTGCCCAAAACCACGAAGGGAGCGCCCACCCACAGATAGGGCGTGAAATGCTTCAACGGGTTCAGCCCTTCTTGCAGCAACACCAGCAGCAGGTAAAGTAAAGGCAGTCCCACGCTCATGCGCGCAATGCCGACCACCGGGCGGACGTAGCGCACCCGTTCGATCTTGAGGTCTTCCAGGCGGACGATCTCGCGGTACGCGCGGTCGAACTCGGACGAACTGCCTGCCCTCGCGGCAACCTCCTGGTACATGGCGATGGCCTCGTCCAACCTACCTTCCTCCTCGAAGTACGCCGCCAGGTCGAGCGGATCGCGCTGGAAATGCCGGAAACGCGCCAACGCCTCGCGCGCCTCTGCATTCGACGGATCGGCGCGTAAGACAGATTCATACGCGCGCACCTTATCGTCGATGCCGGTTGCCAATTCTGCGAATAACAACCATGCGCCCACATGCCGGTTCTCCTGGCGCAGGATGTCCTGCACGACCAAAAGCGCCTGCCCATGTTCCTTTTTGTCATAACAGGCGCGGGCGTACGCCAGGGTTTCGTCCAATTCGGCCAGTCTACGCTGCCGGGCCGCCTCCCGCTCGGCCAGCAATTTCTCGCGGTAAGCCCGCATGGGAGCGTTGCCCGGATTAATCGCCAAGACCCTCTCACAAGCCGCAATCCGGTCTTCGAGAGGGTCGAGCAGGCCAGACAACCACATCCAGGCCACTTCACTGCCAGGGTCGAGGCGCGCCACATCCAGGAACAGGTCGCGCGCGGTCAACTCTCGCCCGCTGCGGGCCGCCTGGATGGCTCTACGAAGGAGGTCGTCAGGTGATTCCATGAAAAGGGCGCTTTCCGCAACTGTCCAGGAATTTCGCTGTATTTTACCACCCGCTTACCCTGCTTGCTTCAAAAAGGCCTCCATGAAGTCATCCAAGTCGCCGTCCAGCACGGCCTGCGCATTGCCGCGCTCATGTTCGGTGCGGTGGTCTTTCACCATCTGGTAGGGATGCAGCACATACGAGCGGATCTGGCTGCCCCACTCAGCCTTGGTGTATTCGCCGCGCAGCAAGGCCACCTCTTCATCCTTCTCCGCCTGCTTGAGTTCCAACAAACGGGAACGCAACACGCGCATGGCGTTCTCGCGGTTCTGCAACTGCGAACGCTCGTTCTGGCAACTGACCACGATGCCGCTCGGCAGGTGCGTGATACGGATGGCGGTGGCGTTCTTCTGCACGTTCTGCCCCCCCGCGCCGGAGGACTTGAACACGTCTATTTTCAATTCGCTGGGGTCGATTTCCACGTCGGGGTCGTCCATGGCGATCTGCGGCAGGACTTCCACCAGCGCAAAGGAGGTATGCCGGCGGTGCGCGGCGTCGAAGGGCGAGAGCCGCACCAGGCGATGCACGCCCTTCTCGGAACGCAGGTAGCCAAAAGCATATTTGCCGTCCACTGCGATGGTGACCGATTTGATGCCCGCTTCCTCGCCTTCGGTCAGGTCGAGGATCTCGGTCTCGAAGCCGCGCGTTTCGGCCCAGCGCAGGTACATGCGTTCCAGCATTGCGGCCCAGTCCTGCGAATCGGTGCCGCCCGCCCCGGCATGGATGGCCAGCAGCGCGTCGTCGCGGTCGTAGCGCCCGGAAAACATGGCCGTGAAAGCGCGTTTTTCGAGTTCGGTCTCGATGGCTTCCACTTCCCCCTCCAGGTCGGGACGCAAACTGTCGTCGTCCAGTTGCGCCAGTTCGTCGGCGTCGCGGATGCGGCCCGCAAACGCGCGCCAGGAATCGACCACCTCGCGCAGGGCGTTGGCCTCTCGGATGATGCGCTGCGCCTGCGCAGGCTCATCCCAAAAACCGGGGGCCTCTATTTTCTTGTCGAGTTCCGTGAGTTTTTGTTCTTTGGCTGCGAAGTCAAAGACGCACCATGAGGTGCTGGGTCTGTTCCCCTGCGTGCTGTAAGCGGTCGAGCAGGTCTTGCATAGGTCCTCCAAATGATCTGAGTAAGCATTGTCCATTGCTCCAGCAGATTGCCAAATCTGCTGGATTCCCTTGGGATTTGGCAATCCCAAGAAGCAAATTGTGCTGTCGCTGCGAGGCGGGCGTTCTTTGCCCGATAGCATCCCCTTTGGGGACGAAGCAGTCTCCCAAAGGGGAGTTTTGCCCGTTTTGCGGAAGATTGCTTCGCCGCTGGGAGAACACCAGCGTCTCGCAATGACATCAAGAAGTCATCCCGCAGACAGGATGCCTTCGACGAACGCATCCGGGTCGAAGGGTTGCAAATCTTCCGGCTTTTCGCCCAGCCCGGCAAAGTAGATCGGCAGGCCCAGTTCGCGCTGGATGGCAAAAGCCATGCCGCCACGCGCCGAAGAATCGAGTTTCGCCAGGATCACGCCGGTCACGCCGACGGCCTCTTTGAAAGCGCGCGCCTGTTGCAGGGCGTTCTGCCCGGTGGTGGCGTCCAGCACCAGCCAGACGGCGTGCGGCGCGCCGGGCAGCGCCTTACCGGTAACGCGCTGCACTTTCTTCAACTCTTCCATCAGGTTGAAGCGCGTGTGCAGTCGCCCGGCGGTATCCACGATGACCAGGTCCACCTTGCGGGCAACGCCGGCCTGGACAGCGTTGAAGGCCACTGCGCCGGGATCGCTCTCCGGCGCGCCCGCGATCACATCCACCCCCAGCCTGCCCCCCCACACCTGGAGTTGGTCCACGGCTGCGGCGCGGAAGGTATCGGCGGCGCCGAACAGGATGGATTTGCCTTCCTGCTGGAAGCGCTGCCCTAACTTGGCGATGGTGGTGGTCTTACCGGAGCCGTTCACGCCCACCACCAGGAGAACGGAGGGTTGCCCCGGCCATTCGATAGGCGGCGGCGTATCCAGGCGGGCGCGCAGGTCCGCTCGCAGCGCCGACCAGAGTTCCTCGGAGCGGAGCAGGCCCTCGGTGCGCACGACGCGTTGCAGGGACTGGACCACGTCGCCGGCGGTCTCGATCCCCAGGTCGGCCTGGATCAGGAGCGCCTCCAGTTCGTCCCAGGTCTCGGCGGTGATCTCGGTAGCGCCCAACAAGCCAGCCAACCGCCCGAAAGCGGCTTTGCTGGTTTTGGAGAGTCCGCTGCGCCAGCGGGAGAGAAGGTCGACCATGACGCGCCATTATAACACGGCGGTAAATCGTTTTGTGTTATACTCGCAATCCAGCGAGCGCAAAATGTCCGAAGAGTGGAAGGAAGTATCCGCCGCCTGGAAAGGCAACATGACCTTCATCGGCGAAAACGCCGAAGGAGGCCTGGTCCAAATGGGCAGCCTGGACGGCCAGCCCGGCATCGCCCCGATGCAACTGATCCTGGTGGGGCTGGCCGGCTGCACGGGCGTGGACGTCGTGTCCATCCTCCAGAAAAAACGCGCCCCGCTGACCGATTTCAAAGTGAAGGTGCGCGGCAAACGCGCCGACGATTACCCGATGGTATATACCCACATCGAAGTAGAGTACCTGCTGTGGGGTGAAAACCTGAAAGCCAGGGATGTCGAACAGGCCATTGCGCTCTCAGAGGAAAAATACTGCTCGGTCAGCATCATGCTCGGAAAGACAGCCGCCATCCGTTCCAGTTATCGAATTTTCATGCCCGGCCAGCCCGAGGCATAGGGCTTAAAGCCCGGAAAGGTATTTATTAAAATATGGTAGAAGCACCCGTACACGTTACCGACGCAGCCTTCGATAAGACCGTGCTCCAGTCGCACATCCCGGTCATCGTGGACTTCTGGGCGCCCTGGTGCGGCCCCTGCAAAATGGTCGCGCCCACCCTGGACAAACTGGCGAAAGAGTACGCCGGGAAGGTGCTGGTAGCAAAGGTCAACACTGACGAAAACCCGGAATGGGCCGGCAAGTTCGGCGTGCAGGGCATCCCCACCATGCTGTTCGTCTCTGGCGGCAAGGTCTTGCACCGCCAGGTCGGGGCCCTGCCGGAACGCATGTTGCGCGACGTGGTCAGCCAGTTCCTCGAGGTTGCGCAACAGGCATAAAAGGAGCCAGGCATGAGCAGGACAGTCGGTCTTGCGTTGGCAATGGCGCTCTTCTTGAGCGCCTGCATACCGGGGTTTCCGCTCCCGGGATTGACAACCGGTAACCCGTCTCCCGACGCCCAGGCCAGCGAGGCCGCCCTGGCCGCCACCCTGGCTATCGAGACCCTGAACGCGTTCCCGGCTGCCACCCAACCGCCTGCCGATGCGCCCATCCTGACCGCTACCCGCACCAAGACGAAGACGCCCCTTCCCACGCCTAGTCTCTCGACGACGCCGACCGCCAGCGCGACCGTTTCCGGCACACCGGCGACGGACACCGCCACCGCAACCGTCACCGGGACATTGGCGACCGCCTCGCTTCCTCCTACGGGGACGCCTGCTACCGGGACCCCGGCCACCCCCACCGCCACAGAGACGCTGCACCCGCGCTTCTACGGCACCCAGCCGCCCGCCATCCCTTCCGGGAAGATCGTGCTGCTCAACCGCTCCAAGAGCGAGGTGTACGTTTCGCTGCGATGTACAACCTTGGACGGCAACATCACCATCATCGAATACCCGGTGGGAGGCAAGATGCGCATCTCTGCCCCCGCTGGCCGCTACACCTACGTTGCCTGGGTGGGCGGGCGCAAGTTCGAAGGCCGGTTCAACCTGGCCAAGAACGGCGAAATCAGCATGACTTTCGAAAAGAAAAAAGTAAAAGTTCACTGAAACAAAACAGTTTATGGAGATAAGTAACAAAAGATGAAACGAATTTGGATGCTCTTCCTGGTCGGCGCGCTGGCGCTGACCGCCTGCGGCCCGGAGCCGGAACCCACCTTGAGCGCCGCAGACGTACAGGCGACCGCCGTGGCGGCCGCCATGGCCATGGTGGCTGAAACGCAGGCCGCTGTTCCGCCTACGCCGGTCCCGCCCACGAATACCCCCCTGTCAACGCCAACGTCGCCGCCGATCGCCATGCTGGTTTCCCCAACCAGCCTGGGCGGCAGCCTGCTCTCTCCCACCAGCGCGGCCGTCATCCCGCCCACCAGCACGCTACCCGCCCCGGCGGCCACGTCCACCTGCAACCAACCCTTGATGAAGTGGGATGGTAAAAGCGCCAGGTTGTCCATCAAAAACAACACCAAGCCCAAAGGCCTGGTCACGATCTCCCTGCTCTTTACAACAGAGCGTGGTCAATGCGGCTACATTGGCGCCAAGTTCGACAGTTCGGTCACCCTTACAGTGCCTATAGGCTCATTCACCGCTGGCGCGTTCGTGGATGGTAAAAAAGACTTCAAGGTCTTCGGCGGCGGCGTCATTCAAAACACAGGGAACTACAGCCTGTGGGTCGAGAATGACCGCATCATCCTCAAGGCCGGCTGCTCACCCGATTGCTAGCCGAACACCCCAAGGAGAAACACGCTTATGAAGAAGATTTTGATCCTGGCGCTGGCGACCGCCTTCCTGGTGGGCGCTTGCGGCCCGGAACCGGAACCCACCTTGAGCGTAGCCGACGTGCAGGGGACCGCGCTGGCCGCCGCCCAGACCATGATCGCCGAGACGCAGGCCGCCATCCCGACCGCCACGCCTGTCCCGCCGACAGAGACGGCCTCCCCCACGCCTCCGGTCACCAATACGCCCATATTGTTGCCCACACAGCCCCTCGCCTTGCCGACCAGCGCCCCCGTCCAACCGACAGCGGCGGATATCTGCAACGACCCCAAGCACCTGATCCCCGGCGTGGACGGGCCAAAGACCCGCTACCGGATATGGAATGACAACAGCGTCCCAATGAACGGTTCCCTGTACTTGAGCAAGACCCCGCACGGCGAATGCGGCTACCGCGGCTTTTCCGTGCCAAAGAATGGGAGTGTTGTTCTCGAGTTGCCAATTGGCTGCTACTCGGCCTGGGCATGGAGCACCGACCCCAAAAAGCCCCTCAATGTCTCAGGATCCGGCTTGTGCGCCAACAACACTGACAAGTGGACCATCAAAATTACATCTACCCAGATTCGCATGTTGCCCCCGTAGAATTCGGCAGCCCGTCGTAACATACCAGACCGTCCCGAAGGTTCGAAACCTTCGGGACGTTTTTTCTACCTCTGCCCTGCTACATACACCTCTACCGCGCGGCGCATGAAATCGGCCAGGTCAGGGTGCAGTTGGTCGAAATTGGCCTTGAAGTCGGGACTCTGCCCGTACATACTTGCCAGCCCCAACAGTTGATCGAGGTCCGGCGCCCAGAAGTAGTCCATGTGCCTGCGCCAGCGTTCGACGATGGCCTGGACGGCGGGCGAGTCTGCACCCTGGGGCATGGCAGCCACCATATCGAGGTATATCTGCCGGCCTTCGTCCAGGATGGCCTGCTTCTTCCCGGCGGGATACGCCTTCCACTTGCGGTTGGACTCGCGCACTGTTTCGGGGTCGTACATCTGCTCGGCCTGGCGGGCGTATTCTTCCTGTTGTTCTTCGCTGAAACCTGCAAAAAAGCCTGTTTCGCTCATGGCTGTTTCTCCTTTCATAAACTGGATGGTTTCGTCCACGGTCTGGATCAAGCGGCGCAAACGTTCCATGCGCCTGCCCAGGGCTTCCTTGTGGCTTTCCAACGCGGACAGCACGTCGAAGTCCGGGCGCGCCATGATGGCCTTGATATCTTCCAGCGGCAGGCCCAGTTCGCGGTAGAACAACACCTGCTGCAAGCGCAGCACGGACTGCTCCCCATAGTAGCGATAGCCGTTCTCGCCCACGTGGGACGGCTTGAGCAGCCCGATGGCGTCGTAATAGCGCAAGGCCCGCGGCGTGACCCCGGCCAGTTTGGCAAGTTGCTTGACGGTGAACATGCGCGCCAGTATAAACGATGACGTTACGTTAATGTCAAGAGGAAAATACCGATCTTCCTTCGCTCATCCTTCGCTTAACCTATATCCATCCTATACTCGATCCTGGAATCCGCCCCTGCCAGTGCGCCGGCGACATTCCCCTTTCAAGGGTACAATCGGGAAATATGACCAGACTGCTCTTCATTTTCCTGGACGGGGTCGGGCTGGGCGCAGACGACCCAACGCTCAACCCTCTGGCGCGCGCCGGGATGCCCTACCTGCGCGCGCTGCTGGGCGGGCGCGCCTTGACCGCCTCCGCCGCGCCCTTCGAAAGCGACCTGGTCGCGCTGCGCTCGCTGGACGCCGGGCTGGGCGTAAGCGGCTTACCGCAATCCGCCACCGGGCAGGCCGTGCTGCTGACCGGCGTCAACATCCCGGCCGAACTGGGCTACCACTACGGCCCGAAGCCCAATCCCGCCGTCGCCCGCTATCTCACAGATGGGCAGACACTATTTTCGTGGCTACACGCAAACGGGAAGACCGCTGCGCTGCTGAACGCCTACCCGCCGCGTTATTTCGAGGGCATCGCCAGCGGCAAGCGCCTGTACTCTGCCATCCCGCTGGCGGTCGCCAGCGCCGGCTACCCGCTCTTCACCAAAGACCACCTGTACGCGGGGCAGGCGCTTTCGGCCGATTTCACCGGGCTGGGGTGGCGCACCATGCTCGCCTTAGCGGACGCGCCCCTCTTGTCCGCGCATGAGGCGGGGAAAAGGCTGGCAGAACTCGCGCAGGGTTATGACTTCTCGCTGTTCGAATACTGGGCCAGCGATTACGCCGGTCACAAGCAGGACATGGACTGGGCGGTGGAACAGATGGAAACCTTCGACGGCGTGCTGGCGGGGCTGATCGCCGCTTATGACCTGGACGCGGACCTGCTCCTGGTCACGTCAGACCACGGCAACCTGGAAGACCTGTCCACCCGGCGGCACACCGGCGCAAACGTACCGGGGCTGGTCATCGGTCGCCAGCACAAACGCTTCATGCAAGGACTGACGGACCTGACCGGCATCGCGCCGCGCATCCGCGCCGTGTTGGCCGGGCAGTGATGCTCCAAAAGTCCTGGTAGCTTGCAATCGCGCCCCTGATTGACGGATAATATAGAAAAGACCCCAACACAAAGGAGTCGAGATGAAAACCTACCTTGCACATCCTTTTATTGTCCTGCTTGCCATTTTCATCCTGGTTGCGGCCGCCTGCAACCTGCCAGCCAGCCAGGGCAGCCCGCCGCCAGCGCCCAGCCCCGCGCTGGCCCTCCCGCCCGCCCTGCCCGTCGTCACAGAAATCCCCTCGGCCACGCCGGTCCCCGCCACCGCCACTGTTGCGCACGCCCGAAGGCCGTCCGACTCGCCGCCGGCCGGCAAACTGGTCTACGACGTCGAATCGGCTGATACCGCCCCGGAGAAACGCGCGCCCTACGGCGATTCCTACAAGATCAACCGCCTGGAGCGCCCCTTCCAGCAGGACATGACCTACATCCCCGACCTGGACATCGTCACCTTTACCCACAGCCAGGACGACACATTCGTCTACGTGTCGCTGGGATTGAGCGGCGTAGACCCCAACAACCCGGTGGGGATCGACTACGGCGTCGAACTCGACCTGGACGCGGACGGATTCGGCGACCGGGTCATCTGGGCGCATCCGCCCTACGTTCCAACCTGGACGACGGACGGCGTGCAGGTCTTCGAGGACTCCAACCACGACACCGGCGGGCTGTCGGGCGAACTGTCGGACGCCCCCCTGCCGGGGGACGGGTACGACAAACTGCTCTTCGACGGCGGCCTCGGCGAAGACCCCGACCTGGCCTGGGTGCGCGTCAACGCCGGGCGGGAGGCGACCGTGCAATTCGCCTTCAAGCGCTCGCTGACCGACGACGGCGCGTACATGCTGGGCGTGCTGGCCGACGCGGGCTTGAAGGCTGTCTCGGAATTGGATTATGTGGACCGCTTTACGGAAGAACAGGCTGGTTCGCCGGAGAAGAGCGAGAAGCATTATCCCCTCAAAGCCCTGCATTCGGTGGACAATACCTGCCGGGAAGCGTTCGGCTTCAAGCCCAATGGGTACGAACCGCAACTTTGCCCGAAAGAGGAGGCCACGCCCAAACCCAAGGCAACCCAACAATTCTGTCCGCCGCCGCTCATGCTGTTCTGTGATTGGGATCCGGTGGCGTGCAGGTGCAGGTAGGACAGCCCCGTCAAACGAAGCGCAGGAAGGCCTGGTTGCCGAGCAGGCGACCGCGCACGGTCAGCCGCAGGACCTCACCCCTATCCCCTCTCCTGGCAGGAGAGGGGGATTCTCCCGCCCATTCCAGCAGGCCCAGGCGCAGCAGTTCCTCGACCTCGCGTCCAAAGACGGCGCGCAGGTCGCGGCCAAAGCGCGCGCGGAAGGTTTCGGGAGAGACGCCCTCGCGCGTCAAGCGCAGGCCGTTGAGCATGAACTCGCTCATGTCGTCCTGGGGAGTTTGGCGGTGTTGGTTGACAGCAGCGGGGGTCAATGGAAATTGGTAACTGGTAATTGGGAATTGGCCGGCAGTGAAGCGCTCGATGTAGGTTTTGATGCGCAGGGCATTGGAGTAGCGATACCCGTTGGCGTACCCGTGCGCGCCCGCGCCCAGGCCCAGGTAAGGCAGTCCGCGCCAGTATTGCAGGTTGTGGCGGCACATAAATTCTGAAGTCTGAAGTCTGAATTCTGAATTTGCTTTTGCCCAGTTGGAGATCTCGTACTGGACATAGCCATTGGCAGAGAGATACTCGCCCGCCCATTCGTACATGTCAGCCGCCAGGTCGGGGTCGGGGGTGGGCAGCAGCCCGCGCGCAGCCCAACGCCCAAAAGGCGCGCCATGCTCCAGCGTCAGGGCGTACAGGGAGAGATGCTCGGGATGCAGGTCGAGGACGCGCCGCAGGCTGGTCTGCCAATCCGCCAATGTCTGCTCCGGCAGGCCGTAGATCAGGTCGAGGTTGAGATTGTCGAAGCCGGCCTGGCGCGCCCATTTGACCGAGGCGATCACGTCGAAGAAATCATGCGCGCGCTCCAGCAGGCGCAGTTCACCGGGATTAGCCGATTGGACTCCGTAACTCAAGCGATTAATGCCAATGGCGCGCAAGCGGTGGAGATCATCTGGCGAGGTCGTTCCGGGGTTGGCCTCCAGCGTGACTTCGAGGTGGGGGGAAAGGGCAAAGGCGGCGCGCAGGGCGTCCATAACGGAGGCAAGTTGGGGCGGGGAAAGAAGCGAGGGAGTCCCGCCGCCGAAGAAGATCGTCCCGATGGTCTGATCGTCCGGTAGTCTCGCCGTCGCTTGTCCGAGGTAGTTGATCTCATTAACTAAAGCGTCCACGTAAGATGGAATCGAAGCCTCTTGTCCCGCATAGGTATTGAAGTCGCAATAGGCGCAGCGGTGGACGCAGAAGGGAACGTGCAGGTAGACCGAAAGCGGGGCGGAGGGATCAGTCATGGCGAGGCAGGCCAATGATAAGGGCAAGCGGGCCCAGCAGCAAGAGCCAGGCGGCGACGCCCAGGCCGAAACGGTCGGCCAGCAGGCCGATGAGCAGCGGCAGGAGGCGCGCCAGCGGGGCCGTGACAGAGCCGATCGCCATCAGGCTGGCGCTCTGGCCGGGCAGGGCGGAATACAGGCGTCCTTTCAGGATGGGATACCAGCCCGTGTTGCACAGGTTGACGAAGACGACCAGGATGAGTTTGGGGACGAATCCGGGCGCCAACAGGAAGGCAGTGAAGAAGAGCAGTTCGAGCAGGGCAGTGGAACGCAGGTATTCCAGGCTGTTCGCCTGGCGGTCGATGAGGGGGATGAAGAGCAAGTCCGTGACCATGCCCAGCGCCAGCCAGGAGGCGACCGCCAGGCCGGCCTGCGTCTCGCTGACGAGCGCCACGTCCACGAAGTAGAGCGCCAGGTAACCCAGCAGGACGTCCAGCATCAGGTCGGCGAATTCGAGCAGCAGCAGCCAGCGCCACACATCCGGGCGGCGCAGGGCAGCCAGGGCGGCGCAGAAGCCAGCCAGCAGGTCCTGGAAGCGTAAGGGCGCGTCCGCCGCGCGCCCGGCCTGGGAGA